>NZ_JACHNE010000001.1:6072643-6390804 GCF_014205255.1 Streptomyces caelestis | reverse complement strand
AGGCCATCCAGCTCACCGCCGGTTCGATGGCGAGCGCCAGGAAGAACGCGATGAGGATGTTGATCAGCAGGCCGGTGAGCTGGTGGAAGGCCCAACTGCCCAGCTGGAAGACGGCGACGAGGGCGAGTGCGAGCACCAGGGCGCGCGGCAGCCAGCGCGGCATACGGCCGTTCGGTCCTGCGGCCCCGCCGACGGGGGGCGGGGCAGGCGGTGTCGTGCCGAACGGGGAGGACTGCTGGGCTTCCTGCCCGGTCTCGTCAGTGCGTGCCACGCACCAAGTCTCGCCCACGGCACCGACAGCCGTCTGCCCGCCTGCGATCTTCGTGGGCCGCCGGTCAGCGGTCTCCACGACGGGTCAACGCTTCTCCCTCGGCACGTCCATCACCGCGCACACCACCTGCCAGACCTCCTTGGCGTCCCAGCCGGCGTCGAGGGCCTCCTGCACGGTGCGCCCGCCGAGGTCCGACATCACGTGGTCGCGCGCGAAGGTGTCGGCGTAGCCCGGACCGAAGTGCTCCGCCATCCGCTGCCAGAAGACCGTCAACCGCATGACTCCAGTATCCCGCCCGTGGGGGTGGGCCTGAGCCGGGACCGCCTGCCGGCACCGTATTCCGCCCTACCGTCTGACCCATGGCCGAAACAGGAGCTCCCCCACTCCCCCCGTCGCCCCCGCCGCACACCCCCGTGGCACGCGCGGAACGCTTCGTCTGGCTCACCGCGCGCGTGCTCGAGCAGCACCTCTTCGCCCACCACTTCCGGGGCGGCGCCGCCGACCCGGTGGAGACCGCCCTGGACGCCTACCGCAACGAGGACGGCGGGTACGGCCACGCGCTGGAGCCCGATCTGCGCGGCCCGGTCAGCCAGCCGCTGCACACCGCCCACGCCCTGCGCGTCCTGGACGCCGTGGGACGCTGCGCCGGACAGCGCGTGGAACGCATGTGCCGCTACCTGACGTCCGTCTCCACGGCGGACGGCGCCCTCCCGGCGATCCACCCGAGCCAGCACGGCTACCCGACGGCCCCCTTCGTGCCGGTCGTGGACGACCCGCCCAGCGCTCTCCTGGCCACCGGGCCGGTGGTGGGGCTGCTGCACCGCAACGAGGTGTGGCACGCCTGGCTGTTCCGGGCCACGGACTTCTGCTGGCAGGCGGTCGAGTCCCTGGAGGAGTCCCACCCGTACGAGATCGAGGCCGCCGTGGCGTTCCTCGACTCCGCCCCGGACCGCCCGCGCGCGGAGGCGGCCGCCGACCGCCTGGGCCGCCTCGTACGCGCACACCGCCTCGCGGTCCGGGATCCCGACGACCTGGGCACGTATCCGGTCTCCCCCGGCTACGCCCCGGGGGAGCACCACTTCCCGTACGACTACGCGAGGACCCCGCAGTCGCTCGCGCGCGCGTGGTTCACCGACGACGAGATGGCGCGCGCCCTGGACCACCTCGCGGCCCAGCAGCAGGAGGACGGCGGCTGGCCCGTCCGATGGCGTCAGTGGGCCCCGGCGCCCGCCCTGGAGGCCCGCCCCGTGGTGACGGTCGAGGCCCTGCGCACGCTCCGGTCCCACGGTCGCCCCGTCGGCTGATCACCCCACGCCCATGGCCCGCACGCCCGCGGTCACCAGCACGGCCGCCGCGACGACGAGCAGGAACGGGGCGCGCAGCACCAGCGCCACCGCCGCGGCTCCGAGCCCGGCGGCCCGCGCGTCCAGGACCAGCACCTGCCCGTCGGCGAAGGTCTGCTCGGCCGTGAGGGCCGCCAGCAGAGCCACGGGCAGCAACGCGGCAAGGCGCTTCACCACGGGCCGCTCAAGAGCCCCGGCGGGCACCAGCAGCCCGGCCAGCTTGACGGCGTAGCACCCGAGGACGGTCACACCGATCGCGATCCAGACGTTCACCCTTCAATCCCCCGTCCCTTGCGCCGGCCGTCCGCCCAGAGCACGACCGGCGCGGCCAGCGCGGCCATCAGCACCGGCACACCGGCGGGCAGCACGGGCAGCAGCCCGAGCCCCAGCAGCACGGCGAGCCCGGCGACGGCCCGCTCGGTGCCGGTCTTCAGCATGGGCGCGAGCAGCGCCAGGAACACCGCGGGCCCCGCGGCGTCCAGCCCCCACGCGCCGGTGTCCCCGATGGCTCCGGCGCCCAGGGCACCGAGCAGCGTGGTGAGGTTCCACAGCACGTACAGGCTCAGCCCGGTCACAAAGAACCCGATCCGCGCCGCGCGCCGCGTGGGCTGCGCCAGGGCGACGGCGGCCGTCTCGTCGATCACCCACTGGGCGGCGAACGGCCGCACCGCGCGCGGGAGGGCCAGCAACTGCGACAGACGCAGGCCGTAGAAGGCGTTCCGCACGCCCAGGAAGAAGGCCCCGGCAGCCGCCGTGAACGGGCCGCCACCGGCCGCGAGGGCTCCCACCAGGGCGAACTGGGACGCCCCCGTGAACACCAGCAGACTGAGCGCGCACGTCTGCATCAGCGTGAGTCCGCTGCCGGCCGACGTCACCCCGAAGGCGAACCCGGAGAGCCCGACGGCCACCCCGACGCCCAGGGCGTCCCGCACGACCGCACGGTCCGCCTTTCCACCGGTCTCTGTATCTCTGAAAGCTGTCCGTTCTGTCACGCCCCGCACGCTACGAGGAGCCGCTACCGCAGGTCTTGTACGTTCTTGCGCTCCCGCTGGTAGGCCCCCGGAGGCACCCCGACCATCCGGCTGAAGTGCCGGTTGAGATGCGGCTGATCGGTGAACCCAACGGCGACGGCGACCTCCGAGGGCGCCGTCCCCAGGTCCAACAGCCGCCGCGCCCGCCGTACCCGCGCATCCGTGAGCCACGTGTGCGGCGGCATCCCGTAGGCACCCCGAAAGGCCCGTAGCAACGCGAACGGACTGGTCCCGAGCTCAGCCGCCAACCGCTCCAGGCTCGGCGGCCGCGCCATCTGCTCCTCCAGCACCGCACGCGCGCGTGCGGCGATCCGGGCCCCGGCCGTCCGCACCTCCCGCCGCGGCACGGGTCCACCGTTCAGCCGCAGCAACCTGGTCACGGCGACCCGCAGCAGCGTGTCCGCGGCCAACGCATTGCCCTCGTCGGCGGCCCGCAGCACCTGATGCACCAGCCCGGCGGCATACGGATCATCCACTACCGGGCTGATGAACCCCGGTGTCCCCCGCAGCGCCGTGGTCTCGGCCGCGATCTCCGCCACCACATCGACGGACGGATACACGGCCCCGTACCGCCACCCCTCGGGCACACCGGCCCGCCCGGTGTGCGGAGTATCCGGATTCACCAGCGCGAGAGCCCCGGCCCCCGCGTACTGATCGCCCCCACCGTGGTGAAACACCTCCACCCCGTCGGCGATGGCCGCGATCACGAAGTTCTCGTGCGTGTGCCGCACGAACGTCTTCCGCACATACCGGGCCCGCAGCAGATCCACCCCGGGCAGCTCGTCGTACTGCCAATGCCGCGCACGCTCACTCATCCGCCCATTGTCCGGCGCTCCGAACGCACGGCGGCAAGCCCCACGTACCCGCACCCACCACCGGCGAGCAGGCACCCCGGCCCGACCGGCGCAGACACCCGTTGTCAGTGGCGAGGTGCACGATGGACGCATGGCCAGCAACACACACCGAGCCCTGGACACCTTCTCCCCCGCGACCCGCGCCTGGTTCACGGGCGCCTTCTCCGCGCCCACCACCGCCCAGGCTGGCGCATGGCAGGCCATTCACCAGGGCTCGGACGTACTGGTCGTCGCCCCCACCGGTTCCGGCAAGACCCTGGCCGCCTTCCTCGCCGCCCTGGACCAGCTCGCCTCGACGCCTCATCCCGCCGACCCCAGGAAGCGCTGCCGGGTCCTGTACATCTCCCCCCTGAAGGCCCTGGCCGTGGACGTCGAGCGCAACCTCCGCAGCCCCCTGACCGGCATCCGCCAGGAGTCCGTACGGATGGGTCTGCCCGAGCCCGAGGTCAAGGTGGGCATCCGCTCGGGCGACACCCCCGCCGCCGAGCGCCGCGCCCTGTCCACCCGCCCGCCGGACATCCTGATCACCACCCCCGAATCACTGTTCCTCATGCTGACCTCGGCCACGCGCGAGGCGCTGACCGGCGTGGAAACGGTGATCCTCGACGAGGTGCACGCGGTCGCGGGCACCAAGCGCGGCGCCCACCTCGCGCTCTCCCTGGAGCGGCTGGACGACCTCCTTCCGAAGCCCGCCCGCCGCATCGGTCTCTCCGCGACGGTCCGCCCGGTCGACGAGGTGGCCCGTTTCCTCTCGCCCCGCCGCAAGGTGGAGATCGTCCAGCCCGAGTCGGGCAAGGAGTTCGACCTGTCCGTGGTCGTCCCGGTCGAGGACCTGGGCGAGCTGGGCGGCTCCCCGGTGGCGGACGGCTCGGAGGGTGCCGAGCGCCCGTCGATCTGGCCGCATGTGGAGGAGCGGATCGCCGACCTCGTCCAGTCCCACCGCTCCACGATCGTCTTCGCGAACTCCCGCCGCCTCGCGGAGCGCCTGTGCAACCGCCTGAACGAGATCGCGTACGAGCGAGCCACGGGCGAGACCCTCGACGAGCACCACTCCCCCGCCGAGCTCATGGGCGGCTCGGGGGCCGCCCAGGGCGCGCCACAGGTCATCGCCCGCGCCCACCACGGCTCGGTGTCCAAGGAGCAGCGTGCCCTGGTCGAGGAGGACCTCAAGGCGGGCCGCCTCCCCGCGGTCGTGGCCACGTCCAGTCTCGAACTGGGCATCGACATGGGCGCGGTCGACCTGGTGGTCCAGGTCGAATCACCCCCCTCGGTGGCCTCCGGGCTGCAACGCGTGGGCCGGGCGGGCCACCAGGTGGGAGCGGTCTCCACCGGCGTGGTCTTCCCCAAGTACCGCGGTGACCTGGTCCAGGCGGCGGTGGTCACCGAACGCATGCGGACCGGCGCCATCGAGTCCCTCAAGGTCCCCGCCAACCCGTTGGACGTCCTGGCCCAGCAGATCGTCGCCATGACGGCCATGGACACCTGGCAGTTCGACGACCTCCTCGCCGCCGTCCGACGGGCCGCCCCCTTCGCCTCGCTCCCCGAGTCCGCCTTCACGGCGGTCCTCGACATGCTGGCCGGCCGCTACCCGTCCGACGCCTTCGCCGAGCTGCGCCCGCGCGTGGTGTGGGACCGCGTCACCGGCGAGATCACGGGCCGCCCCGGCGCACAGCGCCTCGCCGTCACCTCCGGGGGCACGATCCCCGACCGCGGTCTCTTCGGCGTCTTCCTCGCGGGCGCCGACCCCAAGAAGGGCGGCGGCCGGGTCGGCGAACTCGACGAGGAGATGGTCTACGAGTCCCGCGTCGGCGACGTCTTCACGCTCGGCACGAGTTCCTGGCGCATCGAGGACATCACCCGCGACCGCGTCCTGGTCTCCCCGGCCCCGGGCGTACCGGGCCGGCTGCCCTTCTGGAAGGGCGACCAGCTGGGCCGCCCGCTGGAACTGGGCCGGGCGGTGGGCGCGTTCCTGCGCGAGGTCGGCTCGCTGTCCAAGGACGACGCCCGGCTCCGCCTCCTCGCCGCGGGGCTGGACGCCTGGGCGGCGGACAACGTGCTCTCGTACCTGGACGAGCAGCGCGAGGCCTGCGGACACGTCCCGGACGACCGGACGATCGTCGTGGAGCGCTTCCGCGACGAGCTCGGCGACTGGCGCGTGGTCGTGCACTCCCCCTTCGGCGCCCAGGTGCACGCCCCCTGGGCCCTCGCGCTCGGCGCGAAGCTCTCCGAACGGTACGGCATGGACGCGCAGGTCATGCACGCCGACGACGGCATCGTGCTGCGCCTGCCGGACGCCGACCTCATGGGCCTGGACCTGCTCGACCAGGAGCCGGTCAAGATGGGCCGGGAGTACGACGCCGAGCAGGCACCGGTCGGCGCGGCGGACGTGGTCTTCGACAAGGGCGAGGTCGACCAGGTCGTCACCGACCAGGTGGGCAGCTCGGCCCTGTTCGCGTCCCGGTTCCGCGAGTGCGCCGCCCGCGCGCTGCTGCTGCCGCGCCGCAACCCGGGCAAGCGCACGCCGCTGTGGCAGCAGCGCCAGCGCGCCTCCCAGCTGCTGCAGGTGGCGAGCGAGTTCGGCTCGTTCCCGATCGTCCTGGAAGCGGTCCGCGAGTGCCTCCAGGACGTTTTCGACCTCCCCGGACTCGTCGAGCTGATGGGCGACCTGGAGTCCCGCAAGGTGCGCCTCGTCGAGGTCACCACTCCCGAGCCGTCCCCCTTCGCGCGCTCGCTCCTCTTCGGCTACGTCGCCCAGTTCCTGTACGAGGGGGACTCACCGCTCGCCGAGCGCCGCGCCGCGGCCCTGTCGCTGGACTCACGGCTGCTGGCCGAGCTGCTGGGCCAGGCGGAGCTGCGGGAACTGCTCGACGCGGAGGTGCTGACGGAGCTGGAGCGCGAGCTTCAGTGGCTCACCGAGGACCGCCGCGTCAAGGACGCCGAAGGCGTCGCGGACATCCTCCGCCTCCTCGGCCCGCTCACGGACGCGGAACTGGCCGAGCGGGGCGCCGAACCGCAATGGGCTCAGGAACTGGCCGGCGCCCGCCGCGCCATCCGGGTCCGGATCGCGGGCAGCGACCACTGGGCGGCGATCGAGGACGCGGGCCGGCTGCGCGACGCACTGGGCACCGCCCTGCCGGTCGGCGTCCCGGAAGCCTTCATGGAGCCCGTCAAGGACCCGCTCGGCGACCTCATCACGCGCTTCGCCCGCACCCACGGCCCGTTCACCTCGACCACGGCGGCGGCCCGCTTCGGCCTGGGTGTGGCCGTCACCGAGGGCGCCCTCCAGCGGCTGGCCGCGGCGGGCCGGATCGTCCAGGGCGAGTTCCATCCGGCCGGGATCGGCCAGGAGTGGTGCGACGCGGCCGTGCTGCGCCGCCTGCGCCGCCGCTCCCTGGCCGCCCTGCGCCATGAGCTGGAGCCGGTACCGCCGGCCGCGCTCGCGCAGTTCCTTCCCCAGTGGCAGCACATCGGCAAGGGTCACTCCCTGCGCGGCATCGACGGCCTGGTGCGCGCCATCGAGCAGCTGCAGGGCGCGTCCGTGCCCGCCTCCGCCCTGGAGAAGCTGGTCCTGCCCTCCCGGGTCGCGAACTACAACCCGGCCATGCTGGACGAGCTCACCGCCGCCGGAGAGGTGGTCTGGGCCGGGGCGGGCTCTCTCCCCGGCAAGGACGGCTGGGTCTCCCTCTACCTGGCGGACGCGGCCCCCCTGCTCCTGCCGCCCCCGCACCCCTTGGAGCTGACCGCTCTCCACCAGTCCGTCCTGGACGCCCTCTCCGGCGGCTACGGCCTGTTCTTCCGCCAGATCGCCGACCAGGTCCGCGCCACCACCCACCCCGACGCCACCGACCCCCAACTGGCCGACGTCCTCTGGGACCTGGCCTGGTCCGGACGTCTGACCAACGACACGCTCGCTCCCATGCGCTCCCTGCTCGGCTCGGGCCGCACCGCCGGTTCCACGGCCCACCGCGCCAAGCGCACGGTCCCGCGCGGCCGCTACGGCTCCCTGACGGCCGCGGCCCGCCCCGCCGCCTCCCGCTCCGGCCCACCGACGGTCGCAGGCCGCTGGTCCCTGCTCCCGGCCCACGAGCCGGACCCCACGGTGCGGGCCCACGCCCTCGCCCGCACCCTCCTCGACCGGCACGGCGTGGTGACCAGGGGCGCGGTCTCGGCGGAAGGCGTCGAGGGCGGGTTCTCGGCGACGTACCGCGTCCTGTCCGCCTTCGAGGACAGCGGCCAGGCCCGCCGCGGCTATGTCGTCGAGGGGCTCGGCGCCGCGCAGTTCGCGATGGACGGTGCCGTGGACCGCCTGCGCGCGGTGTCCAACGCCCGTGACCGCGGCGAGGACCTGCCCGGCCCCCCTCCGGGCCCCGACCTCGACCCGTTCCCCGCCCATGACTTCGCCGGACAGGACGACTCGCTCCCGTCCAGCGACCACCCCGACGACCCCGGCCCCGACGGATTCCCCGGCCTCGGCCCCGTCTCCGTCGCCCCGGCCCCCCAGCCGTCCCGGGACGAGTACGTCTCACCCCGGGATCACGCCCCACAGGGCACCCCGCCCTGGCAGAACGGCGGAGGCGCACCGTACCGTCCCGCGTTCCCGGGCCGCAGCAGCCGCCCGGACCCCGCCTCTCGAGCCGTCGTCCTCGCCGCCGCCGATCCGGCGAACGCGTACGGCGCCGCCCTGGCCTGGCCCGAGCCCCCGACCGGCGCCGGGCACAAGCCGGGCCGCAAGGCGGGCTCCCTGGTGGTGCTCGTCGACGGTGAGCTGACGCTCTACATGGAGCGAGGCGGCAAGACCCTGCTGGCCTGGGCCACCGACGCGGACAGCCACCCCGCCGACGACCCCCGCCTCCACACCGCCACCGAGGCACTCGCCACAGCCGCCCGAGCGGGCTCCCTCGGCACGGTCACGGTGGAGCGCGTCAACGGCGCCCAGGCCCTGACCTCCCCCATCGGCACTCTCCTGGAAGGAGCGGGCTTCATCGCGACTCCCCGAGGCCTCCGCCTGCGCGCCTGACCACCACACCGCCTGCGGCCGACCACCAGCCCCACGCCCGTGCCACCCTTGACCCATGCCCGAAGGTGACACGGTCTGGCAGACCGCGAGACGGCTGCACACCGCCCTCGCGGGCAAAGTGCTGACCCGCAGCGACCTCCGGGTCCCCCGGTTCGCCACGGCCGACCTGACGGGCCGCACGGTCCTCGACGTCACCTCGCGCGGCAAACACCTCCTGGCCCGCGTCGAGGGCGGCCTCACCCTGCACTCCCACCTGCGCATGGACGGCTCCTGGAAGGTGTACGAGAACGGCCGGCGCTGGAGCGGCGGCCCCGGCCACCAGATCCGCGCGATCCTCGGCAACGCCGACCACACCGCCGTCGGCTACCGCCTCCCCGTCCTGGAACTCCTGCGCACCACCGACGAGCCCCGCGCGGTCGGCCATCTCGGCCCCGACCTCCTGGGCCCGGACTGGGACCCCGACCGGGCCCTCGCCAATCTCCTCCAGGATCCGGCCCGCCCCCTCGGCGAGGCCCTGCTCGACCAGCGCAACCTCGCCGGTATCGGCAATGTCTACAAGAGCGAGCTGTGCTTCCTGCTCGGCGTCACCCCCTGGCTCCCCGTCGGCGACCTGCCCGCCGAGCGCGCCGCCAAGCTGCCCTCGCTCGCCAAGAAGCTGCTGGAGACCAACCGCGACCGCCCGATCCGCCGTACGACGGGCCGCCGCGGCCAGGACCTTTTCGTGTACGGCCGGGCTCCCCGCCCCTGCCTGCGCTGCCACACCTGCGTCCGCGTCGCCGACCAGGGCGACGGCTCCCGCGAACGCCCGACGTACTGGTGCCCCACCTGCCAGCCGGGCCCCGCCCCTGCCGCTTCCCCGACCCGGCGAAGCCGCACCAATTGACGACCCGTCAGAAACACTCGTACGGTCCCTGTATGCCCGTCACGGCGTACGACCTCACCGGCCGCACCGCGTTCGTCACCGGCGCCGCGAGCGGCATCGGCCGTGCCTCGGCGCTCCTGCTCGGCGAGGCGGGCGCCACCGTGCACTGCGCGGACCGTGACCCCGAGGGCCTGCACGAGACGGCGACCCTGATCAAGGACGGCGGCGGCACCGCCCACACCCACGGCCTCGACGTCAGGGACCGCACCCGGCTGAGGCAGGCCATGACCTCCTGCGAGCGCCTGGACGTCCTGGCCGCGATCGCCGGGATCATGCACAGCAGCCCGGTTCTGGAGACCCTGGACGAGGACCTCGACCGGGTGCTCGACGTCAACTTCAAGGGAGTGCTGTACGCCTGCCAGGAGGCGGCCCGCCTGATGATCGCCCGGGGCACCGGCGGCAGCATCGTCACCATGGCCTCGGGCGCCGTCGACACCGGCGGCCCCGGCCTGCTCTGCTACGGCGCGGCCAAGGCGGCGGTGGTCCAGCTGACCAAGACCCTCGCGACCGAGGTCGGCCGGCACGGCATCCGCGTCAACGCGGTCGCTCCGGGCTGGATCCGTACGCCCATGACCGACCGCCACGACAGCGAGGCCCAGGCCCATACCGAGGCCGTGATGGCCCGCATGTCACCCCTGGGCAGGGTCGGCGCCCCGCAGGACATCGCCCACGCGGTCCTGCACCTGGCGTCCGATGCCTCGGCCTTCACGACGGGCCAGATCATCCGCCCGAACGGCGGTGTTGCGATGCCCTGGTGAGGCACACCCGCCGGCCCGAGCAAGAACCCCCGAAGTCATCCCCGCCGCGACACCACACCCCGACCCCCCGCCCCCACACCCTCCGCCACCGCCCCGCAGCAACCGCCCCGCTCGCCCGCTCCTTCGGCACGCAATGCACCGGCAGGACACTCAGCCCCCACCCCCCGGCCGCGACCGCCGCCTCCAGCGCCCCGGCCCCGGGCGCGACCGCCAGCCGCAGCACCGCCCACCACCACAGCGCTCCCAGCCCCAGCACAGCTCCACGGGCCCCCCAGCGCCCTATCCCCGCCATGGCCGCCACCTCCAGCCCGACGCTATGCGGCCGCTCGGGCCGGCGGACAGGGCGCACCATCGGCACACAGGCGCACCGCGCACCCCCGCCGGGCTGCGAAACCGCGAGCCGCGAAGCCCCGAGCGGCGAGCCCTCCGGCCGGCCCGTCGCCCGCTGCCGCACCCGCTTCGGTCACCCGTTCTCGGCCTGGAACATCCAGTGATGCTTCTCCAGGTCCGCCGTGATCCCGATGAAGATGTCCTGGCTCACCGGATCCGGCTCACCGGTCGCCTCGACCCGCTCCCGCATCCGCACGATCACCGCGCCCAGCGCCTCGACGAGCGCCCCCACGGCGGTCGTGTCGTCGACCCACCCCTCCGGGGTCACGCCGATCCCGCTGCCGACGGCGACCGTCGCGGCACGCCCGTCGGGCGGGATCCCGAGCGCCGCGGCGCGCTCGGCCACGGTGTCGGAGTGCTTCCGCGCGGTGTCGACGACCTCGTCGAGCTGGAGATGCACGGAACGGAAACGCGGCCCCACCACGTTCCAGTGAATCTGCTTGGCCACGAGGGCGAGGTCCACGAGGTCCACGAGGGCGCCCTGCAGCGCCTCGGACACGGTCTTCAGGCTCGCGTCGGACAGCGGGCTCTTCACGACGTACATCCGCACCTCCATTGACTGCCCCCATCCCCTCAACGATGACCGCCACACGCCCTACGGGCAAACGCAAGCAAATCGGACACAACCCCACCCGACAGTTTGCAAGCAAGCGAAAACCCCGACCGACACCCCTCCGGATCTCCCGGAGAACCCCGGCCGGGGCCTCAGCAGTCTCGGCGCCTGGTCAGCGCCGCTCGTTCATGCCACGCACGCGCGAAGCGTCACGCGGCGACGACGTCCACCGCTTCGGCGGGCGCCTTGATGGTCACCCGTTCCGGTGGCACACCGGTCACCGAAACAGAACCCAGCATCGGGCGAACCGGCGTGGGCACAGGTTCGCTGGGGGTGGCCGCAGCGGACTGGGCCAGCTCGGCAAGGGCGAGTTCGTCGCTCACTTCCCGCATGAGCTCGGACATCCGTACGTCCAGCGCGTCGCAGATGGCGGAGAGCAGCTCGGAGGAAGCCTCCTTCTGCCCCCGCTCCACCTCGGAGAGATAGCCGAGTGAGACTCGGGCGGACGAGGAGACTTCGCGCAGAGTACGGCCCTGGCGCTGGCGCTGCCGACGCAGCACGTCACCCAGCAGGCGACGGAGCAGAATCATCGGTGGCTCCCTCCTCGGACCGCGTAGCCGCATCCATTACGCCCCACCGTACCGCCTTGCGCCGCGGCCGTGCGGGGAGCGATGTCGTGTTCACTCAGGGCTGCAAACATCAAAACCCCCCGTTCCGTTCCGTATCCTGTGCCCGCTCATTCCCAGTCTGTTCGCCCGCAAGCTCCTCCAGGAGCAGTGCGAGTACGCTCCGTACACTCTCTCTACGAATTTCCTCGCGGTCGCCGTTCAACCGCAGACCCTCCACTTTTCCGCCGCGGGCAGAACCGGAATCGGCCCTCAGGGGTCCGTCCACGGCGACGAAGACCGTCCCGACGGACTGTCCGTCCTGCGGCTCAGGGCCCGCGACACCGGTGGTCGCGATGCCCCAGTCCGCGCCGAGAGCCTTGCGCACTCCGGCCGCCATCTGGGCCGCGACCTGCGGATCCACCGCTCCTCGTGCCGCCAGCAGGGTGGCTTCGACACCCAGCAGTTCATGCTTCAGTTCGGTGGCGTAGGCCGTCACCGAGCCCCGGAAGACCTTGGATGCCCCGGGGACGGATGTGATCTCCGCCGCAACGAGGCCACCGGTCAGCGACTCCGCGACGGCGAGCGTCCCACCCTTCACCGTGAGTAGTCGCACCACGTCGGTGGCCGTGGAACTCACGCTTCCTTCTCCTCCAACGCGGCCTTGCGCTCGGCGATTCCCCGCCTGCGCAGCACAATGGCCTGTTTCACATAGTCGAGCCCGGTCACCACGGTCAGAATGACCGCTGCGGCCATCACCCAGAACCTCAAAGTGGCCAGCCACCCCGTCAGCGCCAGCACGTACATGCCGACGGCCACGCCCTGGGTGAGGGTCTTGAGCTTGCCTCCGCGGCTGGCGGGGATGACGCCGTACCGGATGACCACAAAACGCAGCAGGGTGATCCCGAGTTCCCGGCCGAGGATGACGCCGGTCACCCACCACGGCAGATCGCCGAGCGCGGACAGGCAGATCAGCGCCGCCCCCATGATCGCCTTGTCGGCGATGGGGTCGGCGATCTTCCCGAAGTCCGTGACGAGGTTGTACGTGCGCGCCAGGTGACCGTCGAAGATGTCGGTGATCATGGCGACGGCGAAGGCCGCCCAGGCGAGGGACCGCCACACGGGGTCGTACCCGCCGTCCGCGAGCATCAGCGCGACGAAAGCCGGCACGAGGATCAGCCGGAGCATGGTCAGGAGGTTGGCGACGTTCCAGACACTGGCCTGGTTGACGGCCGCGGCCGCCAGCTTCCCGCCCCGCGCGGGCTTCCCGTCGTCCTGCGCGTCGACGACGGCGCTCTCCGAGCCGTCACCGACGGCGGCCCCACTGTCACCCGCACCGGACGCCGCACCCTGCCGTGCACCGGACGCCGCACCGGACGCCCCGCCCTCGGCCGACCGCGCGGCTCCACGGCCCATCGCAGCCCCGGGAACCTTCCCCGAGGCCGCACCGGCCGCGGCTCTCCTCGCGCCGGAGGAGCCTCCCGCCGCGGATGCCGGAACACCGGTCATCTGCCCGCCTCCTCACTCCACGCCGGAGAGACGAACGAGCCCTGCAGCGGCTCGGCCACCAGATCGACGCCCTCCGTACCGACCACCTTCGCCTCGACCATACGGCCGTTGCTCAGACCCGCGCCGCTCGTGAGCAGCACCTGGCCGTCCGTCTCGGGCGCCTGGTGCGCCGCGCGGCCGTACACGCCCTCCGCGTCGTCGACGGACTCGACGAGCACGTGCACTGTCTGGCCGACGCGCTCCTCGGCGCGCTGCGAGACGAGTTCCTCCGCGAGCCGCGAGACGCGGGCCAGCCGCTCGGCGACGATGTCCTCGTCGAGCTTGTTGTCGTAGGTCGCCGCCTCGGTGCCCTCCT
The DNA here is from genome assembly GCF_014205255.1 of Streptomyces caelestis. Classification (GTDB taxonomy): domain Bacteria; phylum Actinomycetota; class Actinomycetes; order Streptomycetales; family Streptomycetaceae; genus Streptomyces; species Streptomyces caelestis. Next base: position 6,377,196 of record NZ_JACHNE010000001.1, on the reverse strand, counting down.
CGTCGGAGTAGCCGAAGACGCCGATGGCGTCCAGCCGCGCGCCGTTCAGGAAGCGCTCCAGTTCGGCGAGGTCGGCCTCGCTCTCACCGGGGAAGCCGACGATGAAGTTGGAGCGCACGCCGGCCTCGGGCGCCTTGCTGCGGATCGTGTCGAGCAGTTCGAGGAACCGGTCGGTGTCGCCGAAGCGGCGCATCGCGCGCAGCACGCCGGGCGCGGAGTGCTGGAAGGACAGGTCGAAGTAGGGCGCGACCTTCGGCGTCGACGTCAGCACGTCGATCAGGCCCGGCCGCATCTCCGCGGGCTGGAGGTAGCTCACCCGGACCCGCTCGATGCCGTCCACCTCGGCGAGCTCGGGCAGCAGCGACTCCAGCAGGCGGATGTCGCCGAGGTCCTTGCCGTAGGAGGTGTTGTTCTCGGAGACCAGCATGATCTCCTTGACGCCCTGCTCGGCCAGCCAGCGCGTCTCGTTCAGCACGTCGCTCGGGCGGCGGGAGATGAAGGAGCCGCGGAAGGACGGGATGGCGCAGAAGGAGCAGCGCCGGTCGCAGCCGGAGGCGAGCTTCACGGAGGCGACCGGGGAGCCGTCCAGACGGCGGCGCAGGGGCGCGCGCGGACCGGAGGCCGGGGCGAGGCCCTCCGGTAGGTCGGCCGGGGCGTGCCCGGGCAGGGCGACCTCGGCGGCCGACTCCTGGCGCTCGGCCGGGCTGATCGGCAGCAGCTTGCGCCGGTCGCGCGGGGTGTGCGCGGCGTGGATGCCGCCGTTGAGGATGGTCTGGAGCCGGTCCGAGATGTTCGTGTAGTCGTCGAACCCGAGCACACCGTCGGCCTCGGGGAGGGCCTCGGCGAGTTCCTTGCCGTACCGCTCGGCCATGCAGCCCACCGCCACGACGGCCTGGGTTCTGCCCTGTCCCTTGAGGTCGTTGGCCTCCAGGAGGGCGTCGACGGAGTCCTTCTTGGCGGCCTCGACGAAGCCGCAGGTGTTCACGACGGCGACGTCCGCGTCCTCGGCGTCCTCCACGAGCTGCCAGCCGTCCGCCTCCAAACGGCCTGCGAGCTCCTCCGAGTCCACCTCGTTACGGGCGCAGCCAAGGGTGACGAGTGCGACGGTACGGCGTTCAGGCATGGGCTCAAGAGTACTTCGTCCCGCTGACACCCCACGTCGACGGGGTTGGCCGTTTCCTGGCCAACCCCGCGGTCACCGCACGCTTCGGACCGGTTACCCGGCCTCGGGGTCGCCCTTCGTGTACGTCAGGCGTTCCACGGAGCCCGGCTGGAAGTCGTCCTTGATCTTCTTGCCGTTGACGTAGAGGTCGATCGCACCGGCGTCTCCGAGGACGAGGTGCACCTTCGAGCTGTCCTGGAAGGTCTTGGTCTCGCCCTGCTTGAGGAATCCGTCGAAGATCAGCCGGCCGTTGTGGTCCTTGGCGGCGATCCAGCTGCGGCCGTCGGCGGCGGCCACCTGGACCGTCACCTTGTCCTGCGGCGCGGCCGCGATGGCGCTGTCGGACGCCTCGGCCTTGGGGTCGGTGGGCTTCTTGGTCTTGGTGTTCGGGGAGGCGGAGTCACTGGGCGTGGAGCCCTCGGCCACGTTCGCCTCCTTGGCGCTGTCGTCGCCGCCCTGGAACATGGTGAACCCGACGAAACCGATCACCGCGACGATCGCGGCGACCATGGCGGCGGTCCAGTTGGGCCCCCGCCGCTCCGGACGGATACGTTCCGCCTCGAACAGGGGAGCTGCCGACGTCGGTGCCGGGCGCCCGCCGTGCTCGTCGCCGTACTGGGCGAGCAGTGGCGCGGGATCGAGGTGGACAGCCTTGGCCAGGGTCCTGATGTGCCCTCGGGCGTAGACGTCCCCACCGCAGGCGGTGAAGTCGTCCGCCTCGATGGCGTGCACGATGTTCATGCGGACCCGGGTGGCGCTACTGATGTCGTCGACGGTCAGCCCAGCGGCGATACGCGCCTGCTGAAGGGCACGGCCGATGGAGGGGCGGGCTTCCTCGCGGTCTTCTTGGACGTGCTCGTCTTCGAATGGACGCTCGTCTTCAGGGGAGTTGCCGATGGACACGGGGGCGCCTTTCGAGCGTGTAGCCGCCTGTGCTGGAGATTCAGTCTAGGGGGGGTACAAAAGGGTGGGGCAACCGGGCGGTGGCACTTTGTACGCCATCGGAATGGCCCGACATTCCGATGGTGAGGAAGCTGTTTGCCGCTTCCCCCAACTTGACGTACGCCGAAGGGAAACGGTTGCTCAATGATCCCTTACGGGTGAGTCACGATCCGGACACCCGATTGCAGTACGACTCGGCGAGGCGCCCGGCGTGTCCCGCTTCCCTACCCTTCAGACTCCCCCCGGATCAGCGCGAGCACGCCATCCAGCTCGTCAGGCTTCACAAGAACGTCACGAGCCTTGGAACCCTCACTCGGTCCGACGATGTTCCGGGACTCCATCAGGTCCATCAGCCGCCCGGCCTTGGCGAAGCCGACGCGCAGTTTCCGCTGGAGCATGGATGTCGATCCGAACTGCGTGGAGACGACCAGTTCGGCCGCCTGGCACAGCAGGTCGAGGTCGTCGCCGATGTCCTCGTCGATCTCCTTCTTCTGCTTGGTCCCGACGGTGACGTCGTCCCGGAAGACGGGCGCCATCTGGTCCTTGCAGTGCTGGACGACGCCCGCGACCTCCTCCTCGGTCACGAAGGCGCCCTGCATACGGGTCGGCTTGTTGGCGCCCATCGGCAGGAACAGCCCGTCGCCCTTGCCGATGAGCTTCTCGGCGCCGGGCTGGTCGAGGATGACCCGCGAGTCGGCCAGCGACGACGTGGCGAAGGCCAGCCGCGACGGCACGTTCGCCTTGATCAGACCGGTGACGACGTCGACCGACGGCCGCTGTGTGGCGAGCACGAGGTGGATACCGGCCGCGCGCGCGAGCTGCGTGATGCGCACGATCGCGTCCTCGACGTCCCGCGGCGCGACCATCATCAGGTCGGCGAGCTCGTCGACGATGACCAGCAGGTACGGATACGGCTGGAGCTCGCGCTCGCTGCCCTCGGGCGGTTTGACCTTGCCCTCGCGCACGGCCCGGTTGAAGTCGTCGATGTGCCGGTAGCCGTAGGCGGCCAGGTCGTCGTAGCGAAGGTCCATCTCGCGGACGACCCACTGGAGCGCCTCGGCGGCCCGCTTGGGGTTGGTGATGATCGGGGTGATCAGGTGCGGGATGCCCTCGTAGGCGGTCAGCTCGACCCGCTTGGGGTCGACGAGGATCATCCGGACGTCCTCGGGGGTCGCCCGCATCATGATCGAGGTGATCAGGCAGTTGATGCAGGACGACTTGCCGGAGCCGGTGGCGCCGGCGACCAGCATGTGCGGCATCTTCGCCAGCGAGTGCATGACGTAGCCGCCCTCGACGTCCTTGCCGAAGGCGACCAGCATCGGGTCGTCGTCCTCCGCGGACTCCGCGAGCCGCAGGACGTCACCGAGGTTGACCATCTCCCGGTCGGTGTTGGGGATCTCGATGCCGACCGCGGACTTGCCGGGGATCGGGCTGATGATCCGCACGTCCGGGCTGGCGACGGCGTAGGCGATGTTCTTGGCCAGCGCTGTGATCCGCTCGACCTTCACGGCGGGGCCGAGCTCGATCTCGTAGCGCGTGACCGTCGGCCCGCGCGTGAAGCCGGTGACGCTGGCGTCCACCTTGAATTCGGTGAAGACGTTGGTCAGCGCGGCGACTATGGCGTCGTTGGCGGCGCTGCGCGCCTTGCCGGGGCCCCCGCGCGTGAGGAGGTCGAGGGACGGCAGCGCGTACGTGATGTCACCGGACAGCTGGAGCTGTTCCGCGCGCGGGGGCAGGTCGCGGGGCTTGGCGGGCGGGGACTTGGTGAGGTCGCGGACGCCCGCCTTCGGCTTCTCCTGCTCGGGCTTGTCCTGCTGGAGCTTCTCCTGCTGCGGCCGGGCGGCCGGGACGGGCGTCGGCGTGGTCGCCTCGCGGTCCCCGGTGGCCACGCCCTGAGTGAGGTCGGCGACGATCGGCGAGGGCGGCATCCCGTGCAGCACGGCACCGTCGAGCGCGGCGGCGGCCGCCGCGGCGACGTCCACGGCGTCCATGGGCCGGTCCATGCCGGGCTGGGGCACGGCGGAGCGCCGGGGACGGCCGCGGCGCCGGGAGAGCGCTTCCTGCTCGGCGCTGTCGGGGTCGTACGCGGCGGGCGCCGAAGCGCGCCTGCCGCGGGGCCGGGCCGGCAGGGCCTCACGCCACTGCTCGTCGTAGCGCTCGTCGTCGTCGGCGAAGCCGTACTCGTCCTCGGCCGGGTCGCGGACGATCCCGAGCCGCACCCCGAGCAGCCGCAGCCGCTGCGGGATGGCGTTGACGGGGGTGGCCGTGACGACAAGCAGCCCGAAGATCGTCAGCAGCACCAGGAGCGGCACGGCGAGCATGTCGCCCATGGCGTACGACAGCGGGGTCGCCATGGCCCAGCCGATCAGGCCGCCGGCGTCCCTTATGGCCTGCATGCCCTCGCCGCGGGCGGGTGAGCCGCAGGCGATGTGGACCTGGCCGAGCACGCCGATGACGAGCGCGGACAGGCCGATGACGATGCGTCCGTTGGCCTCGGGCTTCTCCGGGTGGCGGATGAACCGCACGGCGATGACGGCGAGCAGGATCGGCACGAGCAGGTCGAGCCGGCCGAAGGCACCGGTCACCAGGATCTCGACCAGGTCGCCCACGGGGCCCTTCAGGTCGGCCCAGGTGCCCGCGGCGACGACCAGCGCGATGCCGAGCAGCAGCAGGGCCACGCCGTCCTTGCGGTGGGCCGGGTCGAGGTTCTTGGCGCCCTGCCCTATGCCGCGGAACACGGCGCCGACGGCATGCGCGACCCCGAGCCACAGGGCGCGCACGAGCCGGTAGATGCCCCCGGTCGGGCTCGGAGCCGGTTTGGGCGCGGCCTTCTTCGCCGCGGCCCTCTTGGCGGGCGGCTTCTTCGCGGGAGCCTTTTTGGCAGCGGCCTTCTTCGCCGGAGCCTTCGCCGAACCGGCCGCCTTCTTCGCGGGCGGCTTCTTGGCTGCGGAGGGACGTGAGGCCATGGGTGTGAGGTTACCGGGGGAGACGACAAGGGACACGTGTGCCTACGGCTTCACCCGTTCGTGTCGCTCCGGGAGAGGCACGGAACTGACACGCGCTCACGGGGACAACCACCCCTGCCCGGGGGTCAGTTCTGCGAGGACACCGACGGCGTGCTCCCGGTGCCCGGTTCCAGCGCGTCCAGCGCCCGCCGCAACCCCGTGAGCTTGCGCTCCAGATGAGCCGCCGTGGCCACCGCCGCCGCGTCCGTCGAGTCGTCGTTGAGCTGCTTGGTCAGCGCCTCGGCCTGCTCCTCGACGGCCGCGAGCCGCGCCGAGAGCTCGGCGAGCAGCCCGGCCGACTCCTTGGCCTCACCGCCCGCGTCCTTGCCGTTGCCCTCCAACTGGAGCCGCAGCAGCGACGCCTGCTCACGCAGCTGGCAGTTCTTCATGTAGAGCTCGACGAAGACGGAGACCTTCGCGCGCAGCACCCACGGGTCGAACGGCTTGGAGATGTAGTCGACCGCGCCCGCCGCGTAACCCCGGAAGGTGTGGTGCGGCCCGTGGTTGATCGCGGTGAGGAAGATGATCGGGATGTCCCGGGTCCGCTCCCGCCGCTTGATGTGCGCGGCTGTTTCGAAGCCGTCCATACCCGGCATCTGGACGTCCAGCAGAATGACCGCGAAGTCGTCCGTGAGCAGCGCTTTGAGCGCTTCCTCCCCGGACGATGCCCGCACCAGCGTCTGATCGAGCGCAGAGAGGATCGCCTCCAGCGCCAGCAGATTCTCCGGCCGGTCATCGACCAGGAGGATCTTGGCCTTCTGCACCATGGCCCGCCCTCCTCGCCCCGGCGTGGGGCCTCCCCTGTCCGCAGGACCTGAGGATGCACCGGTGGGTGCCGCCCCAGGGGACGACTCCCTTGCGCCGCCCGTCCTTGTGCCGGTCATCGTAGCCGCACCCCGCCTGTCGCCACACCCTGTCACCGGGATGTCACTGTGCACGTAGCAGAAACGCAGCAGAAGACCAGAAGGTTCCCCGGATCTCGTACTTCTACACGACTATGCGCACACCACGTCCGCAACTGCGTGTGAACACCGAACCTTCCCGCCAACGTTGCGTAACGGCCCAACGTTCCCCTCATTCCCCTCGCATCCACTCATCCATCACCGCGAGCAGGTGATCGGGGTCGACCGGCTTCGTGACGTAGTCGGAGGCACCCGAATCGATCGCCTTCTCCCGGTCGCCCTTCATCGCCTTCGCGGTCAGCGCGATGATCGGCAGCCCGGCGAACTGCGGCATCCTGCGGATCGCCGTGGTCGTCGCGTACCCGTCCATCTCGGGCATCATGATGTCCATCAGGACGACCGTCACATCCTCGTGCTGCTCCAGCACCTCGATGCCCTCACGGCCGTTCTCGGCGTACAGCACGGACAGGCCGTGCTGCTCCAGGACGCTGGTCAGCGCGAAGACGTTGCGGATGTCGTCGTCGACGATCAGGACCTTCTCGCCGCCGAAGCGGATGCCGCGCCGCGGCTTCGGCGCAGTCTGCTCCGCGGGCGTCCACTGCTCCGGCTGCGCCGGGCGCGGCGCCAGCTCCGGCATCCGGCGCCGCCGCCGGAACAGGGCGGCCGGCCCGTTCTGCGTGTCGTTGTACGACTTGACCTCGGCCGGCGTCTCGACCTCGACCTCGGACAGCTCCGACAGGTCCGACGTCGACGCCATCAGATCACCGGGCTCCAGGGCCGGCAGCTGCTGCTGATAGCCCTGCGGCGGCAGTTCGCTGGGGTGCAACGGCAGGTACAGCGTGAACGTCGAGCCACGGCCAGGCTCGCTCTGCGCGTGGATCTCACCGCCGAGCAGCTGGGCGATCTCCCGGGAGATGGACAGCCCGAGACCCGTACCGCCGTACTTGCGGCTGGTCGTACCGTCGGCCTGCTTGAACGCCTCGAAGATCACCCGCATCTTGCTGGACGCGATACCGATCCCGGTGTCGGTCACGGAGAACGCGATCAGCTCGGCGTCCGGATCCGTCAGCGACCCGGTCTCCAACAACTGCTCCCGGATCTTCTGCGGCACGTCGTCCCGCGCCGGCCTGATGACCAGCTCCACCGACCCGGAGTCGGTGAACTTCACCGCGTTCGACAGCAGGTTGCGCAGCACCTGCAGCAGCCGCTGCTCGTCGGTGTGCAGCGTGGCGGGCAGCTCCGGCGACACCCGCACGGACAGGTCCAGGCCCTTCTCCGCGGTCAGCGGTCGGAAGGTGGCCTCCACGTAGTCCACGAGCTGGACGAGCGCGATACGCGTCGGGGAGACGTCCATCTTGCCCGCCTCGACCTTCGACAGGTCGAGGATGTCGTTGATCAGCTGGAGCAGGTCGGAACCGGCCCCGTGGATGGTCTCGGCGAACTCGACCTGCTTCGGGGAGAGGTTCCCCTCGGCGTTGTCGGCGAGCAGCTTGGCCAGGATCAGCAGCGAGTTGAGCGGCGTACGCAGCTCGTGCGACATGTTGGCGAGGAACTCGCTCTTGTAGCGCATCGACACGGCGAGCTGCTCGGCGCGCTCCTCCAGGACCTGCCGCGCCTCCTCGATCTCGGTGTTCTTCACCTCGATGTCGCGGTTCTGCTGGGCCAGCAGCTCGGCCTTCTCCTCCAGTTCGGCGTTGGACGCCTGCAGGGCCTTCTGCCGCTGCTCCAACTCCGCCGAGCGCTCACGCAGTTGCTCGGTCAGCTTCTGCGACTGCGCCAGCAGCAGCTCGGTCTTGGTGTTGACGGAGATGGTGTTGACGCTCGTGGCGATCATCTCCGCGATCTGGTTGAGGAAGTCCTTCTGGATCTGCGTGAACGGCGTGAAGGACGCCAGCTCGATGACGCCGAGCACCTTCCCCTCGAACAGCACCGGCAGCACGATCACCTGTGCGGGCGGCGCCTCACCGAGCCCGGAGGAGATCCTCAGGTAGCCGCTGGGCGCGTTCTCCACGAGGATCGTGCGCTTCTCCATGGCGGCCGTCCCGATCAGTCCCTCACCCGGCCGGAACGACGTCGGCATGGAACCCATCGAGTAGCCGTACGAGCCCAGCATGCGCAGCTCGTAGTGGTCGTCGTCCGCGGCGTTCATGTCCTCGCCGTCGACGAGCGGCATCGTGAGGAAGAAGGCGCCGTGCTGCGCGGACACCACCGGCGTCAGCTCGCTCATGATCAGCGAGGCCACGTCCTCCAGGTCGCGGCGGCCCTGCATCAGCGCGGAGATACGGGCCAGGTTGCCCTTGAGCCAGTCCTGCTCCTTGTTGGCGATCGTGGTGTCGCGCAGGTTGGCGATCATCTTGTTGATGTAGTCCTGGAGCTCCTGGATCTCCCCGGACGCGTCCACGTCGATCTTCAGGTTCAGATCGCCGCGGGTCACCGCGGTCGCCACGCGCGCGATGGCACGCACCTGCCGGGTCAGGTTCCCGGCCATCTCGTTCACGGACTCGGTCAGGTCCCGCCAGGTGCCGTCGACGTCACGCACGCGTGCCTGCCCACCGAGCTGTCCCTCCGTGCCCACCTCACGGGCGACGCGGGTGACCTCCTCGGCGAAGGACGACAGCTGGTCGACCATCGTGTTGATGGTCGTCTTCAGCTCCAGGATCTCCCCACGCGCGTCGATGTCGATCTTCTTCGTCAGGTCACCCTTGGCGATGGCCGTGGTCACCATGGCGATGTTGCGCACCTGACCGGTCAGGTTGGACGCCATCTGGTTCACGGACTCGGTCAGGTCCTTCCACGTACCGGCCACCCCCGGCACGTGCGCCTGCCCGCCCAGGATGCCGTCCGTGCCCACCTCACGGGCCACCTTGGTGACCTGCTCGGCGAACGAACTCAGCGTCTTCACCATCGTGTTGATGGTGTCGGCGAGCTGCGCGACCTCACCGCGCGCCTCGATGGTGACCTGCCGTGTCAGGTCACCGTTGGCGACCGCCGCGGAGACCTGGGAGATGTTCCGCACCTGGGTGGTCAGGTTCTTGGCCATCAGGTTGACGTTGTCGCTCAGGTCCTTCCAGATGCCCGTGACACCCGGCACGTGCGCCTGCCCGCCCAGAATGCCCTCGGTGCCCACCTCACGGGCCACCCGGGTCACCTGCTCGGCGAAGGAGGACAGCTGGTCCACCATCGTGTTGACGGTCGTGACGAGTTCGAGGATCTCGCCCTTGGCGTCGACGGTGATCTTCTTCGACAGATCGCCCCGGGCGACCGCCGTCGTGACCTCGGCGATGTTGCGGACCTGAATGGTCAGGTTGTTCGCCATGCCGTTCACGGACTGGGTGAGGTCCTTCCAGGTGCCGGAGACGCCCTGCACCTCGGCCTGGCCGCCCAGGATGCCCTCCGTACCCACCTCACGGGCCACACGCGTGACCTCCTGGGCGAACGACGACAGCTGGTCCACCATCGTGTTCAGGGTGTTCTTCAGCTCCAGGATCTCCCCGCGCGCGTCCACGGTGATCTTCTGGGACAGGTCACCCCGGGCCACCGCGGTCGCCACCTGGGCGATGTTGCGCACCTGCGCGGTGAGGTTGCCGGCCATGCCGTTCACGGAGTCCGTCAGGTCACGCCACACACCGGCCACGCCGGGCACCTGCGCCTGACCGCCCAGTCGGCCGTCCGTACCCACCTCGCGCGCGACCCGGGTCACCTGGTCGGCGAAGGCCGAGAGCTGGTCGACCATCGTGTTGATGGTGTTCTTCAGCTCCAGGATCTCCCCGCGCGCGTCGACGTCGATCTTCTGGGACAGGTCGCCCCGGGCCACCGCCGTCGTCACCTGCGCGATGTTGCGCACCTGGGAGGTGAGGTTCCCGGCCATGGAGTTGACGGAGTCGGTGAGCTCCTTCCACGTACCGGACACGCCGTCCACCCGGGCCTGGCCTCCGAGACGGCCCTCCGTGCCCACGTCCCGGGCCATCCGGGTCACCTGGTCGGCGAAGGACGACAGCTGGTCGACCATCGTGTTCACGGTGTTCTTCATCTTGAGCATCTCGCCGGAGACGTCGACCGTCACCTTCTGCGAGAGGTCACCGTTGGCCACCGCCGTCGTCACCTGCGCGATGTTCCGCACCTGTCCGGTGAGGTTCCGGAACGCCGTGTTGACGGAGTCCGTCAGGTCCTTCCACGTACCGGCCACACCCGGCACCTGCGCCTGACCGCCCAGCTCCCCCTCGACCCCGATCTCACGGGCCACACGGGTCACCTCGGCACCGAAGGCCGAGAGCTGGTCGACCATCGTGTTGACGGTGTTCTTCAGCTCCAGCATCTCGCCGGCCACGTCCACGGTGACCTTCTGCGACAGATCGCCATTGGCCACGGCAGTCGTCACGGCGGCGATGTCCCGCACCTGAGTGGTCAGATTCCGGAAGACCGTGTTCACCGAATCGGTGAGGTCCTTCCACGTCCCCGCCGCGCCCGGCACATTCGCCTGGCCGCCGAGCCGCCCCTCGGCCCCGACCTCGTTGGCCACACGCGTGACCTCGTCCGCGAAGATCCGCAGCGTCTCGGTCATCTGGTTGATCGTCTCGGCGAGTTGCGCGACCTCGCCGCGCGCCGGCACGGTCACCTTCCGCGACAGGTCACCGTTGGCGACCGCCGTCGTCACCTCCGCGATCCCACGCACCTGGGCCGTGAGGTTCCCGGCCATGGTGTTGACGGAGTCGGTGAGCTCCTTCCACACACCGTCCACCCCGGGCACCTGCGCCTGACCGCCCAGCGCGCCCTCGGTGCCCACCTCACGGGCCACCCGCGTCACCTCGGAGGAGAACGCCGACAGCTGGTCCACCATCGTGTTGACGGTGTTCTTCAGCTCCAGCATCTCGCCGGCCACCTGAACCGTGACCTTCCGGGACAGATCACCCTTGGCGACCGCCGTCGTCACCAGCGCGATATCCCGCACCTGAGCGGTGAGCCGGTACGCCATCGTGTTGACGGAGTCCGTGAGATCCCGCCATGAACCCGACATGCCCCGCACACGGGCCTGCCCGCCCAGCTTGCCCTCGGTACCCACCTCACTGGCCACGCGCGTGACCTCGTCGGTGAACGTCGACAGCTGGTCGACCAGGTTGTTGACGGTCCGCCCGACCTTCAGGAACTCACCGCGCAGCGGCTGCCCGTTCCCGTCCGGCACCTGCGTACGCAACTCCATACGCGGCGACAGATCACCTTCGGCCACCGCGGACAGCACCCGGCTGACCTCGGAAACCGGCCGCACCAGGTCGTCCACCAAGGCGTTCGAGTTGTCGATCGCGGTCGCCCAGGAGCCCTCGCAGGCCCCCGTCTCCAGCCGCTCGGTGAGCTTGCCCTCCCGGCCCACCATCCGCCGCACGCGCGAGAGCTCACCCGTCAGATGCAGATTGCGGTCGGCCACCTCGTTGAAAACCGCCGCGATCTCGGCCATCAAGCCGTCCCCGGACACCGTGAGCCGCTTGCGGAAATTGCCGTCCCGCATCGCCACCAGGGCGACCATCAGCCGGTTCAGGGCTGCCGTGTCCACTTCAGTAGTGCCGCTACGCACTTTGCCCTGACTACTTGGGGACTGTCCGCCTTTCGCGCGCGCCTTGTTGCCGCGCGTCGCTGCGCCAGACTCCACTGTGTCCCTCCCGCAGGGGTCGACCGTCACTGCTGTGCTGAGGTACCACGCTCGGCGTACCGGTTACTACTGCGTATTCTCCGCCCTGCATACCAGGCCGTTCCCAGGGGGCTGCTGCCCCCCGTACGCAGAAGACACTCAGCCTGCCCGGACTTTCACAAGAAGCTTGCCCAGTGTTTCACCCTGGCCGAACCAGGCCATAACAGTTCGGCAGCTTCGCACACCGTCCGCACACCCTCCGGACGGAAACACTGCAGACCGGCATCCGCATGGACCGCGAAGGTAAGTAACCTTGCATCCGGCTGTCCAGCCGCGCCGGTCCGTCCGGCCTGGGCGGTGGCACGAAGACGAGCGGGCATCGGAGGGGCGGCCGCACACATGACCACCGGACTGATCCCGGGGGGACAGCCCCCGGACCCCCGGCCGACGGGCGGCCTGCCGCAACAGCGGCGCGAGCCGGTCGGCCACGCAGCCCAGCACGTCGAGAACCGGTCGAGGAGTTCTGTGATCACCGCGCGAGCGGCCGCCAGTTTCGAGCCCGTCGGGCGATCTGTCGCGAGCGCCCGCTCCTTCGTCCGCGACACCCTCCAGGGCTGGGGCTTCGCCGACATCGTCGACGACGCCGTCGTTCTCACCAGCGAACTGGTGACCAACGCCGTGGTCCACGCCGGCACCTCCGCCGACCTGCTCTGCCTGCGCAGCGACGAGGGCGTGCGCATCGAGGTGGCCGACCGTTACCCCGAGCGTGAGATCCCGCTCCAGGCCTCGGCCATCAACATGGGCAGCCCCGACCGCGAGGGCGGACGCGGCCTCCAGCTGTGCGCGGCCCTCGCCGGCCGCTGGGGCGTCGAGTACACCCCCACCCACAAGACCGTCTGGTTCCAACTCGACCTCCCGGCCCGGGCAGTGGGCACCCGCGCGGCCGGCCCCGCCCTCCCCGCCAACCTCCTCCCCCTCGCCGACGGCCGGGTCCGCGTGGCCGTCATCCAGATCGACCGCACCGGCCACATCACCGCCTGGAACGAGGACGCCGAGGACCTCTTCGGCTACCCGGCCGAGCAGGTCACCGGCAAGCCCCTGACCGACCTCGCGGCCTGGCCGCACACCCCGGGCACCAGCACCGGCATCGCGGAGGCGCTCCGGCTGTCCCGCTGGGAAGGCAGCTACGGCATCCGCGCCGCCGACGGCCGCGTGACCCCCGTCTACGCCTCCCACCTGCGCGTCCGCGACACCGACGGCGAACCGTCAACCGTGTGCCTCCTGGTACGGGACCACGAACGGGCCGTTCTGCAGACGCCCCTGCGCGTCCCCGCCTCCGACACCTCCACCACCTCCGACGGCCAGAACACCGACCCCTTCGAGGTGTTCATCGGCTACCCCGCCCCGGACGACCTCGACGGCCTCCTCCAGCGCACGGTCGAACGCGCCCGCGACATGCTCGACGGCGACTCCGCGTTCCTCCTGCTGGCCACCGACGACGAGACGGAACTGGAGGTCCGCGCCTCCACGGGCCTGCCCTCCGCCCGCCAGCGCTTCGCCCGCGTCCCCGTCGAGGCGGGCTCCGGCCGCTACGGCTCCGCCCGCATGCCGGCCGTCCACGACGACCTCACTGCGGTCCCCGGCGCGGTGCCGCTGCTGAACGGCACGGGCATGCGCTCGGTCGTCACGGTCCCGCTGAAGGTCGAGGGCCGCCTCACCGGCTCCCTCGGCGTCGCCGCCGAGGCCCCCGGCAGATACTCCAACGAGGAGGCCCTGCGCCTCCAGTTCGCCGCCGACCGCATCGCACTCGCCGTCGAATCGGCCCGCCTCGGCGAACTGGAACGACTGCGCCGCGGCTCCCTGAACTTCCTCGTCGAGGCCTCCGACCTGCTCGCCGGCACCCTGGACCGCGACCAGACCCTGGCCCTGATGGCCCAGATGACGGTCCCCACCCTCGCCACCTGGTGCGCCGTCTACACGATCGCCCACCAGACCTCCGAGCCGTACCTCTCGTACGTCCTGCACGAGGACGAGGAACTCATCGACGGCATCAAGTCCCTGCTGTCGAAGGTCCCCCCGCCCGACCCGGTCCCCACGCCCGGCGCCCGCGTCTGGACGGCCCCCGCCGAGGTGGCCCACCAGGCGGCCCTGCGCAGCTCCATGCGCAGCCTCGGCCTGAGCGGCGGCCCGACCCACCAGGTCACCCCCGGCATCGGCCCGACCCTTGCCACGGCATCCGCGGTGGGCGGCGAGACGGTCGTCCTCCCCCTGGTCGCCCGCAATCGCGTCATCGGCATGCTGACCCTCGGCAAGCCGACCGACGAACACTTCCGCCAGGAGATCCTGGAACTCGCCGAGGATCTGTCCCGCCGAGCCGCCCTCGCCCTGGACAACGCCCGCCTCTACTCCGAGCGCACGGCCATCAGCCAGTCCCTCCAGCGCAGCCTCCTCCCGCCGGAACTTCCCATGATCGAGGGAGTCGAGGTCGAGGTCATCTACCGCGCCGCCGGCGAGGGCAACGAGGTCGGCGGCGACTTCTACGACGTCTTCCCCATCCGCGACGGCGCCTACGGCTTCGCCATCGGCGACGTCTGCGGTACGGGCCCGAACGCGGCGGCGGTCACGGGCCTGGCCCGCCACGCCCTGCGCCTCCTGGCCCGCGAGGGCCTCAGCGGCCCGGCGGTCCTGGAGCGCCTGAACTCCGCCATCCTCGACGAAGGCGCCCGCAGCCGCTTCCTCACCCTCCTCTACGGCGAGATGCGCCCCCAGGAGGACGGCAGCGCCGAACTGAAGGTCGTCTGCGCCGGCCACCCGCTCCCCCTGCGCCTGCGCCAGGACGGCTCGGTGGAACCGGCAGCCGAACCCCAGCCGCTCCTCGGTGTCATCGACGACCTGGAGCTCTACGAGCAGACGGTCACCCTCGACCCGGGCGATGTCCTCCTGTGCGTCACGGACGGCGTCACGGAACGCCGTGAGGGCGCCCGGATGCTGGGCGACGACGGTCTCGCCGACGTCCTCACGACCTGCACGGGCCTCACGGCCGGCGCGGTAGCGGCCCGCATCATGCGCGCGGTGGAACGCTTCGCCTCGGACGCCCCGTCCGACGACATGGCCATCCTGGCGATGCGCGTCCCGGGCCTCCACAAGGACTAGGACACGAAAAGGCCCCACCCGTGAGGGTGGGGCCTTTTTGCTGGAGCCCCCAAACGGAATCGAACCGTTGACCTTCTCCTTACCATGGAGACGCTCTACCGACTGAGCTATAGGGGCCTGTCGCGTTGCGGTTTCCCGCGCGGCAACGGAATAGATCATACCCCGAACAGACCCGTGCTCCCAACCACCTCAGAAGGCCGGCTGAAGAAGCCCTCCAAGGGCATTACAGGCGGACACGATCCGCTGCATGTCCCGCTTGGTCAGGGTGGCGTCCACAGGCAGCGCGAGCGTCTCGTCGGAAGCCCGCTCCGTCTCCGGGAGAGAAACACACCGCCGGAATTCGGGCAGTCGATGCACCGGAGTCTTCACCGGCACCCGGCATTCGACTCCCTTGGCCCGCACAGCCCGCGCGAAAGCGTCCCGATCCGGTCGCCCGTTGCCCGGAACGCGCACGACGTACTGCTGGTAGGTGTGCCCGTCACCGTCGTCCGGCGTCCGCACACCCCTCAACTTCGCATGGAGATAAGCCGCCCGCTCCCTGCGCTGGGCTATCTCGTCGTACGGCGCCTCGGACTCCCCCTGCTCCAGCACGAGCAGCCCGTGCCGCGCTCCCAGCGCGTGCAGGCTCGCGATGTCGGCAAGCCGCCCGAAGCGGTGTACGACCACCACGGCCGCGGTCCGCGGAGTCACCACCGCTTCCACAGCGGAGGCGTCGAGGCAGTAGGTGACCGGATCTATGTCGGCGAACACCGGCAGCGCCCCGGCCTTGGCCACGGCCTCGGCGACCTCGACGTTCCCGAAGGCCGGCACGATGACCTCGTCACCGAGTCCGACACCGGCGGCCCTGAGCATTGCAGCAGTACCCATGCTGTGCATGCTGATCGCGCAACGTGAACTTCAAGTGACGGAGAACAAAAAAGGGTTGGACCCGTAACCGAAGTTACGGGTCCAACCCTGTCAATATTTGTTCGGCGGCGTCCTACTCTCCCACAGGGTCCCCCCTGCAGTACCATCGGCGCTGTAAGGCTTAGCTTCCGGGTTCGGAATGTAACCGGGCGTTTCCCCTACGCTATAACCACCGAAACACTATGAAACTGTCAGCCGCACCACGTGTGGCACGTGGGGCTGTTCGTGGTTTCAGAACCAACACAGTGGACGCGAGCAACTGAGGACAAGCCCTCGGCCTATTAGTACCGGTCAACTCCACACGTTACCGTGCTTCCATATCCGGCCTATCAACCCAGTCGTCTACTGGGAGCCTTACCCTCTCTAGGAGGTGGGAGTCCTCATCTCGAAGCAGGCTTCCCGCTTAGATGCTTTCAGCGGTTATCCCTCCCGAACGTAGCCAACCAGCCATGCCCTTGGCAGAACAACTGGCACACCAGAGGTTCGTCCGTCCCGGTCCTCTCGTACTAGGGACAGCCCTTCTCAAGACTCCTACGCGCGCAGCGGATAGGGACCGAACTGTCTCACGACGTTCTAAACCCAGCTCGCGTGCCGCTTTAATGGGCGAACAGCCCAACCCTTGGGACCGACTCCAGCCCCAGGATGCGACGAGCCGACATCGAGGTGCCAAACCATCCCGTCGATATGGACTCTTGGGGAAGATCAGCCTGTTATCCCCGGGGTACCTTTTATCCGTTGAGCGACGGCGCTTCCACAAGCCACCGCCGGATCACTAGTCCCGACTTTCGTCCCTGCTCGACCCGTCGGTCTCACAGTCAAGCTCCCTTGTGCACTTACACTCAACACCTGATTGCCAACCAGGCTGAGGGAACCTTTGGGCGCCTCCGTTACTCTTTAGGAGGCAACCGCCCCAGTTAAACTACCCATCAGACACTGTCCCTGATCCGGATCACGGACCCAGGTTAGACATCCAGCACGACCAGACTGGTATTTCAACGACGACTCCCCCTGAACTGGCGTCCAGAGTTCACAGTCTCCCAGCTATCCTACACAAGCCGAACCGAACACCAATATCAAACTGTAGTAAAGGTCCCGGGGTCTTTCCGTCCTGCTGCGCGAAACGAGCATCTTTACTCGTAGTGCAATTTCACCGGGCCTATGGTTGAGACAGTCGAGAAGTCGTTACGCCATTCGTGCAGGTCGGAACTTACCCGACAAGGAATTTCGCTACCTTAGGATGGTTATAGTTACCACCGCCGTTTACTGGCGCTTAAGTTCTCAGCTTCGCCACCCCGAAGAGTGACTAACCGGTCCCCTTAACGTTCCAGCACCGGGCAGGCGTCAGTCCGTATACATCGCCTTACGGCTTCGCACGGACCTGTGTTTTTAGTAAACAGTCGCTTCTCGCTGGTCTCTGCGGCCACCCCCAGCTCGAGGAGCAAGTCCTCTCACCAAGCGTGGCCCCCCTTCTCCCGAAGTTACGGGGGCATTTTGCCGAGTTCCTTAACCATAGTTCACCCGAACGCCTCGGTATTCTCTACCTGACCACCTGAGTCGGTTTAGGGTACGGGCCGCCATGAAACTCGCTAGAGGCTTTTCTCGACAGCATAGGATCATCCACTTCACCACAATCGGCTCGGCATCAGGTCTCAGCCACATGTACGACGGATTTACCTATCGCACGGCCTACACCCTTACCCCGGGACAACCACCGCCCGGGCTGGACTACCTTCCTGCGTCACCCCATCACTCACCTACTACCACCTTGGTTCGGCGGCTCCACCACTCCCCTTTGCCCGAAGGCTCCAGGACGGCTTCACGGCCTTAGCATCAGCGGGCTCGATGTTTGACGCTTCACAGCGGGTACCGGAATATCAACCGGTTATCCATCGACTACGCCTGTCGGCCTCGCCTTAGGTCCCGACTTACCCTGGGCAGATCAGCTTGACCCAGGAACCCTTAGTCAATCGGCGCACACGTTTCTCACGTGTGAATCGCTACTCATGCCTGCATTCTCACTCGTGAACCGTCCACAACTCGCTTACGCGGCTGCTTCACCCGGCACACGACGCTCCCCTACCCATCACAGCCGGCGTTGGCCGTATTGCTGCAATGACACGACTTCGGCGGTACGCTTGAGCCCCGCTACATTGTCGGCGCGGAATCACTAGACCAGTGAGCTATTACGCACTCTTTCAAGGGTGGCTGCTTCTAAGCCAACCTCCTGGTTGTCTCTGCGACTCCACATCCTTTCCCACTTAGCGTACGCTTAGGGGCCTTAGTCGATGCTCTGGGCTGTTTCCCTCTCGACCATGGAGCTTATCCCCCACAGTCTCACTGCCGCGCTCTCACTTACCGGCATTCGGAGTTTGGCTAAGGTCAGTAACCCGGTAGGGCCCATCGCCTATCCAGTGCTCTACCTCCGGCAAGAAACACACGACGCTGCACCTAAATGCATTTCGGGGAGAACCAGCTATCACGGAGTTTGATTGGCCTTTCACCCCTAACCAC
This sequence comes from Streptomyces caelestis, assembly GCF_014205255.1. Lineage (GTDB taxonomy): Bacteria > Actinomycetota > Actinomycetes > Streptomycetales > Streptomycetaceae > Streptomyces > Streptomyces caelestis. The sequence continues at coordinate 6,358,995 of NZ_JACHNE010000001.1, read as the reverse complement.
AGGTCATCCCCCAGGTTTTCAACCCTGGTGGGTTCGGTCCTCCACGAAGTCTTACCTCCGCTTCAACCTGCCCATGGCTAGATCACTCCGCTTCGGGTCTTGAGCGTGCTACTCAAACGCCCTATTCGGACTCGCTTTCGCTACGGCTTCCCCACACGGGTTAACCTCGCAACACACCGCAAACTCGCAGGCTCATTCTTCAAAAGGCACGCAGTCACGAGAATGAAGACAAGTCTTCATTCCGACGCTCCCACGGCTTGTAGGCACACGGTTTCAGGTACTATTTCACTCCGCTCCCGCGGTACTTTTCACCATTCCCTCACGGTACTATCCGCTATCGGTCACCAGGGAATATTTAGGCTTAGCGGGTGGTCCCGCCAGATTCACACGGGATTTCTCGGGCCCCGTGCTACTTGGGTGTCTCTCAAACGAGCCGCTGATGTTTCGACTACGGGGGTCTTACCCTCTACGCCGGACCTTTCGCATGTCCTTCGCCTACATCAACGGTTTCTGACTCGTCTCACGGCCGGCAGACCATGAAAGAGAGATCCCACAACCCCGTATACGCAACCCCTGCCGGGTCTCACACGCATACGGTTTGGCCTCATCCGGTTTCGCTCGCCACTACTCCCGGAATCACGGTTGTTTTCTCTTCCTGCGGGTACTGAGATGTTTCACTTCCCCGCGTTCCCTCCACTTGCCCTATGTGTTCAGGCAAGGGTGACAGCCCATGACGACTGCCGGGTTTCCCCATTCGGAAACCCCCGGATCAAAGCCTGGTTGACGACTCCCCGGGGACTATCGTGGCCTCCCACGTCCTTCATCGGTTCCTGGTGCCAAGGCATCCACCGTGCGCCCTTAAAAACTTGGCCACAGATGCTCGCGTCCACTGTGCAGTTCTCAAACAACGACCAGCCACCCATCACCCCACCTTTACAGGCGAGTTCACTGGGGCCGGCGACTGAGGAAAAATCCATTCCCTCAGACACCCAACAGCGTGCCCGACACAGCCAGCTGACCAGATCAGCGTTCCACGCTCCGAAGAGCAGTACTAGCGCCTGATCCATCCTGGACCGTGCCGAGTAGTCAACGTTCCACCCATGAGCAACCAGCATCAGACATTCGCTGATGTACTGGCCTCTGACCTCACCCCGAAGGGATCGGTAAGAAGTGCTCCTTAGAAAGGAGGTGATCCAGCCGCACCTTCCGGTACGGCTACCTTGTTACGACTTCGTCCCAATCGCCAGTCCCACCTTCGACAGCTCCCTCCCCACAAGGGGGTTGGGCCACCGGCTTCGGGTGTTACCGACTTTCGTGACGTGACGGGCGGTGTGTACAAGGCCCGGGAACGTATTCACCGCAGCAATGCTGATCTGCGATTACTAGCGACTCCGACTTCATGGGGTCGAGTTGCAGACCCCAATCCGAACTGAGACCGGCTTTTTGAGATTCGCTCCACCTCGCGGTATCGCAGCTCATTGTACCGGCCATTGTAGCACGTGTGCAGCCCAAGACATAAGGGGCATGATGACTTGACGTCGTCCCCACCTTCCTCCGAGTTGACCCCGGCGGTCTCCCGTGAGTCCCCAACACCCCGAAGGGCTTGCTGGCAACACGGGACAAGGGTTGCGCTCGTTGCGGGACTTAACCCAACATCTCACGACACGAGCTGACGACAGCCATGCACCACCTGTACACCGACCACAAGGGGGACCCTGTCTCCAGGGTTTTCCGGTGTATGTCAAGCCTTGGTAAGGTTCTTCGCGTTGCGTCGAATTAAGCCACATGCTCCGCCGCTTGTGCGGGCCCCCGTCAATTCCTTTGAGTTTTAGCCTTGCGGCCGTACTCCCCAGGCGGGGCACTTAATGCGTTAGCTGCGGCACGGACAACGTGGAATGTTGCCCACACCTAGTGCCCACCGTTTACGGCGTGGACTACCAGGGTATCTAATCCTGTTCGCTCCCCACGCTTTCGCTCCTCAGCGTCAGTATCGGCCCAGAGATCCGCCTTCGCCACCGGTGTTCCTCCTGATATCTGCGCATTTCACCGCTACACCAGGAATTCCGATCTCCCCTACCGAACTCTAGCCTGCCCGTATCGACTGCAGACCCGGGGTTAAGCCCCGGGCTTTCACAACCGACGCGACAAGCCGCCTACGAGCTCTTTACGCCCAATAATTCCGGACAACGCTCGCGCCCTACGTATTACCGCGGCTGCTGGCACGTAGTTAGCCGGCGCTTCTTCTGCAGGTACCGTCACTTTCGCTTCTTCCCTGCTGAAAGAGGTTTACAACCCGAAGGCCGTCATCCCTCACGCGGCGTCGCTGCATCAGGCTTTCGCCCATTGTGCAATATTCCCCACTGCTGCCTCCCGTAGGAGTCTGGGCCGTGTCTCAGTCCCAGTGTGGCCGGTCGCCCTCTCAGGCCGGCTACCCGTCGTCGCCTTGGTGAGCCATTACCTCACCAACAAGCTGATAGGCCGCGGGCTCATCCTGCACCGCCGGAGCTTTCGAACACCTTGGATGCCCAAGATGGTCAGTATCCGGTATTAGACCCCGTTTCCAGGGCTTGTCCCAGAGTGCAGGGCAGATTGCCCACGTGTTACTCACCCGTTCGCCACTAATCCCCACCGAAGTGGTTCATCGTTCGACTTGCATGTGTTAAGCACGCCGCCAGCGTTCGTCCTGAGCCAGGATCAAACTCTCCGTGAATGTGTACCGGTAATCCGGTGCAACACCACGAGAGCGGAACAGCCAGGCGGAATAAGCCCGGCCGTTCACAGCGTCCTCGCTGTGTTTTTTCAAAGGAACCTCGCCCCAGCTGATGCTGGAGACGGGGTATCAACATATCTGGCGTTGACTTTTGGCACGCTGTTGAGTTCTCAAGGAACGGTCGCTTCCTTTGTACTCACCCTCTCGGGCTTTCCTCCGGGCGCTTCCCTTCGGTCTTGCGTTTCCGACTCTATCAGATCTTTTCTCGACCCGATTTCCTCGGTGCTTTCCAGGTTCCCGCTTCCGCGTTTCCCTTTCCGGCGATTCCGACTTTATCAGAGGTTTCTGAGTCGGATTTCCCTTCCTCGGCCGGGCATGATCCCCGTGCCTGAGTCGGCCGGGTGCCCCTTCGGAAGGAGTTGCAAACCTACTGGAGCGGGGCTCCTCGATGCAAATCGAGGAGCCCCGCTCCCAGTTGGCGCCTGCTCAGGCCCGACGGACCGTCAGACCTCGACGACCACAGGCAGGATCATCGGCCGGCGCCGGTACGTGTCCGAGACCCACTTGCCCAGCGTGCGGCGAATGAGCTGCTGCAGCTGGTGGGGTTCGACCACGCCGTCCTGGGCGGAGCGCTCGAGTACCTCCGTGACCCTGGGGATCACGTCGCCGAAGGCGGAGTCCTCGATGCCGGAGCCGCGGGCCTGGATGTGCGGGCCGCCGGTGATCTTCCCGGTGGACGAGTCCATGACCACGAAGACCGAGATGATGCCCTCGTCGCCGAGGATCTTGCGGTCCTTGAGGGCCGGCTCTCCCACGTCGCCGACCGAGAGGCCGTCGACGTAGACGTAACCCGCCTGGACCTTGCCCGAGATCTTGGCCTTGCCCTCGACGAGGTCGACGGCGACGCCGTCCTCGGCGATGACGATGCGGTCGTGCGGGACGCCGGTCAGGGCGCCCAGCTCGGCGTTGGCGCGCAGGTGGCGCCATTCGCCGTGCACCGGCATCAGGTTCTTCGGGCGGCAGATGTTGTAGAAGTACAGCAGCTCGCCCGCGGACGCGTGGCCGGAGACGTGGACCTTGGCGTTGCCCTTGTGGACCACGTGGGCGCCCCAGCGGGTCAGGCCGTTGATCACGCGGTAGACCGCGTTCTCGTTGCCGGGAATCAGGGACGACGCCAGGATCACCGTGTCGCCCTGGACGATGCGGATCTGGTGGTCCCTGTTGGCCATCCTGGAGAGCGCCGCCATGGGTTCGCCCTGGGAGCCCGTGCAGACGAGGACCACCTCGCTGTCCGGGAGGTCGTCGAGCGTCTTGACGTCCACGACCAGGCCCGGGGGGACCTTCAGGTAGCCCAGATCTCGCGCGATGCCCATGTTGCGGACCATCGACCGCCCGACGAAGGCGACGCGGCGGCCGTACTCGTGCGCCGCGTCCAGGATCTGCTGGATGCGGTGGACGTGGCTGGCGAAGCTCGCGACGATGATGCGCTTGCGGGCGCCGGCGAAGACCTGGCGCAGGACGTTGGAGATCTCCCGCTCGGGCGGGACGAAGCCCGGGACTTCGGCGTTCGTCGAATCCGAGAGCAGGAGGTCGATGCCCTCCTCGCTGAGGCGGGCGAACGCGTGGAGGTCCGTGAGGCGGCTGTCCAGAGGGAGCTGGTCCATCTTGAAGTCGCCGGTGTGGACCACCATGCCCGCGGGGGTGCGGATGGCGACGGCCAGCGCGTCGGGAATGGAGTGGTTGACCGCGACGAACTCGCAGTCGAAGGGGCCGATGCGCTCGCGGTGCCCTTCCGCCACCTCCAGGGTGTACGGGCGGATGCGGTGCTCCTGGAGCTTGGCCTCGATGAGGGCGAGGGTCAGCTTGGAGCCGATCAGCGGGATGTCCGGCTTCTCCCGCAGGAGGAAGGGGACGCCGCCGATGTGGTCCTCGTGGCCGTGCGTGAGGACGATGCCCTCGATGTCGTCGAGACGGTCCCTGATGGACGAGAAGTCCGGCAGGATCAGGTCGATTCCGGGCTGCTCCTCCTCGGGGAAGAGCACTCCGCAGTCGACGATCAGCAGGCGGCCGCCGTACTCGAAGACCGTCATGTTCCGGCCGATTTCGCCGAGACCGCCGAGCGGGGTGACCCGCAGGCCGCCTTCGGGGAGCGGCGGGGGCGGGCTGAGTTCGGGATGCGGATGACTCAAAAGACTCTCCTCACCACGCGCGCCACGTACCGGTAGGGCACGTGGCGCGCGTGACGTTCGTGCAGAAGCAGTTGTCGTATGGAGTGGTGCGGGCACCGGTGGCCCGCTTATTCAGTTGTGAAGCAGGTGCGCGGGGGCCGCGCGAAGTCTGGTGTCAGAGCTGTACCCCGCCGGCGGCAAGATCGATCTTGAGTTGCTCGATCTCCTCGGGCGTGCACTCGACCATGGGGGCGCGCAGGGGCCCGCCGGGCAGGCCCTTCAGTGCGAGCGCCGCCTTGGTCGTCATCACGCCCTGGGTGCGGAACATGCCCGTGTAGACCGAGAGCAGCTTCTGGTGGATCTCGGTGGCCTTCTGGACGTCGCCCGAGGTGTACGCCTCGACCAGGGCGCGCAGCTCGGGGGTGACCACGTGGCCGACGACCGAGACGAAGCCGACCGCGCCCACGGAGAGCAGGGGCAGGTTCAGCATGTCGTCGCCGGAGTACCAGGCGAGGCCGGAACGGGCGATGGCCCAGCTCGCCCGGCCCAGGTCACCCTTGGCGTCCTTGTTGGCGACGATCCGGGGGTGCTCGGCGAGGCGGACGAGCGTCTCCGTGTTGATCGGGACGCCGCTGCGGCCGGGGATGTCGTAGAGCATGACCGGCAGCTCGGTGGCGTCGGCGACGGCCGTGAAGTGCCGGTAGAGGCCCTCTTGCGGGGGCTTGTTGTAGTACGGGGTCACGAGGAGCAGGCCGTGTGCGCCGGTGCGCTCTGCCGCGCGGGCGAGTTCGATGCTGTGGTGCGTGTTGTTCGTGCCGACTCCGGCCACGACGTGGGCGCGGTCGCCGACGGCTTCCAGGACCGCCCGTACGAGATCCGCTTTCTCCGCATCGCTGGTGGTCGCCGACTCGCCCGTGGTGCCGTTGATGACGAGGCCGTCGTTGCCTGCGTCCACCAGGTGGGTGGCGAGTCGCTGCGCGCCGTCGAGGTCGAGTGCGCCGTCCGCCTTGAAGGGCGTGACCATGGCGGTGAGGACCCGCCCGAAGGGGGTCTGCGGAGTCGAGGTCGGAGCCATGGGTTACACGCTACTCGTTGCTCAGGACCGGGTCTGCCCTAGGGGGAGGCGACAGATCGTGACAAAGGTGGAGCCCGGCACTGCCTGCTCGGGGGTTCAAGCAGTGCCGGACCCGTTTGATCAGGCTAGATGAACTTCTCCAAATGCCGCAATACGGACACTTCGTGCGGCTGAACCGTACATCTGTACCTGATCGGGGAACCGGGGGCGCGTTACGGCGCCACGCGACCGTTCGCGTTGAAGGCGGCGTAGGTGAGCGGCATGAGCCGGGCCCACTCGGCCTCCATCTTCTCGCCGACCATCTCGATCTCGCGCTGCGGGAAGGACGGGACCTTGGCCAGCTCGTGCTGGGTGCGCAGGCCGAGGAAGTGCATCAGCGAGCGGGCGTTGCAGGTGGCGTACATCGAGGAGTACAGGCCGACCGGGAGGACCGCGCGGGCGACCTCCCGGGCGACGCCGGCGGCGAGCATCTCCTGGTAGGCCTCGTAGGCCTGCCGGTAGGAGTCCTCCATCACGCGGCCGACCAGCTCCTGCTGGGCCTGGGTGCCCTCCACGAAGACGTACTTGCCGGGGCGGCCCTCCTGGACGAGCTTGCGGGACTCGTCGGGGACGTAGAAGACCGGCTGGAGCTCCCGGTAGCGGCCGCTTTCCTCGTTGTACGACCAGCCGACGCGGTGCCGCATGAACTCGCGGAAGACGAAGATCGGGGCGCTGATGAAGAAGGTCATCGAGTTGTGCTCGAAGGGGCTGCCGTGCCGGTCCCGCATCAGGTAGTTGATCAGGCCCTTGGAACGCTCGGGGTCCTTGTCCAGCTCGTCCAGGGACTGCTCGCCGAGGGTCGAGACGCGGGCGGCGAAAAGGACGTCCGCGTCGGACGCGGTGTGCTTGACCAGCTCGACGGTCACATCGCTGCGATAGCTGGGCTTGAGGTCGTCGGCGGGGGTGTCGGTCACGGTTGGCAGGGCCTTCCCATCTCGTCGTGTGGCGACGCCACTCTACGGCCCGAGGAAAATCGCGCGATCGGTGCCGTGCCGCAATGAAGTCGGTGAAACAGGGCACCTCTGAGGGAGTTCGTTCGTCTCTACAGACGAAAGTGATCCGTTCCACCCTTGAAGGAGACGCACCCCTGATGTTCGGTCGGCGTGAACCCGTACCGTTTGCCTTCGTCGCCGAGGCCGACAGGTTCCGCAGCAATGTCACTCCCCCACCGCGTGAGCGGCTGTCCGCCGGCCAGATGGCCGGCCGATGGCTCATGGGGCTCACCATCATGGCGGGGCTCGTGGGGTCCCTGGTCATCGGGACGCCCGCGCTGTCGCCCGACCATTCGGCCCAGCAGCCTCAGCAGTCCCAGGCGTCCGAGAGTCGCTGAACCGCCCCAGGGCCGGCGGTGACGCCATCCGGCCCCCGCCAGTGGTGACCGGGGACACAGATCGGTAGCCTCACCGGGCACAGCCCACGCATGATCGAGTGAGGACCAGCCGTGCCCCTGCCCTTCCTGACGGCCGACCGCGTTTTCGAGGCGGCGGACGACGTCCCGCTGCCGTACGACGACCGTGACCGCTGGCGGCGGCCGTACCGGCCCGGGCCCTGGCGGGTGGGCGCGGCGGCGCTGGCGCTGCTGCTCGCCTCGTTCGTGCTCTTCGCGGCGGTCATCATCGCGGCGACGGCCGAACCGGCCTCGGCCGGTGTGGTCTTCGGGCTCTCGCTGCTCGTCATCGCCGGGGCGCTGCGGCTGCTCCGCGTGGGCGTGTGGGTGAGCGCGCGCGGGCTGCGGCACGTGGGGTTCCTCACGACCCGTACGGCGTCCTGGGAGCAGGTCGCCGCCGTGCGCACGGTGCAGCAGCCGGTGCGCTGGCTGGGGCTCCCCCGGACGGTGCAGGGGCAGGCGCTGCTGCTCGTCCGGCAGGGACAGTCGCCCGACAGCGCGTCGGCACTGCTGACCACGCACAACGCGGACTTCCTGGGCCGGGTGGAGGCCTTCGACCGGGCGGCCGACTCGGTCGAGGCCTGGGCGGACGAGTACCGCCCGCACTGACGTCCCTCGGTCATCCCCGGGTTCCATGCCGGAGGGGCCGGACCGTTCGCGGTCCGGCCCCTCCGGCGTGAGTGGGGTGCGGTTCAGGCCGTCTCGGGCTGCTTGCCGTCGTGCAGCGCGATCGCGCGTTGCATCGCCTTGCGGGCGCGCGGGGTGTCACGGGCGTCGTGGTAGGCGACGGCGAGGCGGAACCAGGTGCGCCAGTCGTCGGGGGCGGCTTCCGTCTCGGCCTTGCGCCTGGCGAAGACCTCGTCGGCCGAGTCCCGGTCGATCCGCCCGCTGGGGGTGCGCCTCAGTTCGTCGGCGGGCAGGCCGCCCTCGGCGTCGAGTTCGGCGGCGAGGGCGTTGGCCCTGCGGACGAACTGGGTGTTCTTCCACAGGAACCACAGGCCGATGACCGGCAGGATCAGCACCGCGACACCGAAGGTGACGGTGAGGGGAGTGCCGGTCTCGATCAGCAGGACGCCGCGGCTGCCGACCAGGACGAAGTAGACGACCAGGACGGCGGCCGTGAGGGCGTAGGTGAGCTTCGCGCGCATGACGGTCAGGGGCTCAGCTCAGGTCCAGGAAGTGTTCCAGGCCGAACGTCAGGCCCGGGACGCTCCCCACCCGGCGGGCGCCGAGCAGGATGCCCGGCATGAAGCTGCTGTGGTGGAGCGAGTCGTGCCGGACCGTGAGGGTCTCGCCCTCGGCGCCGAGCAGGACCTCCTGGTGGGCGAGTAGGCCGCGCAGCCGGACGGCGTGGACCGGCACTCCGTCGACGTCCGCGCCGCGGGCACCGTCCAGGGCGGTGGCCGTGGCGTCCGGGGCCGGGGCGGAGCCGGCGTTGCGGCGGGCCTCGGCGATGAGCTGGGCGGTGCGCGTGGCGGTGCCGGAGGGGGCGTCCACCTTGTTCGGGTGGTGCAGCTCGACGACCTCGACGGACTCGAAGTACGGGGCGGCGATCTGCGCGAACTTCATGGTCAGGACGGCCCCGATGGAGAAGTTGGGCGCGATGAGCACGCCCGTCTCCGGGGACTGCTCCAGCCAGCCCTGCAGCTGCGCGAGGCGCTCGTCGGTCCAGCCGGTGGTGCCGACGACCGCGTGGATGCCGTGGCGTACGCAGTAGTCGAGGTTGGCCATGACCGAGTCGGGCGTGGTCAGTTCGACCGCGACCTGGGCGCCGGTCTCGGCCAGCGTCTCCAGCTGGTCGCCCCGGCTCAGCGCGGCGACCAGTTCCATGTCCTCGGCGGCTTCCACGGCTCGTACCGCTTCCGAGCCGATCCGGCCCTTGGCGCCGAGGACCGCCACGCGCAGCTTGCTCATCTCTTGTGCTTCCTTAACCAGGGGTTGTCAGGCGACGGCGTCGTGCAGGCGGGCCGCCTGTTTGTCCTTCAGCGGGCCGATGACCGACAGGGAGGGCCGCCGTCCCAGGATCTCGCGGGCGACCGAGCGGACGTCGTCCGGGGTGACCGAAGCTATCCGCGACAGCATGTCGTCGACGGACATCTGCTCGCCCCAGCACAGCTCGCTCTTGCCGATGCGGTTCATCAGCGCACCGGTGTCCTCCAGGCCGAGGACCGTGGAGCCCTGGAGCTGGCCGATCGCGCGCCCTATCTCGTCGTCCGAGAGGCCGTGCTCGGCGACGTGGTCGAGTTCGTCGCGGCAGATCTTCAGCACGTCGTGCACCTGCGACGGCCTGCACCCCGCGTACACGCCGAACAGGCCGCAGTCGGCGAAGCCCGAGGTGTACGAGTACACGCTGTAGGCCAGGCCGCGCTTCTCGCGGACCTCCTGGAAGAGGCGGGACGACATACCGCCGCCGAGGGCGGTGTTCAGCACGCCGAGGGCCCAGCGACGCTCGTCCGTGCGGGACAGACCCGGCATGCCGAGCACGACATGGGCCTGCTCGGTCTTGCGGTCGACCAGCTCGACCCGGCCGGCGGTGCGCAGGTCGCGCTTGCCGCTGCGCGGGGCGACGGGCTCGGCGGCGACGTCCTTGAAGGCACCGGCCTTCTCGAAGGCGGCGCGGACCTGCCGTACGACCTTGGCGTGGTCGACGTTGCCGGCGCACGCGACCACGAGGTGGGTCGGGTCGTAGTGCTTCTTGTAGAAGCGGCGGATGCGGTCGGCGGTGAGGGCGTTGACCGTGTCGACCGTGCCGAGGACCGGGCGGCCGAGGGGGTTGTCGCCGAACATCGTGTGCGCGAACAGGTCGTGCACGCAGTCGCCCGGGTCGTCCTCGGTCATGGCGATCTCTTCGAGGATGGCGCCGCGCTCGACGTCGACGTCCTCTTCGAGGATGAGCGAGCCGGTCAGCATGTCACTGACGACGTCGATGGCCAGCGGCAGGTCGGTGTCGAGCACGCGCGCGTAGTAGCACGTGTACTCCTTCGCCGTGAACGCGTTCATCTCGCCGCCGACCGCGTCGATGGCGGAGGAGATGTCCAGGGCGGACCTGCGGTTCGTGCCCTTGAAGAGCAGGTGCTCCAGGTAGTGGGTGGCGCCGTTCAGCGCCGGGGTCTCGTCGCGGGAGCCGACGTGCGCCCAGATACCGAAGGTCGCGGAGCGGACCGAGGGCAGGGTTTCGGTGACGATACGCAGGCCGCCGGGGAGGGTGGTCTTGCGGACCGTGCCGATGCCGTTGGTTCCCTTGATCAGGGTTTGGGTACGGGCGACGGCCCGCGCCTCGGAAGAGGTGCGGGCCGTCGCCTGGGAGCTGCTCGACGTCACTTGTCGGTGTCGTCCTTCTGCTCGTCAGAGGAGCCCGCGGCGGAGCCGCCGTTGGACTCGGACTCGCCCTCGATCACGGGGATCAGGGAGAGCTTGCCGCGGGAGTCGATCTCGGCGATCTCGACCTGGACCTTGGCGCCCACACCGAGAACGTCCTCGACGTTCTCCACACGCTTGCCGCCGGCCAGCTTGCGGATCTGCGAGATGTGCAGCAGACCGTCCTTGCCGGGCAGCAGGGAGACGAACGCACCGAAGGTGGTCGTCTTGACGACCGTACCGAGGTAGCGCTCGCCGACCTCGGGCATCGTCGGGTTGGCGATGCCGTTGATCGTGGCGCGGGCGGCCTCGGCGGAGGGGCCGTCGGCGGCACCGATGTAGATCGTGCCGTCGTCCTCGATCGTGATCTCGGCGCCCGTGTCCTCCTGGATCTGGTTGATCATCTTGCCCTTGGGGCCGATGACCTCGCCGATCTTGTCGACCGGGATCTTCACGGTGATGATCCGCGGCGCGTTCGGGGACATCTCGTCCGGCGTGTCGATCGCTTCCATCATCACGTCGAGGATGTGGAGGCGGGCGTCACGCGCCTGCTTCAGGGCGGCGGCCAGGACGGAGGCCGGGATGCCGTCCAGCTTGGTGTCGAGCTGGAGGGCGGTCACGAAGTCCTTGGTGCCGGCGACCTTGAAGTCCATGTCACCGAAGGCGTCCTCCGCACCGAGGATGTCGGTGAGGGTGACGTAGTGCGTCTCGCCCTCGATCTCCTGGGAGATCAGGCCCATGGCGATACCGGCGACGGGGGCCTTCAGCGGCACACCGGCGTTCAGCAGCGACATGGTGGAGGCGCAGACCGAGCCCATGGAGGTCGAGCCGTTCGAGCTGAGCGCCTCGGACACCTGACGGATCGCGTAGGGGAACTCCTCGCGCGCCGGCAGGACCGGGACCAGGGCGCGCTCGGCGAGGGCGCCGTGGCCGATCTCGCGGCGCTTGGGGGAGCCGACGCGGCCGGTCTCGCCGGTGGAGTACGGCGGGAAGTTGTAGTTGTGCATGTAGCGCTTGCGGGTCACCGGGGAGAGGGTGTCCAGCTGCTGCTCCATGCGCAGCATGTTCAGGGTCGTGACGCCCAGGATCTGGGTCTCGCCACGCTCGAACACCGCGGAGCCGTGGACCCGCGGGATGGCCTCGACCTCGGCGGCCAGGGTGCGGATGTCGGTGACACCGCGGCCGTCGATGCGCTTCTTCTCCTTGATCACGCGCTCGCGGACCAGCTGCTTGGTGAGCGAGCGGTACGCGGCGGAGATCTCCTTCTCGCGGCCCTCGAACTCCGGCAGGAGCTTCTCGGCGGCGAGCTGCTTGACGCGGTCCAGCTCGGCCTCGCGCTCCTGCTTGCCGGCGATGGTGAGCGCCTGCGCGAGCTCGGGCTTGACGGCGGCGGTGAGCGCCTCCAGGACGTCGTCCTGGTAGTCGAGGAAGATCGGGAACTCGCCGGTCGGCTTGGCGGCCTTGGAGGCGAGATCCGACTGGGCCCTGCAGAGCACCTTGATGAAGGGCTTCGCGGCGTCCAGACCGGCGGCGACGACCTCCTCGGTCGGCGCCTCGGCGCCGCCCTCGACCAGCTTGATGGTCTTCTCGGTGGCCTCGGCCTCGACCATCATGATCGCGACGTCGCCGTCCTCCAGGACGCGGCCCGCGACGACCATGTCGAAGACGGCGTCCTCGAGCTCGGTGTGCGTCGGGAAGGCCACCCACTGACCGCGGATCAGCGCGACGCGGACGCCGCCGATCGGGCCGGAGAAGGGCAGACCGGCCAGCTGCGTGGACGCGGAGGCGGCGTTGATCGCGACGACGTCGTACAGGTGGTCGGGGTTGAGCGCCATGATCGTGGCGACGACCTGGATCTCGTTGCGCAGGCCCTTCTTGAAGGACGGGCGCAGCGGGCGGTCGATCAGGCGGCAGGTGAGGATCGCGTCCTCGGAGGGGCGGCCCTCACGGCGGAAGAAGCTGCCGGGGATCTTGCCGGCGGCGTACATCCGCTCCTCGACGTCCACCGTGAGCGGGAAGAAGTCGAGCTGGTCCTTGGGGTTCTTGGAGGCGGTGGTGGCCGACAGCACCATGGTGTCGTCGTCCAGGTACGCCACGGCGGAGCCGGCGGCCTGCTTGGCCAGGCGGCCCGTCTCGAAGCGGATGGTGCGGGTGCCGAAGGGGCCGTTGTCGATGACGGCCTCGGCGTAGTGGGTCTCGTTCTCCACTAGCATGTTCTCCGTTACTTTGTCGTCTTTCGTCCCACGCTGCCCGTGTGGCAGGGGGACGGTGGCGGAGAAGCGCTCCGTGCGGTGCGGGCCGGTCTTCGATCGAAGCACCCGGGGCTTCCCCCCGGGGGCCACTACCGAGGACCGGCGGCGGCTAGGCGCGCTTCTCCTCTTCTTGTCGTGCGTGTCGTCCGTATTGCGTTGTGCTACCACAGTACAAAGCCGCGGTGACACTCCGCACGTACAGCAAAGGGAGCGGTCCCCTTTCTGCCGGGAACCGCTCCCTTCACGGCGTCTTACTTGGCGCCCGCCGCACCGCGGCGGATGCCGAGGCGGTCGACCAGCGCACGGAAGCGCTGGATGTCCTTCTTGGCGAGGTACTGCAGCAGCCGGCGGCGCTGACCGACCAGGATCAGCAGACCACGACGGGAGTGGTGGTCGTGCTTGTGGGTCTTGAGGTGCTCGGTCAGGTCGGAGATCCGACGCGACAGCAGAGCGACCTGGACCTCGGGGGAGCCGGTGTCGCCCTCCTTGGTACCGAACTCGGACATGATCTGCTTCTTCGTAGCGGCGTCGAGCGACACGCGTACTCCTCATAGTCTGTGAATGCCACCGAGTGCCCCCGGTCTGCTTCTCGGGGGAGCTTCCGTGACTCGGAAGGCGGGGACCCGCTGGGCGCGGCCTCCAGAGCGGTGAGCTCCGAGGGTGCGTACACAAACGGCCGTCGACCAGGGTACCAGGCGGTCAGGGACGTCTTTGCGCTGGTCCCCGAACCTGCCGGACGGGGCGGGTGGGGCCACTAGGGTGAGCAGGTTCGGATCGTTCGTACGTCGAGGATCCGCACTCCGGGAACTGGTACGTCGGGAAGGGGTCGCTACGGCATGGCGGAGACGGCTGAGGAGATCAAGGCACGCAAGGAGCGGGAGCGGGACGAGCTCTACGCCCTCGACATCTCCGGTGTCGAGTGGCACTGCGCACCGGGCACCGAGGAGCACGAGGAGCGGGTCGAGATCGCGTACCTGCCCGAGGGGGCCGTGGCGATGCGGTCCTCGCTCGACCCGGACACGGTGCTGCGCTACACGGAGGCGGAGTGGCGGGCGTTCGTGCTGGGAGCTCGGGACGGGGAGTTCGATCTGGAGCCGGCGCCCCGCAATGGGGGGCTTGCCCCGGAGTGACGGGTGGACAACGGACGGCCTGACCGGGTCGACGGGCACTCGTCGCTGACCCAGTGATCGAGCCGACGAACCCGCAGGGCTCTGCGTCGTGGCGGTCGACGGCGTGTCCGACTGCGCGGGAAACGGATCCCGCAGCAGCCCGGCACCTGCGGCCGCCGCTGCCCCCGCTGGACGAAGGCAGCGGGTCGGGGCTCAGCTGGTCATCGAGCGGACCGTCGAGTACACGTCGAACACAGCCAGGGCCAGCGGCACCAGGGTCAGCAGCACGAAGCCCTCGGCGATCTCCAGGAAGCGTCCCCAGAACGGGGTGAGGCCGCCGCGCGAGACGATCAGGCCGATCGCCGTGACGAGCGCGCCCGCCGCGGCGATCGCCGCGACGAGCCAGATGGTCCGGATGTCGAGGTCGGTGCGGTCGCCCGTGAGGGCCTCGCGGACGATCGAGTGCGGCGGATTGAGCGCCAGCCCGAGGCCGAGCAGTACGAGAGAGGCGAGACCGGCGGCCAGGACGGGGGCCACCTGGCCGGTGTACCGGAAGAGATGGGCGCGCATCAGCAGGGCCAGGCCGGTCGCCAGGGCGAGGAGCTGGGCCCAGACGTTCGAGGAGAACCCGAGGACCGCCGAGGAACCGACGGCGATCAGCGCGCAGCCGCCCACCAGGCCGACCAGGAGTTCGTGTCCGCGCCGCGCCATGGCGGTGACCCGCTCGGCGTCGACCGGCTCCTGGGGGGTGGGGTCGGTGTCGTACGCGCTGCGCGGGGCGGTGTTCGGGGTGTCGAAGCCGATCGGGAGCCGGGCGAAGCGCATCGACAGGCCCGGCAGGAAGGCCAGGCCGCCGACGGCGATCGGGGCGCACAGGGCCGCGATCTCGGAAGGCGTCCAGCCGGCGAGGATCGCCGCGAACACGGCGAGCAGGCCGACGGCGGAGGCGACGACGAAGCCGACGAACGGGCCGTCCCCGCTCGGCGAGCACAGGGTGAGCAGGACCGAGGCCAGCAGCACCGCCGCGCAGGCGAGGAGGAACTGGAGCTTGCCGATGCCCTGTCCGTCGGCGAGCGGCAGGAGACCCGAGCCGGCCGCGCCCACGTTGGGGAGGGCGCCGAGACCCAAGGCGATGGCCGATGCCCGGTCGTCGTAGACCCGGGCGCGCACGCAGGCGAGGACGACCAGGAGGACACCGGCGACGCCGGCGAGGATGCCGGGCAGGCTGTTCATGTCGTGGAGTGGGTCGCCCATCCAGGCCACGAAGGCGAGCAGGACCGGCAGTACGCCGCCACCGACGAGGCCCGCCGCGCGCGTCAAGTCTCCGCTCCACAACGTGCGTTCGCTGGTCACGGCGGAGGCGACCGCTTCGGAGACGTCGTCGAAGACGGCGGGGGGCAGGGACTCGGAGAACGGGCGCAGCGCGAGGAGCTCGCCGTCGAGGATGCGCTGGGCGGCGAAGGAACGGGCGCTGTCGAGGACGGTGCCGTTCCGGCGGACCAGGTGGTAGCCGACGGGTGCGCCCTCGGCGGGACTCTGCTGGGAGAGTGTGAGGATCTCCGGATAGATGTCGGCGACCGGGATGTCGTCGGGCAGCGCCACGTCGATCCGGCTGTCGGGCGCCACGATGGTGACGCGGCAGAAACCGAGACCCGTGCCCGCACCGGCAGGAGTTCCCGTGCCGGGTCCCCCTCCGGTGGCTGCCGCGGAGGCCGTCATGCTCACCTGCTGCTCCCCCTCAGTGATGATTCTGTACCTACGGTACGGAAGTCCTACGCGGTTTTCCCCGTCCCCTGTGACCGACCGTGCGGCGAGGTCGGGGGAACAGAGCTTTCGCGCCGTCGCCGGGGTTCCGCAACTCGCCGGATCGCGCGCTATGCCCCGTTGCTCCAGCTCAACTCGCGTGTGCCGACGCGAACTTCCGGCACCCTATCGCCCCCTTGTCCCCACTGAGGTCAGTAGGATCACGCGGCGGCCTGCGTCCGCCTGACACGGGGCGGCGGACGGACTCTCGGGCCGGCCAAGGGAATGGATGACAGTGAGCCACATCGTCGTGAAGCGCCCGCCTCGGGTGCTGCCGTCCGAAGTGCCCACGCAGGAGATCGTCCTGCAGCCTCCGCCCGAACTGCCGCGGGGACACCGGGAAAGCGTGCTGATGCAACTCCTGCCGACGCTCGGCATGGGTGGCTCGGTGGTCTTCTTCTTCACGAGCGGGCAGCCGTTCATGAGGATCATGGGCATGGTCATGATCGCCTCGACGATCGCCATGTCCGTCGCGATGGTGATCCGCTTCCGCCGCGGCTCCCAGGGGGAGTTGGCGGACATGCGCCGCGACTACCTGAGCTACCTGGCGCAGACCCGGCGCACGGCCGTCGACACGGCGAAGGCACAGCGTGACGCGCAGTACTTCCTCCACCCCTCGCCCGAACAGCTGTGGGCCCTGGTCGCCGAGGGCAGCCGGGTGTGGGAACGACGCCCCGGTGACGAGGACTTCGCCCAGGTCCGCATCGGTCTCGGCTCGCAGGCCCTCGCCAGGGCCCTCGTCGCCCCGGAGACCGCCCCCGTCGCGCAGCTGGAGCCGCTGACCGCGGGTGCGATGCAGCGCTTCCTCGCCGTCCACAGCACCCTGGACGACCTGCCGATGGCGGTTTCGCTGCGTGCGTTCTACCACGTCACGATCAGCGGCGATCCGCAGTCCGTACGGTCCTCCGCCCGGGCCATGACCGGCTCGCTGGCGGCGCTGCACTCTCCGGAGGATCTGCTCATCGTGGTGGCGGCGGGCCGCGAGGCCCTGCCCCACTGGGAGTGGGCCAAGTGGCTGCCGCACGTCCAGGCGCCCGGTGCCGTGGACGGAGCGGGCAGCCGCAGGCTGATCGACAGCGACAGCCGCGAGCTGGAGAACCTGCTCGCCACCCGGCTGACCGGCCGCCCGCGCTTCCACCCGAACGCGGCACCCCTGCCGGAGGAGCCCCACATCGTCGTCGTACTCGACGGTCTCTCCTTGCCGCCGGACTCGGTCCTGGCCAACCCCGAAGGGCTCCAAGGCGTCACCGTCCTCGAGATCGTTCCCGGCGACCTGACCACGGGCGGCGGCGAGCTCTCCATCGTCGTACAGCCCGAAGCGCTGCACCTGGAGTCGGCGCACGGTGTCGTCTACGAGGGGACTCCCGACGTCCTCTCGTACGAGTCCGCCGAGGCCCTCGCCCGGCAGCTGGCCCCGCTGCGGATGGCCTCAGGCGGGGACGACGACGAACCGCTGCTCGCCAACCTGGAGTTCACCGACCTGCTGAACCTCGGGGACGCGGCGTCGATCGACACCCAGCGCACGTGGCGGCCGCGTTCGCTGGCCGAGCGGCTGCGGGTGCCGATCGGTGTCGGCGAGGACGGCCGCCCCGTGATGCTCGACCTCAAGGAGGCCGCGCAGGAGGGCATGGGCCCGCACGGCCTGTGCGTGGGCGCCACCGGCTCCGGCAAGTCGGAGCTGCTGCGCACCCTGGTACTGGGCCTGGCGGTCACCCATTCGTCGGAGACGCTCAACTTCGTCCTGGCGGACTTCAAGGGCGGCGCGACCTTCGCCGGTATGGCGCGGATGCCGCACGTGGCGGCCGTCATCACCAACCTCGCGGACGACCTCACCCTGGTCGACCGCATGGGCGACTCCATCCGCGGCGAACTCAACCGCCGCCAGGAGATGCTGCGCGACGCGGGCAACTACGCCAACATCCACGACTACGAGAAGGCCCGCGCGGCTGGTGCGGCCCTGCAGCCCATTCCGTCGTTGGTGCTGGTCATCGACGAGTTCAGTGAGCTGCTGACGGCGAAGCCCGACTTCATCGAGATGTTCGTGCAGATCGGCCGCATCGGCCGGTCGCTCGGCGTGCATCTGCTGCTTGCGTCCCAGCGACTGGAGGAAGGCCGCCTGCGCGGTCTGGAGACCTACCTGTCCTACCGGGTCGGTCTGCGTACCTTCTCCGCCGCGGAGTCCCGCGCGGCGATCGGCGTACCGGACGCCTATGAGCTGCCGAACGTCCCGGGCTCCGGCCTTCTGAAGTTCGGTACGGGCGAGATGGTGCGTTTCAAGGCGGCGTACGTCTCCGGCGTGTACCGCTCGGGCACGCAGCGTGCGGGATCGGCCGGCGGCGCGCTGCCGGTGGACCGGCGGCCGGTACTGTTCACGGCGGCCGAGGTGCCGGTGCAGTACGTGCCGGTGCCGCAGCAGCGCCCTTCCGCTTCGGACGGTCCGGAGGTCGACGACGCGCTCGCCGACACGGTGCTCGACGTGATCGTGCGCCGGCTGGAGGCGCAGGGTCCGGCGGCTCACCAGGTGTGGCTGCCGCCGCTGGACAGCCCGCCGCCGCTCGACGGGCTCCTGCCCGGCCTCACGGCGGTGCAGGGCCGCGGCCTCACACAGCCGGGCTACGAGGGCGCCGGCCGCCTGATCGTACCGGCGGGCCTGGTCGACAAGCCGTACGAGCAGCGCCGCGACCCGCTCTGGGTCGACTTCTCCGGCGCGGCCGGCCACATGCAGATCATCGGCGGCCCGCAGTCCGGCAAGTCGACGCTGCTGCGCACCCTGATCTCGGCGTTCGCGCTCACGCACACGCCGTACGAAGTGCAGTTCTACGGCCTCGACTTCGGCGGTGGCGGCATGGCGGCGGTGGCCGGACTTCCGCACGTGGGCGGGGTCGCCTCGCGTCTGGATCCGGAGCGGGTGCGGCGCACGGTGGCCGAGGTGTACGGCGTGCTGAACCGCCGCGAGGAGTACTTCCGCTCCGCCGGCATCGCGTCGATCGCGGACTTCCGGGCCAGGCGGGCCCGGGGCGAGATCTCGGTCACGGATCAGCCCTGGGGTGACGTGTTCCTGGTCATCGACGGCTGGGGCAACTTCCGAGCGGACTACGAGGCGATGGACCAGGTGATCCACGACATCGCCGCGCGTGGCCTCGGCTACGGCGTCCACCTGATCCTGACGGCCTCACGCTCGATGGAGGTCAGGGCCAATCTCAAGGACCACCTGATGAACCGCCTGGAGCTGCGGCTCGGCGACACGATGGACTCCGAGCTGGACCGCAAGGTGGCCGCGAACGTTCCGGCTGGCGTGCCCGGCCGCGGACAGGCCCCGCAGAAGCTGCACTTCATGGCGGCGGTGCCGCGCATAGACGGTCTGACCTCCGACACGGACCTGGCGGACGCCACGGCGGCCCTTGCGACCGAGGTCTCCCGGCACTGGCAGGCTCCCGGCGCTCCCGAAGTCCGGTTGCTGCCCCGCGAGTTCCCGGCCGAGCAGCTGCCTCCTGGCGATCGCTTCCCGCGCCGCGGCGTCGCCTTCGCCCTCGACGAGGACAACCTCGAACCGGTCTTCGTCGACTTCGAGCAGGACCCGTTCTTCCTCGTCTTCGGTGAAAGCGAGTCGGGCAAGTCGAACCTGCTGCGGCTGCTGATCAAGCAGGTGACGCAGCGGTACTCGGGCGACGAGGCCAAGCTGTTCGTCATCGACAACCGGCGCTCGCTGCTGGACGTGACACCGTCGTCCCACCTCGCCGAGTACATCCCCATGTCCAACTCCATGGACCACCACATGGCCGCCCTGGCCGACCTGATGAAGCGCCGCACACCGACGGCCGACGTCACGGCCCAGCAGCTGCGGGACCGGAGCTGGTGGCGCGGACCAACGGTGTATGTCGTCATCGACGACTACGACCTTGTGGCCACGTCGAGCGGGAATCCGCTGGCTGGGTTGACGGAGCTGTTGCCGTTCGCCCGAGACGTGGGCGTGCGGTTCATCATCGCGCGGTCGACGGCGGGTGCGGGGCGGGCTTCGTACGAGGCGTTCATGCAGCGGGTGAAGGAGCTGGGCGCGCAGGGTGTGGTGCTGGCCGGCGATCCGGGTGAAGGGGATCTGCTGGGCGGGGTTCGGCCGCGGCCTATGCCTGCGGGGCGGGGGGTCTTTGTGTCTCGGCGGCGGGGGAAGCCGTTGGTGCAGGTGGGGTTGGTGGCGGAGAGGGGTTACTGAGGTGTTGTAGGTGGCGTCGGGAGGGACGAACTCAGCGGCGGAACTGGCGTGTTCTGCCCCACCGGCGTCACGCCGCACAGCAGTGAATGGTGGAAAGTATGGTGAGATCCGCGAACTCGCTTGGACCGAGCTCACGGATCTGGCCTGTTTGTAGTTCGGCCAGAACTATCCCGTTCGAGAAACGGGCTTCACGGGGACACGGGGAAGGGGTCCACGCATGGCGTGGGATGAGTGGGAGCAGCTCAAGAGCGCGGCGGCAGAGCAGCACCCGGCGCAGATGCAACTGAACCAGGTACCGCTCGACCCGGGCGGTAGCGGCACCGGCGCGCTAGTTTCGAACAAGCGTGCCTGGACGAAGGCCGGTCACGATGTCGGCTCGCTGCGTGACGACATCAGCAAGGCGATGGGGAAGCTGGAGGACGGCCAGAAGGGCCTTGGCGAGGGTTCCGGCTGCCTGACTGCGGGGGCCCAAAAGGACGTCCACGACTCGTGGGTACGCTACGTCAGGAATGTGAGCGGGCGCTGCGGGAAGCTCTCGGGTCTGCTGGAGAAAGCTGGCAATGACCAGCTGAAGACCGATGAGGCGATCGAGGTCGAGATCGGCAACCTGAAGGTGGCGTACGCGGACACTCCGGCTGTCGGCGGGCAGGACAAGGGCCGGTAACGAGACGCCATGGACCTCTCGGCACTCAAAGCCCTCAAGCCGACCGAGTACTCGCAAGCGGCCGACGGATACCGAAGCACCTCTGACATGGCGAGCGCGGCCAAGGACCGCATAGACAACCAGATCGCCGTGGCCATGAGGAACTCGCTGAAGGGCGAGGCCGCGACCGCGGCGATCAAGCAGTTGGGAGAGCTAAGCAAGAACTTCCACTACGTCCAGGTCGAGTGTGGTCTCGTCAGTACGGCTCTCGAAGCGTTCTCGTACGAGGTAGGAGCGGCCAAGACCAAGCTCGACGCGGCCCTCGAAGGTGCGCAAGCCGCGAAGCTCACCGTAAACGGCGATGGCTCGATCACCTATCCGCCAGGCGGAGAGAAGGACGCCGACGGCAAGATCCCCGAGGGTGGCACAGTGAGCGGCCTGACGGATGACACGGCCTCCGCGGTGGGCCGCCAAGCGGCCAACTTTGACCCCAACCCCAACCACCGCCTCGCACAGGACTACGCGGACCAAATCGCCGCTGCCCTCAAGGAGGCGACGGAGGCCGACGAGAAGTGGGCCCCGAAGCTGCGGGCGTTGAAGGCAGACGACGATCTGACCGTCTCCGACAAGGACTGGGCCGACGCGTCCTCGGACACAAGCGGGGTGAGCGAGGCGGGCAAGAAGTATCTCGACTCGCTGCCGCAGCCACCCAAGGACGGCAGCCCACAGGACAACGCGGAGTGGTGGAAGAAACTCAGCGCGGAGGAGCAGGCCGCGTGGGTGTCCACGCAACCCGACTCCGTGGGGAAGCTCGACGGGCTGCCGGCCACAGTTCGGGACGAGGCGAACCGGATGGTGCTCGCCGAGGCGCATGGTGTTGCGCAAGGTGAGTACGACGCCTGGCTGAAGAAGCACCCGGAGCCCGAGCGTTTCCAGACCTATATCAACCCCTATACCGGGACGGTGATGAAGGGCGTCAATGTGGAAACACAGGCCTGGAAGGACTGGGAAGAGGCACGGAAGAACGCTCACAAGTCCCTCGACGGCATGAATGCAATCCAGAAGCGCTTCGACTCGACCGGCACGAACGGACTGCCCGAGGCATACCTGCTGGAATTCAGCAGCGAGGGAGACGGCCGCGCGGTCGTCGCCAACGGAAATCCGGACACTGCGGATCACACAGCGGTCTACGTTCCGGGTACGACGTCAGAGCTGGGGAATATCGACGGCAACATGAGCCGGATGGTCAATCTCTGGCACAGCGCCAATAACGAAGCCGACGGGAAATCCGTTGCCACGATCACCTGGCTCGGATACGAGGCGCCTGACAGCGTCGCCAAGGACGCGCCGTTCGAACACTACGCGTACGACGGTGCGCCAGCATTCCGCAACTTCATGGATGGACTCGATGCATCGCATTCCAGCGATTCGCCGTCACACACCACCGTGATTGCGCACTCATATGGATCGACGCTTGTCGGCGCTGCGGCCGAGACGGGGCATCTCAACGCCGATGACGTCATCTTTGCGGGCAGTCCTGGCGTCAAGGTGTCCGGTGCCGATGAACTGGACGTCTCCCAGGGGCATGTGTGGAACGAGGAGGCCGACGGGGACCCGGTTCCGGACCTCGGCCGCTGGGGCCACGGCGGGGACGGCTTCATCATCCCCAGCGATCCGGAGTTCGGCAGCAACCAGCTGACCACGGACACCGAGGGGCACAGCGGTTACTGGGAGGGGGGCTCCACAAGCCTGCACAATCAGGCCCTCGTCGTCGTCGGGAAGGGCGATGACGCGGCGCTGAAGCCGCCGCCCGACCCGTGGGCGCATGTGAAGTAAGAACAGTCCAACGACGTAAGGCTCCATGGCGTGAAGACCAAACTGAGCGCTCTCGTGCTCGCCGTACCCTTTGCCCTCACTACTCTCGCTGGATGCAGCATGACTGACAACAACTCCGATGAAATCACGTCCGCCGGCACGAGTACTTCACGTGACGCCTCCGATGCTGTGGAAAAGGTGTCCAGCGGCATTTACGATCTGATCGGCGTCAAGGGAAAGGCATCTGATGGCCGTCCCACAGTCATGGAATGCCCGAACAAGGACCGCAAGACGTACTTTCGAATTCTTCATCCGTGGAGTTTTTACCCCGCTTCAGCGAGCGAACTTGGCATAGCCATGGAGCGACTCAAGGCGGAGCTACCGAAGAACGGGTGGAAAATCGTCGAATACGGGCCAGACACTAGCAAGAACAAGAACATCAGCCTGACCGCCGACAACGACAAGAAGAAGGCGGGCGCCCACATCGTTCAAATGTTGAAAAACGACCCGCCGAAGCTAAGCGTAAATGTCGTGTCCGGTTGCTACAAGGTCCCGGATGGCCAAGAGATCGAACGTTTTTGACGAGCCAGCGCTTCACCGCGCCCAGTAGCAATACGAGCAGCACGGACGGAGACACGAACCAAACCAGATCTGACGAAGAAAATGGCACTTGCAGCGAGCCAGGTGTGGTGGGCGAAGAAGAAAGACATCACCTCGGCGGTTGAGTCGCACCCTTAACTGGAGGCGGCTGAGTCAACTGACAGAGGCAATCTACGCAACGGAATACGCCGATCCACGGAAAGCCTTCCTGGTCAAGTCACTGCGCGCGTTCGCCGAGCGCTCAGCGGCGCGCCACGGCTGCACGGACCTGAGACTACCGAGCTGATCACCAAGGCTGACCGATTTTACGCAGAGGAAGGAGTACACGCTCCCTGGCACCCTCTGCGCAATCCACTAACGTCTGGGAGACTCGATACTGGGTCACCATTTGAACACGACGTGCATGACGGAGCGTCTGCATTCCGCAACTTCATGGACGGACTCGACGCATCACTTACAGATCGCCCCTTGTCGGGTCGGCGCGGAGACAAAGCATCTCAACGTCAGTGGCCCTGTTCCGGAATATCGGCCTCTACGGTCATGACGTAGATAGCTTCACTATTCCCAGCGATCCGCGCTTCGGCGCCAACCAGACGACCGCGGGCACCGAGGGGAACAGCGGCTATTGGGATGGGGGCTCCGGCAGCCTGCGGAACCAGGCCCCGGTCGTGGCCGGGCAGAGGCGACGACGTACGACTGAAGCCGCCGCCGAACCCCTGCGCGCATGTGAAGTAGGGAGCATGCATGCCCACCAAGATGCCGGCCTGTGTCCCGGTTCGATCAAGTAAGGCCCCACCTTGAAGATCAAGCTGTGCGCAATCGCGCTCGCCCTGCCCGTCGCTCTCATGACTCTCACTGGATGCAGCATGACTGACGCCAATAATTCCAACGACATCCCATCCTCCGGCACCAGCACCTCGAGCGATGCCGCCAAGGAGGCGGAGAAGGCCTCCAGTGAGCTGTACAACCTGATCGGACTTAAGGGCAAGGCAAGCGACACCGGGCCGGGAGTCAAGGAGTGCGGCAAGAAAGACCCGGAGAAATACTTCCAGATCATTCATTCATGGTCCTTCACCCCCACCTCGCCACAGCACCTCGAGGGCACTATGGAACGCCTCAAGGAGAATCTACCCAAGCATGGCTGGGAGGTCGTCAATTATGGGCCGGACACAAGCCGGAACAAGAATCTCAGCCTCAGAGCCGACGATGATACGAAGAAGTTCAGCGTCGACATCACCTACCGGGCCAAGGACAATACACCGCATCTGAACTTCTTCGTCATATCCGGCTGCTACCAGATTCCGGATGGCAAGAAAATCGAGCAGTTCTAAGAACACGTGGCACCTAAGAGCGCGCTCGGATGTCCGGAAGAACCAGACGTGTGCGGCGATCGTAATGCCGAGTTGCCTGGTGGCTGCCGACCTTTCCCGGGAGTGGAGTCAGATGAAGGACGACGAGATACGTGCGACTTCGATGGTCGTGGCCGCGTCGAGCTGTTGCCCGGCCATGCGACAGTCTCGAAGCAGCGCTGGATCGGGGAAATCGCCCACGCGCTCGGCTACCGGTTGCTCGCCGCCCAGAGTCTCGGCCGTGTCGGCGTCCGGCTTGTCTACGAACGCGACGACGCCCCGCACGCGCGTCGCCGGGCTGAGCAGACCATCGAACGGCTGCGCGCAGGCGGCCCGATGTTGCCAGCCATAGAGCCTCCTCCACCCCGCCGCCACCACCGGCCCCACCTCTCACGCCCCGGCAGCCCCACCCCATCCCGGCGGTTGCTGGAACCCCAACCACCTCCACCGCCGACGCCCCCCCCAGGCCCCGGATCCCGCCCCGGCCGCCCTACCCGCCTCCGCCACCACCTCCGCCGCCACCTTCCGTCACCCCGGATTCCTCGCCGGAATGATGTTCGAGTACCGGCCTGAGTAGGAGCGCTCGGGAACTTGGCCGAGCGGGTCGGCGAGGCTGAGAGCATGATGGCACCCCCTCCTCCCCTACTCGATCCAGAGCCACAGAGGAGCGGGTCGACATCGCGTACCTGCCGAGCGGTGCCGTCGCCATGCGGTCGTCTTCGACCCGCCGGAGACCGCGCTGCGGTACACCGGGGCGGAGTGGCGAACGTTCGCGCTGGAGGCAGGGCCGGGGCCGCCTTGAGCCAATCCCTACCGTCCGCCAGCGCCGATTCGGCGCTGAGCTCCGTTCAGACCGCGCGACGCCGCCGGCATGTCCGCACCAGTCGTGGCCGAGCGGCTCGGGGCGGAACGGACGATGATCTCCAACATCGAGTCAGGACGATTCGGCAGTGGGGAGCGGCTTCGTCGGCTCGCGAGCATCTCGAGTGCGACGACACGGAGCTGATTGACACCCTGGTCGAGATGACGGGCGGACGTACGAAGGGCTGGTGGGACGAGTATCGGGGCAAGATCCCGTCGGACTTCCTGGACATGGCGGAGCTGGAGCACCACGCCACGAGCCTGCGTACTCTCCAGACAGCGCACATCCCTGGCCTCTTCCAGACCGAGGACCATGCTCGGGCACTCTTCGACCTCTTCGTACCGGCCTGGCCCCGCTTGGATGTTGAGCTCAGGATCGCCCATCGCCTGGCCCGCCACGCCGTAGTCGCAAACGAGCCGGGAGTGCCGTACGTCGGCCTGGTTCACGAAGCAGCTCTCCGCATTCGTATCGGCGGCCACCAGGTGGCCAAAGCCCAGCTGAACCGCCTCCTGGAGGAAAGTGAACGTCCCAACGTCCGACTGCTCGTCATCCCCACCGCGGAAGGCTTCCCGATGGCCGGCGACACGTGGTGTACGTCTCCGCCGCCAGTCCTCATCTGGACACGGTCGAGGTGGACTCTCCGCTGGGTGCTGTCTTCTTCGACGCACCGGCCCAACTGGCCAACTTCCGCAGACGACTGGACTTGGTCGAACAGGTGGCGTTGAATCCGAGCGGGTCGAGGGATCTGCTCCTCGGAATCGCCGGAGAGCTGTAAGAGGTGTCACCTTTGCCCGAGTTGATATGGCTCAAGTCCTCGTACTCGGAGACGTCAGGCAACGCCTGCCTCGAGGTTGCCAAAACGGCCCCCTCATCGCTGTACGCGACTCCAAGCATCCGGAGTTGCCGTTTGCCACGGTGGGGCGTGACGCATGGGGTCGGTTCACTGGTGCCCTGGTCAACGAGCAGTTGTACTGAGCCCAAGCGAGACGGAATCTCACTGCCGAAACAACGCACCGAGGTGGGCGCCTCCCGTGCGTGCTTACCCCACTGTTCCGCGCTGACCGGATCCCGCCCCGGCTGCCTGCCTCCCTCCACAACCGCTTTTCCGTGGCTCCGGACTCTTGACCGAATGACCTTCGATCGTCCGCTTGAGTAGGAGCGCCCCAGGAAATCCGTCGGGCGGGTGAGCGATGCTGATGACATGGTGAGACTGCGGACAGGAGGCCCGACATGCCCACGAATCCGTCCGTGCTTCATTGTCCCCAGCGATCCGAGCTTCCGTTGCCAACCAGATGACTACCGGCACCGACGGGCACAGGGGCTACTGGGACGTGGGTTCCGAACAGCTTGCGGAACCAAGCCCGGGTCGCTGCCGGAAATGGGGACGACGTACAGCTGGAGCCGCTGCCGAACCCCTGGGTGCATGCGGTCTGCTGGGAGAGACCAACGTTGTGCATGGCGGCGAGGCAAGGGGGGCAGCTGTCCTCACAGCTTACCGAAGACCACTCCGCGCCAGGTCCAGCCCGACTTCAGGACGATGTCCTGCAGGGGGTTGCGTAGCTCCGAGGCGTCGAAACGGAAAGTCTCTGTCGCCTGGAGGCAGCCGCTCTCCCCGCGTTGAATCGTGTAGTGGCGGGAAACGGTCCTGTCGGGCCCGCGCGTGTACTGCTTGGAAATCGCAAGCCTCGGCGGATTCCCGACTCGGGTGACCTCCCGCCCTTCCTCAAGGACACGCACCTCATGGTCCTCCTCGACCAGACGCATCCTGATCTGGACAGCGCGAGTCAACTGGGACTGAATGAAGAACGTCTGCCAGGCGGGCTCTGCCATCCGCCACTCAGCCACCAGGTCGGCGCCCCCCGCGGCGCCGTTACGGATGATGTACGGGACATCGGACCGGTTGAGGCCGAGCAGGGCTGACCGCACCTCCTCGGCTGGGCGCGGCGCGACACCGTGGTCGGGGTGCTTGGTTCCGGTCAGTTTGTCGAAGAGGCCCATGAAGTCAAACTACGGCGATCTAGGTTGCAGGTGCAATACGTGCCGCCTGCGGGGACGCTTACGAAGCCGCGCCGGCATCCAGGCGGACTGTGCGCACGAAGTCCTGGAAGTCGCTGAGAACATAGGGATGTTGAGACGCGGTGGCGGTCAGGACCAGGCGGATCACTGCCCGCTTACGCGGATCGGCGACGTCCACTATGGATAGGTACACCTGCGACTGTACGAGGTCGCGGGCCACGCCCCCGACGACGGCCGAGACCGCCAGCGTCTGCGTGAAGCCGGGTGCGTCCGCTGAGCCGATCTCACGGTGGCCAGTGACTTTGACCGACGTGGCGGCCTGGCTCAAGCGCTCCACCGACTCGTGGGCGATCGCAGACAGCCTCACCGCGTCCGGGCGGTACTCGCCATCGATCATGATGTTCGCGGTGAATCGGGCATCCGGTTGCGGGTGCAGTGCGACGAACGAGGCCTCCGGCGCGCCGACTGCATCCGGCGGTGCGGCACGCCAGCCTTCCGGCAGTTCGAACTGAATCGGTACGGGCAGAGCCGTGGGCATATCGGGCCATCCTTACTGCGGCAGTGGGTCTGCGAGGGCGTGCATCAGAACAGACCACCGATCCCATCAGCGACCCATCCGGCGGCATCGCCCACGGCGTCGGCCGCATCGCCCGCAGTATTGGCGATCTTCCCCGGATCGGCGGTGACCTCAAAGCCCACGGCGCCACCGAGAACGGGAGAGAGACCCACTTTGGGAGCCCAGTGCCATGTGCCGTTGGCGTCCTTGCTGAAGTTCAGGGTTGCCTCGGCGCCAGGCCCGGCCCATCCCTCGGCTGTGGTGCCCACTCCGATTCCCCCGATGTCCACACCTCCGAAAGCACCTGCCTTCGCACCCGCGAACGTCTCGCCGCCCAACTGCACGCCATCGAGACCGGCCCCCGCATTGGCACCGACCTCTGCGCCGACCATACTTTCCGCCCGTCCATACACCCCGACGGGGCCGAGGTCGGTGCGTCCCTTGGCAGAGGCTTCGCCACCGGCGAAGGCGCTGGCTTCGCCCTGGATGCCCTCGTTGGTGATGCCACCGGCCGCGGAGACCTTAGCGCCCGCGTAGGCTTCGGCCTCCCCGGCGAGCTTCATCGGCCCGTTGGCGAGTGAGCCCTCCGCGCTCGCGCGGCCCAGGTCGGCATGCGCCTCGGCCTCACCCAACTTGCCGGCCCCCGTGTCGGGCCCGGTGACCGATGTTCCGACGCCGGGGCCGGAGGCTTCGGACTCGCCTTCGGAGACCCATCCGTCGGGTTTCGTCTTTGGGTTCGGCTTGCCTGCCTTCGCCAGGTCACCCACTGCGTGCGCGTTAAATCCGCCGATTCCGATGCCGTCCGCCGAACCATCGCTCGTCGCACGGGCCAGCGCGCGTTTCACGCTCTGGTCGGCCTCGTCGACGGCCTTGATCGCCTTGGCGATGTCGTCAGTCCAGCTCTGTGCCTTCTCACGGGCATCGGCCAGCAGTAGGGGGTAGTCCGGGTCGTGATGGAGGGCGTACTTCTCCTGTTCGGAGAGGTTGTCGTACCCGACATAGGTCGCCTTGCCGGAGCTGTCGACCGTGTAGTCCTTCCTCTCCGCGTCTTCCACAAGGTCCTTGACCGCCTTCTGCAGGCGGGTCAGCTCGGTGTGTGCATCCGTAAGAAGACTGGCGATGGCCAGCGCCTCTGCCTGGGCCGCTCCGAACTCGAAAGCAGTGGCCGAGGCGTACTGCTGCTGCGCGCCGTACGCGAGCCCCTGCCAGTTCCCGTTGCCAAGAACACTCTGCACATGCTTCTCATAGTCGGTCTTCAGCTCACCGAAGCGATCGCTCATCCTCCACCACGCCTTGGACACGTCCGCGAGCGGAGACAGATCGATCGTCATCACGTCGTGGTAGTTCAGCGCCATGGCCGGCCCTGTCACATCCCGTCGAGACTGCTGGGGAGCCGTACCCCGGCCACCTGTGCGCCGACGGTTGTGTCCTGGCTCTGGAGGATGTTCTTCGTGCCGTGCAGCCCGTTCAACTCCTGCTGCAACCGCCCCAACAGCCGGTTCGCCTGCCCATGCCAGACGGTCAGCGCATCGGAGAGACCCTGGTCCAAGGCCCAGCCGGAGAACCCTTTCAGTCCGGTATCCGCCTTGATCAGGAGACTTGAGGGGGGCGACGGGGCGACGAGGAGCGGCTTCACCGCTCCGTCGCCCTCCGCGATGCGGGCAGCAGCCTGGGTGTCCGGCAGCAGTTCCTCTTCCAGGTACTTCGCCGCGCGCTTCTTGTCGCTCGGCGAACTCGCAAGTGTTTGCTCGCCACCGGCTCCAGATCCCATGGAACAATCCCCCGTCGCATTCGCGCATTCTAGGCTTCACACCAAAAGGTGCATCACGCAAGCTGCTCGAGCACCTTACCGGTTCACCTTCGATCCTTGGCGCCCGCCCTTAGGTCTGAACGAGCTCCTTAACACGTACAAGTGATAACCGTTGAGCGGAAGTCAAAAGGGACGCGGTTTGACCGTACGGACGACGACGCTAGCGGACACTGCTCCGCCGATCGCATCCAGCACCGCAC
Organism: Streptomyces caelestis; assembly: GCF_014205255.1. Taxonomy (GTDB): domain Bacteria; phylum Actinomycetota; class Actinomycetes; order Streptomycetales; family Streptomycetaceae; genus Streptomyces; species Streptomyces caelestis. The sequence continues at coordinate 6,329,034 of NZ_JACHNE010000001.1, read as the reverse complement.
GGCCAGGGCTCATCCGAGAAGCCTTCTCATCTCACAGCCGACCTGTGTCCCTGCGCTGATTCCCGCAGCCACGGATGGTGAGATCCGGCGAAGCTTCGCAGAACAGGCCCTCTGAGCCGGTGAAGAACGGCGCGCTCGTCAGTTCGCAGGCGGGGAAGCCCTTTCGTCGGCCTTGATGTCGAAGTTGATCTGCTCTCCCTCGACGGACGTCACCTTGACCGTTACGCCCAATGTGCTGCCATCCTTCGCTGTGAGCTTGCACCGGGTGGTGGTACCGACCTTGGCGGCGAGGTTCTCGGGGCAGGTGATGTCCGGCTTGGGCTTGCCCGTTGTTGCAGCGAGCTTTTCGGCGACGATGGTGGCCAGCTTGTCCGCAGACATTTGCGGCGCGGTGGACTTTCCGGCGTGGACCGATGCCGAGCACCCTGCGAGCAACGTGCAGGCGGCTACGGCCGAGAAACTCCATGTTGCTGCGGACGAGCGGGCTTTGGGCATCGTGGACTCCGTACCAGCTGATCAGGACAAGAAGACGCCGAAAGCATACTCGGCAGGGCTGCTCGGCGTATCGCTGATGGGACTCCCCGGCGGGAACCGGTGAAGGAAACGCCTCTGGAATAAGCGCTTCGGGTTCCATCCGCTGGCCGCGTGGTGTGCGAAACGCCGACCATCTGAAGGTACTGGCCGACGCTTTGGTCCAGGTGCCCGGCGCCTCGACGGCGAAGACTTATCCGGAGCAGCACGACGCTGCGCTGGCGCAATACTCTCCCTTTCTCCCACCAAGGAGAAAACCTGGCTGTTTTGATGCAATGCAGGGTGGACACCTCCCGTGCGTGCCCACCCTGGTTCTGCAGACAGTGCGCTCCTACTGGAAGTAGCTGGCGCCCTTCAGGTCGCCACCCCGGTAGTCACCGCCGGCGGTGTGCACACGCTGAGAGATCTGGACCAGCGCCGTGTGGATGCCCCGCGCGTGCGTGTCCCACTGCTTGGACTTCTTCTGGAACTCCTCGTACGCCTCGCCGCCCCAGCCCGAGGACACGTTGAGCACGGCCTGCTTCAGGGCCTCGAGGTCCTCCTCGAGCTTCTTGGCCTGGTTGCCGAGCTCGGTGGCGAGCGCATCCATGGTGCCGTACGTAACGGCCAGTTCGTCGTAGTGGGCTCCGGACATGTTTCCCTCGTTTCTATGCAGATTTCAGCCGGACTGCGCAGCCCGGACGACGGTGCGGCCCAGTGCCGCCGATGGCTCGTCAGTAGCTTCAGTAGCTGTTGAGCGCCGAAGTCTTTCCACCGAGATCGTCCACCGAGATCTGCTTGAGGTCGGCCTCGATCTGGTCTTCGAGGTTGCGCTTGTCGATCTTGTTCAGGTTGATGCCCTCGAGGAAGTCGTCGAGCATCTTGCCGATCGCGGCCATGTGCTGGTTGATTTCCGTCTGCTTCATGTTGAACGCCTGGGCGCCCTGTCCCCTCCAGGCCTTCTCGATCATGTCGATCGTGCCTTGCAGCTTCGCGAGCGATCCCCTGATGTTGTCGTACCGATCGACGACCTCAGTCTGAAGCCTCTGTACGTCGCCTTCATTAAGCTTGCGGTCGACCATTTGTGCACTCCCCTTCGTAAGAGCTGTGGTTCGTTTCCGAGCGCGTCACCGCGTCGGAGAGGTCGTGTGTGACCGGTTGACGTGTGTGAGTCGTCATGCTTTTCGGCGCGAGCGGATCACCACGAAGGCTCCGCCCCCGATTACCAGGAGAGCCCCTGCGGCTCCGAGGGCGACCCACATCGTGGTGTTGCCGGACGACTCCGAGATCGATCCTGCCGCCGAAGTCTGGCCGCCAGAAGTGTTCTTGGGGGCCTGTGACGAGGTTGATGCGGGAGCGGAGGGTGAGGCGGTGACGCCCGTGACGCCGGTTCCGTTCTCGAAGCTGAGGGGGTCGGTGGCGGCCGACCCCGGGTTGATGTCGCTGTTCTCCAGCACCTTGCGGGGGCGGACGGCGCCGTAGCCGACGTAGTTGCTCCGCTCGCCCTTCGCCCAAGTGCGGCCAGCTGTATCGATCATGGTGCGCAGGACTTGGTTGGCCGTCCAGTCAGGGTGTGCGGACCAGATGAGGGCCGCTGAGGCGGAGGTAATGGCGGTTGCGGAACTTGTGCCGCCACCCCCTTCGTCGCAGTAGGACCTGAACGTCGCGTCACACCACCGCGGGAGGTTGAGACCAGGCGCTGCTAGATCAACGTAGTTACCGTGCTCTGAGTATTCAGCCACCTTGCCCGACTTATCGGTGGCAGCCACCCCCACTACATATGGGAATGCGGCCGGGTAGCCAATGAAGTTCTTTGTTTGAGCGTCGTTACCTGTAGCGGCGAACATCAACTTTCCCTTTGATTGGGCATACTTGATCGCCTTCTCCACATCCGGGTCGATGATGTCGCTACTGATGGACATGTTGATGATCTGGGCATTGCTGTCGGCAGCCGCCTTGATCGCCGCCGCGACCTCAGGGGCCTTTTTGTCGGGGTTATCTTTCAGATCCACTTGAATAGGGATGATCTTGGCCCCGGGAGCCAAACCCCTCAAGCCGCCCGCGTCACCCGTGCCCGCAATCAACTCAGCCATGGTGGTGCCGTGGCCTGCGTAGTCATTGGTCGCGCCGTGCGAGACAGCCTTCGGCACATCATCCACGAGGACCTGGCCCTTGAGTGAAGGGGTCTCAGGATTCACGCCAGAGTCGAGTACAGCAACCTTGATGTCTTCGCCTGTGCTGACCTCCCACATACCCTCAGCGTCCATCGCGTTTAAGTACCACTGCTTCGACTGAACGTCTGCGGCGACCGCACTCGAAGCCAGCTCCGAAGACACGATCGCGAAAGCACCGACTGCCGCGCACGCTGTGGAAATCCATCTTCCGGCACGTCCTGCGAAGAACGCAGTCAATCCGCCACGTGGGCTGGTCCCTGTCATGCCTCTGTAGATCCTCGCTCTGATTCAGTCAGTTCACTGGGGCGCATTGCGCTGCGGGGTCTCCGGCTGAGATTCACCCTCACGATCACCGCGGTTCGTGTTCCGTCGATCCCCCGTCCGGCGGTGCGGGGAGCCCCCACCGACTCCGGCCAGCCCACCGCTTCTCACTGTCTGGGTTCGCCCCTTGGGCGTTCCGACGACGCCGTCAGCATTGCTGGCAGGGGGCCGGGCAGTCTGGCCCGGACGAGTGCCGGGAGTGGAGTTCGGCGCCCCGATCACTCCGCGCTGCCCGCTCTGGCCGGCGGGCGTACGGGAACCGGTGTTGCCCTCGGCACCGACGACCGTGCCGCGGGGGACCCTGGAACCGGTCGGCCCTTGAGGACCTGTGGCGGGTTTTCCTCCGACAACTCCATTACCGCGCGCCGCACCTGTGGAACTCGCACCGCCCGCGCGGTCGCTCGCCGGTCCTCCGACGGTTCGTGGCATTCCGCCGGAGACGCCTCGACCCACGGGGGAAGCGCTGCCGCCTCGAGTACCCGACTGCCCCGAGGTGGTGGCGTGCCCCATCGGGCCTGAGCCGCGACCGCCTACGGTGCCGTTCGGAGTGCCTGTACGGCCCTGAGCCGAGACCGGAGCCGGCCTGTTGCCGTTCGCCCCGCCGAAGCCTGAGGTGCGCCCTGCCAGCCCGCTCGGGGCACGAGGAACCGTGCCGACGGGAAGGGGAGAGACTGTCCCTCCGATTCCGCCACTCGGACCGGTCACCGTCGGCGCCACGTTGGTCGACTGCCTCGGAGTTTCCTGGGGCGACAGCGTACCTACGCTGTCGATCTTCGTACCAACGTGCACGTCCGGCCGACTGATTGAGTCGTCCACTGGCTTGTGCGGCGGCGGAATGTCTTCGGGGCGAGCCTGAACCACCGTTTCAGCGACGCGATGCCCCGTCGCACTCGGTTCACGGGAACTACCAAGGCCTCCGCTCCCGCTCTTGTCACCGGGATACTCATCGTCCCAGACCCGCTCCGGCTTAGGCACCCCCACATCCGGCATAGGCTCGAACGTCGGCGGCTCCTGCGCCGCCATGACCTCTTCCGACACCGCGTAGAAGGACGCCAGACGATTCATCTGGTTGATCGCCTCTTGGCGGTCCTTCTCGGCCTTGACCGCCGCCGCGTACTCCTTGTTGCCCTCCACCTGCATGTGCGTCGGGATCTGGTCCACGGTCTTGGGGACGAGCCGGCTGTCACGTGGCGGCATAGCCGTACGGACGGAGGCAAGCCCCGTGGCCGCCGCTGTGATCTGCGTGCCCGTCACTCCGGCGAAGGCGGCGAGTTCGAGAGCGTGCTTGACGAGATTTTCGCCCCACTTGTAGAAAGCCGTGGCGGTCTCGCCCTCCCACTCCACCCGACCGATGTGGCCTTTGAGTTCCTCGGCTGCCTTCTCGATCGCGTCCTTGGCGTTCCACAGAGCCGTGCCCGCCGTCTCCAGATCCTCCGGCCTCGCGGACTCGACCAGGTCGATCATGGCGTTCAGGTCGTGGCCCTCGAAGTTCGACCTGCCCAGGGCGGCACTGAGGGTCGCGGCGGCGAAGGGAGTCGCGTTCACCACGCGACTGGCCTTGTTGATGATGCCGGCCTGCTCGGCGACCTGCTTCTTCTCCGCCTGGTGCGGATCCTGGGGCTTCTGCTTGTCGCTCACTAGTAGGTGACCGTCCGCTCGTCGTTGCTCTTCGGTGCGGACTTGCCTTGCTTCTCGGCCTCTGCGGCGTCCTTCTCGCGCTGCGCGTCCCGCCACTCGCGGTCGATGCCGGTCTGGATCTCCCAGAACCGTCGACGCTGTTCCTCGTCGAGGTCGCTGAAGTTGTCCCCCGCACCGATGACTGCGATCTGGAGCGCCTCGATCTGCAGGCCCAGGTTCTTGGAAAGCGCAGTCAGACGCTCATGGACCCGCTCGTACTGCGCATGGAGGCCCTTGGCCTCGGCGAACCCACCCGCACCGCTGAACGACGCCTCGGAGAGGCGGTGCGCACCAACTTTCTGGGCGCTGCCCTGCGAGCCCTCAAAATCGGAGAGCGCGGCGTCCACGCGCTTCTTGAACTCGCTCAGTGACTCGAGTCTGACCTTGAGAGCTTGGCGCTCCGCAGCAGGCACGATGCCTTCCCTCCCCGTTCCCCGTTTGTAAAGTTGTCGAGCGGTGCACAGGTGATGACCTGATCGACACACTCGATGACCACTGTAGTCATCGTGTGAAACGCGGCCAACTGAACTTTGTGTTGCGTGAGTTACGAGATTGTCGAGACTCGTCATCGAGAGGCCGGCCCGCTCGGCCGAGCCACGGAGTCAGCAACCCCCCTCACGCGTCGTCACCGCGAAGTCGTACGAAGGGACCGTCACCGTCCCCTGACCTCCCGCAATGCCCGGCGGCTCATAGTCCCCGTCCTTCGACCGAGTGCGGGTGACCTGCATGCAGAAGGCCGAGTCGCCGCCGGTGACCGTGTAACGCGCCTCGGAAGCCGTGCTCGTGGCGGCGGGCGTCGCGTTCACGCCGTACTGCGGGGCGTCGCCGCCGCCGTGCTCGACGACCTCGTTTTCGATCTTCGTCGCGTATTCGTCGATCCAGCGGGTGTCGTTGTCCTCGGCATAGATGTCGCCGAAGCCGGAACTGCCGTCCAAGGCGTCCGTGGCCCCCTGCACCGCGCTGGTCAGCTCGCTGTCATCCCACGCCGTGCGTCGGAGACGCCGAAGCCCTGCACGCTCAGGTAGATGCCAACGCCGGCCAAGGCGACGAAGGTGACGCGAGCGGCGACGAAGAAGGCGTCGGGCAGTTCCTCGGTCGACGGATTGATGCCGGCGCGCCACGCCCGGATGCGGTCCGCCTTGATGCAGGCCATGGCCAGCAGCACGGCGGACAGGATGAGGCCCAGGACATTCAGTTGGGTCAGCGCGTCCATGATCCGCCCTCCAGTCGTCGCCTCTGCCTGCGCCGCGCGTCCCGGAGCGCCACCGCCGTGCCGCCCAGCGCCGCGACGAGGACCACCGCGCCCACGGCCACGTACGTGGCGAGGCGGGCGTTGCGTTCCTCGGCGGTTTCGCCGATCTGGAACTTGGCCGGGGTGGGGGCTTCCGGTTTGCCCAGGCCTGCCTGGGGGTTGGGAGACTCTATGGGGTGTTCGTCCTGCGTCAGGGCGCGTACGGGGTCGACCACTCCCCAGCCGACCAGGCGGTCGTGGCCCGCGACGGTGCGCTCCGCGGTCTGTTCGATCTGCGCGACGATCTGCCGGGCCGTCCAGTCGGGGTGCTTCGCCTTGATCAGCGCCGCGAGGCCGGCGACGTACGGCGCCGAGAAGCTCGTACCGTTGTCGGAGCAGTGGCCGCCCTTGGGGACGGTGGAGATCATGTCGACGCCGGGGGCCGCGACGCCGACGAACTCGCCGGACTGGGAGAAGGAGGCGCGCTCGTTGTTGCGGTCCGACGCTGCGACCGCGAGGACGCCCTTGTAGGAGGCCGGGTACGTCTCCTTGACGTTGCCGCCGAGGCCGTCGTTGCCCGCCGAGGCCACAACCACGATCTTCCGGGCCAGAGCCTGGTTGATCGCCAGCGCCAGACCGGACGTCGACTTCACCGGTTTCGAGGTGTCCTGGGAGATGTTGATGACGTCGGCCCCGGCCTGGATGGCGTAGCGGATCGCGTCGGTCAGGGAGTCGACGTCGCCGTTGCCCTCCGCGTCGTTCTGCTGGATCGGGATGATCGTCGCCTCGGGGGCCAGGCCGACGAAGCCGGTGCCCTTGGCGGGCCGGGCCGCGATGATGCCGGCGACCTTGGTGCCGTGGCCGACCGTGTCCGTGGTGCCGTTCTCCTTGCCCCGCTCGATCGGGTTGCCGTCGTCGTCCTTGAGGTTCTTGGGCAGGAAGTTGCGGCCACTCTTCACGTCGACAGCGTTGGTGAGTTGAGGGTTCGTCACGTCGACGCCGGTGTCGATCACCGCCACCCGCATGCCCTTGCCCTTGGACTGGCTCCACAGCTCGTCCAGGAGGACGCGCTGCAGGGACCAGGGCCGGCCCGGGTACTTGCCGTTGGGAAACGAGCACTGGTCCGAGTACGGGAGGTCGGCCGCCGCCGCGGGGGGCGCGAGGACCACGGGGGCGGTCGTGAGCAGGGTCGCGGCCGCCACCGTGGTCGCCGTACGGAGGAAGGAGGGCATGTGCGGCATGTCCGGACCCCTCAGGAACCCTGCGGCTGGCGTGCCGCCGTCGTCGACAGGCGTGGGCCTGTGGGCAGGAACTCCGACCAGGCGGCGGGGATCGGCGCGGGGTCCACGTCCTTGTAGCCGAGCCGGGTCTGGGCCTGCCGGGCCTCCTGCTGGGCCTGCTCGCGGTCCTTGGCCGTCGTACCGATGCCGGCGTCGTCCGCGCCGCTGTCGGCGTTGGACTGCAGGACGTAGCGCAGGCCCGTGTCGGTGACGAGGAAGACGGGGCCGGCCTTGGTCTCCCTGCCCTGGAACTGGCGGTAGAGCTGACCGGAGCCGGGGGTGACGTAGGCGCTGGAGGAGCCGGTGGGGAGCTTGGCCGGGAAGTCCGTGCCCGCCCAGGTGCTCAGGGTCGTGGCGCCGGAGCCGGCGTTGACGCCGCGCAGGACGTTGCAGACGGTGCTGCGGCTTCCTGCCGCGCCGGAGGCTTCGTTGACGGGCTGGGGGTCCTCGGTCGGCCAGCGGTGCTCGGTGCCGAACGGCTTGCCGGGGACGATCGCACCGGGGCTCATGCCCTTGGCTTCACCGGCCTGGCCGAGGGAGGCCAGGTCCTCGCTGAACAGCAGGAGTTGGGCGACAAAGGCCGAGATGGGGGCGACCCGGCCGGGCAGTACCACGTAGTACTGGTCGCTGTTGAGGTCGGACGCCTTGAGCACCATGCCGACCCTGTTGGTCTTCTCGTCCAGTTGACCTGGGGCGTCGGCCGCGATGCCGACCTGGTCGGGGATCTTCGGGAAGGAGATCGGGTCGCCGGTGTGCAGGGTCTCCAGCCACTCCTTGGACACCTTCTGCGGCTTGCGTCCGGAGCCGACGACGGCGCGCAGCAGCAGTTCGTCGCTCTTGTCGATGGGGTACGAGCGTCCACTCGCGTCCACCACGTAGTGGGTCCCGTTCGGGGAGACGACGTAGAGGAGTTGACCGCCCGTCAGCTTCTCTCCCTTGCCCTCGGTCGCTTGCATGTCGCGGGAGGCGAGGACCAGGGCCGCCTTCTGGATGGACTCGCCGCCCGCGCTGGGGCGTTCGCAGACCGCCCAGCGCTTCTCGCCGCCCGCCTCGGACGCCGAGGGAAGGCGGTCGGGCGCGTACGGGATGCCGATGGTGACGCCGTGCGGGATCTTGCCGTTGTCGAGGACGGACTCGGCGACGGTCACCACCTCGCCCTGGCCCTCGTTGAGGAGCAGCTTGGCGGACGCCATGTTGAGGACCGGGTGCAGCTGGACCTGTTTGCCGGTCTTCAGGACGACGTAGCGCGTGGTCGAGTCGCTGGCGACGATCACCTTGGCGTTGGGCTCGTTCCAGCCCTTGGGCGCGGTGGGCTTGAACATGCCCCAGGCCCCGAACACGGCCATGACGACCACACCCACGATGACGCCGGGGACGACCGCGCGCAGCGGACGGGGCGCCGCCTCCTCCGAACCGTCGGGCGACGACTGCAGGAAGGCCGCGAGCATGCGGCGTTTCGCGAAGGTGTAGGCATTGAGCTGGTCGCGCCGAGATGCCATCTGTCCTTGTCTCTCCCCGTGTTCACATGTGCCGCGCTCGCCAGGTGTGACATGGTCCCCCGCCCCCGGTGTCAGAGCGGCCCCCTACTATGCCTGGTATCCGCGGGGACTTGTGGAGCGGGTAGGGTACCTGGTCCGTCAAGGGCCTTGTGCGGTGCTGAAATACCGGCGAGTTGCTGGCAAAACGGGGGGATGGAGTGATGGCTTCCGGAACGCGCGCCCGGTCCCGTGACCGATCGCGGACACCGGGCGCTTCGGCGCCTGCGCAGAGACCGGCACAGCGGCCGGCCTCGCCGGGCGCATTCCACTCCAAGGTGCGTTCCGGTCAGGTCGGGGCATTCCGGTTGCAACGACTTGTCCTGTTCGAGATCGCGGCCGCCGTCCTGCTTGTCGGGTGGGTGATCGATCCCGTGGCCCTGGTGCCTGCGGCTGCCCTCGCCGTCTGTCTGGTGCTGCTCTCCTTCCTCCGTCGCCGCGGCCGTTCCCTGCCCGAATGGCTGGCCACGGCGCAGGCGTTGCGTGCGCGGCAGCGGCGGGCGGCGAGTACGCCGATACCGGAGGGCACGGAGCCCGGGCTGGCGCCGGCCCTGGAGTGCGACCCGAGTCTGCGGACGTACACGTACGCCGGCCGTGACCGCCGGCCTGTCGGAATCGTCGGGGACGGTACGTTCGTCACCGCAGTCCTGCATGTCGAGGCCGACGCCACCGCGCTGCGGGCCGAGCGGAACAGACAGCCGTTGCCGCTCTCCCTGGTATACGACGCCCTGGAGGTGGACGGTATCCGGCTGGAGTCGGCGCAGGTCGTGCTCCACACCCAGCCCGCGCCCGCGATCCATCTGCCCCAGCAGTCCGTGGCCGTCGCCAACTACGCGCCCTTGCAGGAGCAGACGGGTGCGCCGGCCGTACGCATCACGTGGATCGCGTTGAAGCTCGACCCGGAACTGTGCCCGGAAGCCGTGGCCGCGCGCGGGGGCGGCCTGGTCGGAGCGCAGAAGTGTGTCGTGCGCGCCGCCGATCACCTCGCGAGCCGGCTTACCGGAGCCGGATTCCGGGCGACCCTCCTCGACGAGGAGCAGCTGATCTCCGCCATCGCCACTTCGGCCTGCGCCAACCCGCTGGTGACGGCGGAGGCGGGGCGGACGGACACGCGGGAGCGGCGGACCGAGGAGTCAGGCCGGAACTGGCGCTGCGACAACCGCAGACACACCACGTACTGGATCCGTCGGTGGCCCGCACTGGGTGGCGAGAGGGCGCCGTCGCTGCCGCAGCTCGTCGCTCTGGTCACTGCCGTCCCCACCCTCGCCACCACCTTCAGCCTCACGCTCAGGCGCGGGGAGCGGAAGGAGGTGTCCGTGTGCGGGCACCTGCGGGTGACCGGGCGCAGCGACGACGAACTCGTCGCCGCCCGGCGCGCGGTGCAGGCCGCGGCCCGGCACACGGGCATGGGGCTCGCCCGCCTCGACCGGGAACAGGTACCCGGCATGCTCGCCACTCTGCCCCTCGGAGGTGCCCGGTGACGGCGACGACCCCGCGTGTGGGGCAGGCGGCGGCCACCGGCCGGGGCGAGCCGCAGACCTCTGACCCCGGGCGGGCGCGTGAACTGCTGCGCCGGGGCTTCGGTTTGATCGGCCCGAGACACCCGCGGCACTCCGTGGCCGTCGACCAACTGGACACCCTCGCCCTCCCCGTCGCCGACGACGGCGTCGTCATCGGCGTGGACGCGGAGAGCCGGCCCGCGGTACTCGGGCTCAACCGGCCGTTGCCGTACGACGTCGTCCTCATCGGTGGGCTGTGGACCGCGCAGGTCATCGCGCTCAGGGCGGCAGCGACGGGTACGCGGGTCGCCGTGGAGACGGGGCGGGCGCAGGTCTGGATGCGGATGGTGCACGCCATGGGGGGCGGGCAGAACGGGATGGCCGTGTACGACGTCGGGCGGGTGCCGCCGCTGGGTGCCTCAGCCGGTACGCCGGTGTTGGTGGTACGGGACTGCGGGATGCGGCCGCCTCGCGGCCGCGTGGTCTCCGGGCCCTGGCAGTCGGTGTTGACCCTGTTGCCGTACGTCAGCCCGGTCGCTCCGCGGCTCGTGCGGCAGGCGCGACTGGTCGGGATTCAGAGGGTATCGCCGGACGAGGCCACGGAGCTGGGCCGCACGATGACGCTCACCCGAGCCGAGATGGACTCCCTGCCGGGGCTCTCCGACGGTCTCACCCTGTGGTGTACCGATCGCGATCGGCAGTACGTGATGACACAGCCCACGGACGCGGAGACCGGGTTGCTGGGTACGCCACGTCGGATGGACTGACGGACCTCGTAGCGGAAGCGCTCCTACCACCCGGTTTGTCAACTGTTGCGCCAGGAGTTACATCGCATTTGCGTGGTTTTCGAGGTCCAGCGTTGTCGTGGAGGGGCAGACGGGCCTGCCGAGGCGGACCTTGTGGTGATTAGGCTGGTACCGGGCGCGACGTCAGAACCCGTGGACCGGGCGTCGGCGTCCCAGGGGGAGAGCGGGGAAGCCGGTGCGGTGTATCGGACGACCTCGGACGGCCCCGGAGACGCCATTGACAGACTTCGGACGAGGTCGGACGACAAGCAAGGGTCGCCCCAGCACGGCATGAGGGTGCTCGACCACACCAGGAGGAACACTGTGAGCAGCGATCGGGACGGGAACCGCGGGGGCTGGGCGACACCCGGCGATGACCAGCCCGACGCGGAGTCCGCGGCAGAGATGACGGGCGAGTTCACCATCGACTACGCGCCGCCGGCCTGGTACACGCAGAACGCCTCGGGGAGTTCGAGCTCGGGGCAGAGGGCGGGTGCGTCCGGGGACTCCAGTGCTTCCGGGGCGCCCGGGGGGTCCCGTCCGCAGGGGGCTTCCGGGGCGCAGCGTCCGGGTGCGCAGGGTTCCGGTGCGCCGAGCGGGCCGGTTCCGCCGCTGCCGGGGCTCACTCCGCCGCCGCATGCCCACCCTTCCGGTGGGGCGTCGTCCATTCCGAGGCAGGGGCACGGGCACGGGCAGGCTTCCGGCTCGGCTCCGGCACCGGCTCCTTCTCCGGCTCCAGGGGCGCCTTTCACGCCGCCCGCGCCGTCGCCTGCTCCGGGCGCTCCGTTCACGCCTCCCGCGCCTCCCGCGCCCTCGCCGGGTACGCCCTTCACGCCACCCGCGCCTGCTGCCGAGGGGCCGTCTACCGGAGGGCCGGCTGCCGTGCCCCGGCTTCCCGTGGGGTTCGAGCCGCAGGGGGCGCAGTCCCCGGGGGCGCAGCCGCAGGAGCGAACCGAGGCGCCCGCGGAGGATCCGGCCTCTCCTGCGGCCGTGCCGAACTTCCCCGTGGGTGGGTATCAGGCGCAGTGGGCGCCGGCCGCTCCGACGCAGGCTCCGGCCACGTCCCCGGCTCCTCCGGCCACTCCGGCCACTCCGGCCACTCCGGCCACTCCGGCTTCCGATGATGCGGAGCCCGGGAACGGGGATCTGGAGAGCGGTGCCACGATGCGGTTCTCCGCCGTCGCCCTGAAGCGGGAGATCGCGGAGCGTGCCGCCGAGGCCGAGGCGCGGCTGGAGTCGGCCGACGAGGACCAGGACGAGGACAGCGCGGTCGCTTCCGGCCCGACCGGCGGGGCCGAGCCGGGCGAGGAGTCCGGCGGTGACGTCGAGGGCGCTCCCACCGACGCCGACGAGGACGAGGACGTCTCCTCCGACACGGCGGTGGCGGTGGATGCGGCTGACGTGTCCGGTGCGGACGGTCCTGCTTCCGACGATGCCGACAGCGGGGACGTGGAAGCTGCGGTGACCGCACCGGAGGAGGAAACTCCCGAGGACGCGGCCCCGGAGGCGGAGACGGACGAGGCCGTGCCGCAGGATGCCCAGCCTGAGGACTCCGTGGCTGCGGATACGGCGCCTGCCGATGAGGACCCGGCGGATGTAGTGCCCGCGGACGAGGTCCCGGCTGCCCCCGAGCCGGCCGACGCCCAGCCCGACGACGCCCCGGCCGCTGACGCACAGCCTGCCGACGCCCCGCCCGCCGATGCCGCTCCCGCGGGCAGCGTTCCGCAGGGCGCCGCCGTGCCGGGTGCGTCCGACGCACAGCCCGCCTGGACTCCCCCGGCTCCGCAGGCCATGCCCCCGCTGCCGCCGTCGTACCAGCCGGCCGCTCCGGCGCCGGCCAGCCAGTGGCCCGCGCAGCCGCAGCAGCAGCCTCAGCCGCAGGCCCAGCCCACGGACCCGAACGCGCCCGCGCAGCCGCAGCCGACGGCCGCGCAGGGGCCGCCGCCGGGGCCGCCCCAGCCGTCGGTGCCGGCTCAGCAGCCGCCGTTCCAGCCGCAGGCGCCGCAGCCCGCGCCTGCCGCCTGGAACCCGCCGGCCGCACCGACGCCGCCGAGCCAGCCGCCCGCCCAGCCCGCACCGCAGCCCGGCGCCTACGGTTTCCCGCACCCGGGAGCTCCCGCCCCGGCCGCACCCAACGCCCAGGGCGGATACGGCTTCCCTCACCCCGGCACCCCGGCCCCGGCCGCCCAGCAGCCGCCGGCCCAGCAGCCCGACACCCCGCCCGCCCCCACCCCGAACCCACAGGGCGGCTACGGATTCCCGCAGCCCGGGCCCGACAACCCGTCAGCCCCCGCGCCCAACGCGCAAGGCGGCTACGGATTCCCCCACCCCGGCGCCCCCGCCCCGGCCACCCCCAATCCCCAGGGCGGATACGGCTTCCCCCACCCCGGCGTGCCCCCGCAGGCCCAGGCCCAGCCGCAGCCCGAAGGGCAAGGCCAGCCCCCGCAGCCCGTGGACCCGCGGACCGGTGCCGCCTGGCCGCAGCCCATGCAGCACGACCAGCGGCAGCCGACCAACCCGGGGGCCGCGCCGCTCGGTTACACGGCTGCCGTGGAGCTGTCGTCCGACCGGCTGCTCAACAGCAAGAAGCAGAAGGCGAAGAGCAGCCGTCCGGTGGCCGGCGGTGGCCGGTTCAAGATCGGTGGGAAGAAGGAGGAAGCCGAGCGGCAGCGGAAGCTGGAGCTGATCCGTACGCCCGTGCTGTCCTGCTACCGGATCGCCGTGATCAGCCTCAAGGGCGGTGTCGGCAAGACGACCACCACCACGGCGCTCGGCTCCACGCTCGCCACCGAGCGGCAGGACAAGATCCTCGCGATCGACGCCAACCCGGACGCGGGGACCCTCGGGCGCCGCGTGCGGCGTGAGACCGGGGCCACCATCCGTGACCTCGTCCAGGCGATCCCGTACCTCAACTCGTACATGGACATCCGGCGATTCACGTCCCAGGCGCCGTCCGGGCTGGAGATCATCGCCAACGACGTCGACCCGGCCGTGTCGACGACCTTCAACGACGAGGACTACCGGCGCGCGATCGACGTGCTGGGCAAGCAGTACCCGGTCATCCTCACGGACTCCGGTACCGGTCTGCTCTACAGCGCCATGCGCGGTGTGCTGGATCTCGCCGACCAGCTCATCATCATCTCGACGCCGTCGGTGGACGGTGCGAGCAGCGCGAGCACCACGCTGGACTGGCTGTCCGCGCACGGGTACGCCGACCTCGTCTCGCGGTCCATCACCGTCATCTCGGGGGTGCGCGAGACCGGGAAGATGATCAAGGTCGAGGACATCGTGACGCACTTCGAGACGCGCTGCCGGGGCGTCATCGTCGTGCCGTTCGACGAGCATCTCGCCGCCGGTGCCGAGGTCGACCTCGACATGATGCGGCCGAAGGTGCGGGAGTCGTACTTCAACCTCGCGGCGATGGTCGCCGAGGACTTCGTCCGTCACCAGCAGATGCACGGCCTGTGGACCTCCGACGGCAACCCGCCGCCGGTGGCCGCCCCGCCGCTGCCCGGCCAGCCCGTCCCGGGCCAGCCCCAGCCTCCGTATCCCGGGCAGCAGCCGGGCCCCGGGCAGCCGGTTCCCGGCCAGCAGGTCCCCGGGCAGCCGGGCCCCTACCCCCAGCAGCCGCAGCCCGGACAGCCGTACGCCCAGCCGGGCCAGCCGTATCCCCAGCCGGGCCAGCCCCCGGCCCAGCCAGGACAGCAGCCGTACCCGCAGGCCGCAGGCCAGCCGCCCTACCCGCAGCCCGGACAGCCCGGACAGCCGGGGCAACCGGCGGCGCAGCCAGGCCAGCAGCCGTACACCCAGCCCGGACAGGCCCCGGCAGCGCCCCCGCAGCCGGGCTACGGCTACCCGCAGGCCGGTCAGCCGGGTCAGCCCGGTTACGGCTACCCGCAGCCCGGTCAGCCGGGGTACCCGGCGCAGCCCGACGGGCAGACACCGCCGCCTCCGCCACCGTCGCAGTAATCGCCTCACCCGATCGGCCCCTTTCGAGGGGCCGATCCCCTTTGTGGCCCGCGCCGTTCCCGCTCGGCGCGGGCCGCGGCATGTTCCGGGCGAAATCCGTTGCCAGGCCCTGGCCAGGGGGGCGTCAGTGGTCTTGACCAATGGCCACGAAAAGCTCGCCAATTCGTTATTTCCGCAGGCCACATGGGGTCAATGTGCCGTTGACGCGCAGAGATGGCCGCTGATAGACACACTCATCATCCATCTGACACCTGATCACCCCGTCCTGACACCTGCTCAACCGTCCTTCCCGTCCGAGCGATGACGCGAGGTCCGACCATGGGCACGAAAGATCAGACACGCAGCCTCCCGCGCGGCCTCAGGCTCGTCGCCGCGGCCGGAGTGGCCGCGCTCACCCTCACCGCCGGTCTCGCGACCCCGCTCGACCCGGCGCCCCGGCAGGCCCGGGCGGCCGACGACGGCAAGAAGGTGCTCACCGTCGCGGTGGCCCAGAGCGTGGACTCGCTCAGCCCGTTCCTGGCGGTCCGGCTGCTCAGTACGAGCGTTCACCGGCTCATGTACGAGTACCTGACGAACTACGACCCCAAGGACAACCACGCCATCCCGGGCCTGGCCACCAAGTGGGAGCCGTCGCCGGACAAGCTGACCTGGACGTACACGATCCGCTCCAACTCCAAGTGGTCGGACGGCAAACAGGCCACCGCCGAGGACGCGGCGTGGACGTTCAACAAGATGATGAACGACGACGGGGCGGCCACGGCGAACGGCAGCTACGTCGGGAACTTCAGGAAGGTGACGGCCCCGAGCCCCACCAAGCTGGTCATCGAGCTGAAGAAGCCGCAGGCCACCATGACCGCGCTCGATGTGCCGATCGTGCCGAAGCACGTGTGGGAGAAGGTCTCGGACTTCTCCGAGTTCAACAACGACAAGAGCTTCCCGGTGGTGGGCAACGGGCCGTTCGTGCTGACCGGGTACAAGGCCGACAGCTACGTCCGGCTCAAGGCCAACAAGAGCTTCTGGCGCGGGTCGCCGAAGTTCGACGAGCTGGTCTTCCGGTACTACAAGGACCAGGACGCGGCGGTGTCGGCGCTGCGCAAGGGCGAGGTGTCGTTCGTCGCCGGTTCGCCCTCCCTGACGCCCGCTCAGGCGGCGTCCCTTCAGGGCGCGGAGAACATCAAGCTCAACGACGCCCCCGGCCGCCGTTTCTACGCCCTCGCCACCAACCCGGGCGCGAAGGCGAAGAACGGCGAGAAGTTCGGCGACGGCCACCCGTCCCTGCTGGACCAGCGGGTGCGCAACGCGCTGTTCAAGGCCGTCGACCGCAGGGCCGTCATCGACAAGGTGTTCCAGGGGCACGCCGTCGAGGGCGAGGGCTACATCCCGCCGCGCTTCTCGCAGTACTTCTGGAAGCCGTCCGCCGGCCAGAAGCTGACGTACGACCCGGCCGAGGCGGCCCGGATGCTCGACCAGGCGGGGTACGAGAAGAACGGCGACGGCAAGCGCGTCGGCAAGGACGGCAAGCCCATCACCTACCGGGTCCTGTGCCACGCCACCGACCCGAACGACAAAGCGGTCGGCAAGTACCTCCAGGAGTGGTGGGGCAAGCTCGGCATCGGCGTCCAGCTCAACTGCCTGGACAACGTGACCGACCCCTGGCTGGCCGGCAAGTACGACCTGGCCTTCGACGGCTGGTCGGTCAACCCGGACCCGGACTTCGTGCTGTCCATCCACACCTGCGGGGCGCTCCCGGCGACCCCGAAGGACACGGGCGCGACCGACAACTTCATCTGCGACAAGAAGTACGACGAGCTCTACGCCCGGCAGCTCGCCGAATACGACCCCGCCAAACGGGCGGACATCGTCAAGCAGATGGAGTCGCGGCTGTACGACCTCGGGTACATGAACGTCATGGCGTATCCGAACGCGGTCGAGGCCTACCGGACGGACCAGATCGAGTCCATCACGACCATGCCGGCGAAGGCGGGGAACATCTACGGCCAGGACGGCTACTGGAGCTGGTGGTCGGCGGTCCCGGCGGATTCGAGCGGCTCGTCGGACAACGCGTCGTCGACGGGGGTCGTGCTCGGGATCGTCGGAGGCGTCGTGGTCCTCGCCGGGCTCGGCGTCTTCGCGGCGATGCGGCGGCGCTCCACCGCCGAGGACCGCGAGTAGAGCGGGCGAGCGGACACCATGACCGCCGACGCGACACCCGCGCTGGTCGAGGAGAGGAAGCCGGCGGCCGGGCCCCGGGCACGCAAGGGCTCCGCGTACCCGCGGTACCTCGCGGGCAAGGTGGCGGGCGCGGCCGTGTCGCTGCTGGCCGTGCTCGTCACCAGCTTCTTCCTCTTCCGGCTGATCCCCGGAGACCCGGTGAAGACCATGACGGGCGGCCGCCAGGTCTCGGCCGAGCAGCTGGCCGCCTATCGCAGGGAGTTCGGGCTCGACCTGCCGCTGTGGCGGCAGTTCACGGACTACTGCGGCAAGGCGCTCACCGGCGACTTCGGGACGTCGTACCAGTTCCGTGCCCCCGTCGTCGACAAGATCACCGAGGCGCTGCCGAACACCCTGCTGCTCACCGGCACCGCCTTCGTCCTGTACACCGCGCTGGGCATCTTCCTCGGCACCCGCTCGGCGTGGCGCCGCGGCGGGCTCGGCGACCGGATCAACACCGGCCTGGCGCTCACGCTGTACTCCATCCCGTCCTTCTGGCTCGGGCTGCTGCTGATCATCGTGCTGGCGGTGGGCATCGGCCCGGTCCCGGGCATGTTCCCGACCGGCGGCATGGAGTCGGGCGGCGAGGAGGGCTTCGCGTACGTCCTCGACGTGGCGCACCATCTGGTGCTGCCGGTGGTGACGCTGGTGGCCGTGGAGTACGGGCAGACACTGCTGGTCACCCGGTCGGCGCTGCTGGACGAGATGGGCAGCGACTATCTGACGACCGCGCGGGCCAAGGGGCTGCGCGACGACCTGGTGCGGCGCAGGCACGCCGTGCCGAACGCGCTGCTGCCGACCGTGACGCTGATCTTCATCAACCTCGGCCGGACGGTCGCGGGCGTGATCCTGGTCGAGACGGTGTTCTCCTGGCCGGGCCTCGGCGGGCTGTTCTACCAGGCGCTGAGCGTGCCCGACCTGCCGCTGGTGCAGGGGCTGTTCTTCGTGTTCGCCGCCGCGGTGATCGTGATGAACACCCTCGCCGACCTGGTCTATCCGCTGCTGGACCCCCGGGTGGCCCGATGACGACGACCGACACGGCCCTGAGCCCGCGCGCCCTCGCCCGGCAGCGGCGCCGGGCGTCCATCGCCCGCTTCTGGCGGCAGTACCGCGCCGAACGGGCGGGGCTGTACGGCCTGACCGCGCTCGCCCTGTGCGCGCTGCTGGCGTTGTTCGCGCCGCTGTTCGTCGGCTCCGACGTGAGCAGTGTGACCGACGCGCCGGGGCGCCCGATGCAGAGCCCGAGCGCCGAGTTCCCGCTCGGCACGGACCAGTTCGGCCGGGATCTGCTGGGCCTGGTGGTCTGGGGCTCGCGGGTGTCGCTGCTGGTCGGGCTGCTCGCGGCCGTGCTGTCGGTGGCGATCGGCACCCTGATCGGGGTCACCGCGGGCCACTTCAAGGGCTGGTACGCGACGGTGATGATGCGGATCACCGACTGGTTCCTGGTCATGCCGACGCTGGTGCTGGCGATCGCCCTGGCCACGGTGATGTCCCGCTCGCTGACCACGACCGTGGTCGCCATCGGCGTCACCACCTGGCCGACCACGGCCCGGCTGGTGCGCGCGCAGACCCTCGCCGTGGAGACCCGGCCGTACATCGAGCGGGCGAGGGCGCTCGGCGGCGGCCACTGGCACATCATGTCCCGGCACGTCCTGCCCAACGTCATGCCGCTGGTGCTGGCGCAGACGACCTTGATCATCTCTTCGGCCATCCTCGCCGAGGCGACCCTCGCCTTCCTCGGCCTGGGCGATCCCACGGTCGTGTCGTGGGGCGGGCTGCTCCAGGACGCGCGCGAGGCGGGCGCGGTCAGTGCCGGGGACTGGTGGTACCTGGTGCCGCCGGGCATCGCCATCGCCGTGGTGGCGCTGGCGTTCACGCTGTGCGGGCGGGCCGTGGAGTCCGTCCTCAACCCCAGGCTGGGGGTGTCGCGGTGACGCTGCTCGACGTCAGGGACCTGACGGTGACGTACCCGGGCGGGGCCGCCGCCGTGCGCGGGGTGGACCTGCGCCTGGACGCCGGCCGCAAGCTCGGCCTCGCCGGGGAGTCCGGCTGCGGCAAGTCCACGCTGGCACTGGCCCTGCTGCGGCTCCTGCCCGCCGGGACCCGCATCACGGGTGAGGTCCTGCTCGACGGCGAGGACGTGCTGACGATGAAGTGGGGCCGGGTGCGGGCGGTCCGCTGGGCCGGGGCCTCGGTGGTGTTCCAGGGCGCGATGCACTCCCTGAACGCCGTGCACCGCATCGGCGACCAGATCGCCGAGCCGATCCTGCTGCACCGGAAGGCGACGCCGGCCGGCGCGAAGAAGAGAACCGGGGAGCTGCTGGAGCAGGTCGGCCTGCCGGCGGCCCGCGCGAACGCCTATCCGCACGAGCTGTCCGGCGGGCAGCGCCAGCGCGTCATGATCGCCATGGCGCTGGCCTGCGATCCGCGGCTGATCATCGCCGACGAGCCGACCACCGCGCTCGACGTGATGATCCAGGCGCAGATCCTCCGGCTCATCGAACAGCTCGTCGCGGACCAGGACCTGGGCCTGATCATGATCAGCCACGACCTGGCGGTCCTCGCCGACACCTGTGACCGGCTGGCGGTGATGTACGCGGGGCGGGTGGTCGAAGAGGGCCCGGCCCGGCAGGTGTACGAGGACGCCCGGCACCCGTACGCCAGGGCCCTGTCGGCCGCGTTCCCGCGCATCGGCGACCCGGCCTCCCGGTTCGCGCCGCAGGGGCTGGCCGGTGACCCGCCCGACCCCGCGGCGCTGCCGTCCGGCTGTACGTTCCATCCGCGCTGCCCGGTGGCGCTGGAGTCCTGCTCCGAGGAGGACCCGGCGCTGCGCGAGGCGGGGCCGGAGCGCCGGGCGGCGTGCGTCCTGGTCGGGCCGTCGGCTCAGGAGCCCTGTGAGACCCGCGAGGATCCGGACGCACTGGAAGAAGCGAGGCCCAGTTCGCCATGACCACTTCCCCCACGGCTCCCGAGATCACCACGGCACCTCTGCTGAGCGCCCAGGACCTGCACGTCACCTTCCCCGGCCGGCACGGCGGCCCCCGGGCCCGCGCGGTGGACGGGGTCGACCTCGACATCCGGCCCGGCGAGATCGTCGCGCTGGTCGGTGAGTCCGGCTGCGGCAAGACGACCCTGGCCCGCTGTCTGCTGGGCCTGGTCGAGCCGACCTCGGGCCGGGTCGCCTTCGACGGCCGCCCGCTGGAGTACACCGGCCGGGCCCTCAAGGCGTACCGCAAACGCGTCCAGCTGATCCTCCAGGACCCGAGCGGCTCGCTCAACCCGCGGCACACCGTGTACGACGCGGTCGCCGAGGGCCTGCGCATCCACGGGTACGGCGGCGACGAGCGGACCGCGGTCGCCGAGGCCCTGTCCCGGGCCGGGCTGCGGCCCCCGGAGCGCTTCTTCCTGCGCTATCCGCACGAACTGTCCGGCGGGCAGCGCCAGCGGGTCGTCATCGCGGGCGCGCTCGTCCTGGAACCCGAACTCCTCGTCGCCGACGAGCCGGTGGCGTCCCTCGACGCCTCCGTGCGCGGTGAGATCCTCGCCCTGCTGCTGCGGCTGCGCACCGAGCTGGGCCTGTCCGCGCTGGTCGTCACGCACGACCTGGGGCTGGCCTGGAACATCGCCGACCGGGTCGCCGTGATGTACCTGGGCCGGATCGTGGAGACGGGTGCGGTGGAGCAGGTCCTGACCGCGCCCCGTCACCCGTACACCCAGGCCCTGCTGTCGGTGCTCCCGGAGGCCCCCGGCGACCCGGTGATCCTCACCGGCGAGCCCCCGGACCCGTCGCGTGTGCCGTCCGGCTGCCGCTTCCACGCCCGCTGCCAGATCCTCGCGAGCGGCGAGGCGGAACGGGCGGGCGTCGCGGAGGCGTGCCGCGACCAGGATCCGGAGATCCTCGACGGCAGCGGCACGCCCCAGGTGGCATGCCACTGGGCGACGCGCTGAAGGCGAGGCCGGGCGGGACGCCCGGCGCTCTGCTAGGGCTTGTCGTTTGGTGCAGATCGCAGGCGCGGGGCCTGGTGCGTGCATCTGCGGCGCTGGAAAGGTGCCGTCGAGTCCCCCGAAGCCCCGATGATGCAGACCTTCTTCACGCGATCCGCGTTCATGGTGCGGCCCCTTTCGCCGGGATGCCTACCTTATGTTGTAAGGCAAACTAGCTTTATGCTGTAAGGCGGTCAAGGGGAGCGCACGAGCGAAGCCAGAAGGAGGGCCTGGATGCGCGAGGGAAACAAGGGCCGGCGGAGGGCGCCGGCGCGTACTCGGCTCAGTCGCGAGCGCGTGATCCGCACGGCGGTGGCAGTGGCGGACGAGAAGGGGGTGGCCGCGCTCACCATGCGGGCCATCGCCGAACCGCTGGGCGTCGAGGCGATGTCGCTCTACCACCACGTCGCTGGCCGGGAAGACATCCTCGACGGCATGGTGGACGCGGTGTTCGGCGAGATCGACCTACCGCCGCGCGCCGCGGACTGGAAGAGTGCCCTGCGCCACCGCGCGGACTCCGCCCGTGCCGTCCTCCTGCGCCACCCCTGGGCCGTCGGCCTCATGGACTCCCGCTCGCAGCCCGGCCCCGCGACCCTGCGCCATCACGACGCGGTCATCGGAACGTTGCGCGCCGGAGGATTCTCCGTCCCCATGGCCGCGCACGCCGTCTCGCTGCTCGACAGCTACCTGTACGGGTTCGTGCTCCAGGAGCTGAGCCTGCCGTTCAGAGGCGCGGCGGAGCGGGACGAGGTCGCGGGCGCCATCCTGCGCGACATGCCCGCCGACACCTACCCCCACCTCACCGAACTGGCCACCGAGCACGTCCTCAAGCCCGGCTACGACTACGCCGACGAGTTCGCCTTCGGCCTCACCCTCGTCCTCGACGCCCTCCACCCGGACGAGGGCACATAACGAGTACGCGGGACGGGCCGAAGACGCTAGGCGGACCGCTCGGCCGCCGCCACCAGCTCCCGGCAGCGCTTGACGTCCTCGGCCATCTGCTCCAGCAGTGCGTCGAGCGTGTCGAACCTGGCCTGCCCCCGCACGAACGCCAGGAAGTCGACGGCGACATGGAGGCCGTACAGGTCGAGGCCCACCCGGTCGATGGCGTACGCCTCCACCGTGCGCTCGGTGCCGTCGAACTGCGGGTTCGTGCCGACGGAGATCGCGGCCGGCATCGCCTCGCCCTGGGCGTGCAGCCAGCCGGCGTAGACACCGTCAGCGGGGATGGCCGTGTGCGGCAGCGTCTCGACGTTGGCGGTCGGGAAGCCCATCTCGCGGCCGCGCTGGGCGCCCCGGACGACCACGCCCTCCACCCGGTGCGGACGGCCCAGGATCTCGGCGGCGCCCTCGACGTCGCCCTCGGCGACCAGACGGCGGGTCAGTGTCGAGGAGAACGGCTCGCCGCCGCCCGCCTCGCCGGTCACGTACAGGTCGACGACCTCGACCTCGAAGTCGTAGGTCTTGCCCTGCGTGGCCAGGAACTCCACGTGGCCGGCGGCCTTGTGGCCGAAGCGGAAGTTGGGGCCCTCGACGACGGCCTTGGCGTGCAGCTTGTCGACGAGCACCTTGACGACGAAGTCGGCCGGGGACAGCTTCGAGAACTCGGTCGTGAAGGGCAGGATGAGCACCGCGTCCACGCCCAGGCCGGCCATGAGTTCGGCGCGGCGGTGGTGCGGGGCGAGCAGCGGCGGGTGGCTGCCGGGGCGGACGACCTCGCTGGGATGCGGGTCGAAGGTGACGACGACGGCGGGCACGCCCAGCTCCCGGGCGCGGTTCACGGCATGCCGGATGATCAGCTGGTGTCCGCGGTGGACTCCGTCGTAGGAGCCGATGGTG
Source organism: Streptomyces caelestis (assembly GCF_014205255.1). GTDB lineage: Bacteria > Actinomycetota > Actinomycetes > Streptomycetales > Streptomycetaceae > Streptomyces > Streptomyces caelestis. The sequence goes on along the minus strand of NZ_JACHNE010000001.1, from coordinate 6,306,019 downwards.
ACGACGCTGCGCCCCCAGTCCTGGGGGATGTCCTCCAAGCCACGCCAGCGCTGCACTGTGCCTGCTCCTTGTCGAAAGCTCGTCGAACCGGTGTCCGTGGTTGTTCCTGGTTGCCTCGTACGCAGGTCTAAGGGTGCCATGCCGGGTGTCTGCGGCCCGCATCGGCATGGGGGCTGTGACAGGGCGCACGACGCCGCGGCCCCGTCCGGCGTGCGCGATCCTTCAGGCGGGGACGTGTACCCCGGCCAGAGACTCGATCGTCCGGTGGGAGCTCGGCCCGACCAGCGCCGCCCATTCCTCGGGCGCGTCGGCCAGCCAGCGGGCCACGCGGGCGGCGAAGCCCGGCACGTGCCGGCCGAGGTCGACCAGGGCGCGGTCGAAGCGGGCGGCACCCTCCGGGGTGCGCGCCAGGAGCAGTCCGATGCGGCGGACGAGGTCGCGCAGGTCGTCGCCGCCGTTGCGGGCGGCGCCGTGCAGCAGCGCGTCCAGGACGTCGGTGTCGTGCTCGCGGGCCAGGAGCGCGTCGCGCAGCTCGCGGCGCAGCGGACGGGAGGCGGGGATGCCGGGCGGGGTGAGGATCGCGGCGAGGGCGCACCGCAGCCGCGCCGGGCCGTCCTCCAGCAGGCCGGTGACCAGGGGCAGGAGCACCGTCCGGGCGGCAGGGCCCCGGTCGAGCCGCTGGTCCACGTACGCGGCCACGTGCCCGGCGAGTTCCGGCCGCCGCTGTGCCGCCTGCCCCACCAGCGCGGCGACCCGCCGGACCAGGCCGGGCGGGGTGGCGTCGGCGAGCGCCCGCAGTGCCTCCTCCGCGTCCGGCCGCTCCAGCCGCACCGCGAAGGCACCGAGGACCGGCTCGGGGTGGGCCAGGAGGGCGGCGGCCAGGGCGTCCGGCGGGAGGTGCGGGTCGCCCGCCGCGAAGTGCTCCAGCGCCCGCGGCAGATACCGGGCCCGGGTGAGCGGGTCCTGGACCAGAAGGGCCAGGGCGCCGCCGTGCAGGGCCCGGTCGGCGGGGCGGGCGAGGAGGGTGAGGGCCGCGTAGCGCAGCAGGGCGCGGTCGCCTCCGGTGCTCACCTGCGGCGCGACGCGCAGGCCGTGCGCCATCGCGGCACTCCGTCTCTCCGGCCGCTCGTCGCGCGCCCACCGGTCGGCGGCCCGGCACACCGCCGACGGTTCCTCCTCGGCCAGCACGGCGAGCAGTTCGTCGGCTCTCCGGTGCGCGCGGTCGACGAGCGCGTCCGCCAAGTCGTCCAGCGCGCTGTGCCGGTGGGTGTGCAGCAGTGCTTGCGCGGCCGTGGCCACGGTGGCGTGCGGGGTGGCGGGCAGCGGCTGCTCGTCGTCGAACCAGCGTGCCAGCAGCGGCTGTACGGCGGTGGGGTCGGCGGCCAGCAGCCGGGCGACGGTGTCCAGGAACCGAGGGCCGGCCTCGCACGGCGGGCCGTCGGCGTGCACCAGCCGCCTCAGCAGCGCGAACCGCTCGTCCCCCGGCAGCCGTACCCCGGCCCAGAATTCGGGCCCGACCTCCTCCGGCACGGGCCTGTCCTGCCGCCGCCAGGCCACGATCCGGTCGGCGAGCAGCCGCAGCACCTCCGTGTACGGCGTCGCCTCGGGTACGGCCGACAGGGTCCCGGCGAGCAGCCGGGCGGCCCACCAGGACCGTGGATCGGCGTCCAGGGCGTGCACCAGCTCCGCCAGCCGCGCGGCCAGTTCGCCGGTGCCGTGCTGGCGGGCGAGGAACAGCAGGGCCTGCACGACCGGCCCGATGCGGTGGTGCGGGACGGGCTCGGACTGCGCGTCCTGCCGGCGGTGGACGAGGGCGTGCAGGGCCTCGTCGAGGTCGAGGTGCAGGCCCTGGAGCCAGTCGGCGAGTTCCTCGTGGGCGAAGCGGTAGCCCGCTCCGGCGGGCACGAGCAGCCCCTCCGCGAGGACGGCCGACGCCCATCCGGTGCCGCCGCCGAACCGCGCCGGTGCGGGCCCCCACGGGAACACCGACTCGAACGCCTCCCGGTCCAGATCCCCCGGCCCGGGTCCGAGGCTGCGCCTGGCGGCCTCGTGCACCTGCCCGGCGACCTTGGCGGCCAGCCGGCGCACGGCCGTGCCGCACAGGCCGTTCCCGGCGGCCAGACGCACGGCGATGCGCAGGGACATCAGGTCCAGGTAGGCCGCGAAGACGTCGTCCCGGCCGACGGTGGCGCCGGGGCCGTTGGGACTGTCGGGAGCACCTGCCCTTTCCGCGCCGTCGAAGACGCCGAGGGCGTCCCGGATCTCGGCGAGCAGCCGCAGGGTGAGGGGATGCCGGGCGTCGGCGTCGACGAGGGCGCTCTCCGGGATGCCGTGGCGCAGGCGGGCCTCGCGGGCCTCGCCCTCGGTGAGGTCGCCGAGCCGCACACACGCGGGCCGCCCTTCGGCGCCGGCCGGCCGGTGCAGGACCTCCGCCGGGAACACCGCCCCCTCCCAGTACTCCGCCCGGCACGCCACGACCAGCCGCACGCCCGTCGCCCGCAGCCACCGCACCGTCCCGTCCGTCCAGCCGGCCAGGCGGCGGGCCAGCGCCGGAGGCATCTCCTCCGGGCTGTCGAGGACCAGCAGCAGGGGCCGGCCGAGGGCACCGGCGAGGTGGGCGAGGCGCTCGGGCGTGGTGTCGCCCAGGTCGGCCGGCCGGAAACACGGCCCGGACGCGGCCACGACGGGGGCTGCCCTGGTCAGTGCCCGGCGTGCCGCGTCGGCCACCGAGGCGTCGTCGTCCCGCAGTTCGCAGCCGCGCAGCCACAGCGTGGGATACCCAGCGCGGGCGCGGCGCGCGGCGAGCACCGCGAGTTCCGTCGTACGACCGCTGCCCGGCGGGCCGACCAGGCCGAGCACGGCCGCCGGGCCTGCCTCGAAGTCGCTGAACTCGGCCACCACGGCCGCCCGTTCGACCGGCTCCGGGAGCCCCGTGCCGCCGGGCGGGCCGTCCAGCCCCACCGCGGTGCCGGTCAGCTCCAGCACCCCGGCCAGGTTGAGGTCGGCGCCGTACGCGGGGACCGTCGCCGCGTTCTCGGCGAACAGTTCGGCGAGCGGGGCCGCCGCGCCGGGGACCCGGGGATGCAGCGGTACGGCGAACCCGACGTCGCTGTGGTCGGAGCTGAGCGCGGTGCCGAGGACACCGACGACGGCGCCGGTCGCGGCATCGAGCACCGGGCCGCCGGCCGCTCCGCCGCCCAGCCGCAGCGCGTCCCGCCCCGCCGTGCCGACCGCCAGCTCCAGCGCGCCGTCGAGGCGGTGGAGGCGGGCCGTGGCCGTGTACGTCACAGCGGTCGAGCCGAGCACCCTGGCCTCGCGCCAGCCGTCGGCGGCGATCCGCACATAGGCGCCCGTCCCGGCCCCGCCCCGCACGGTGACGGGCAGTGGCGGCACGCCGAGGCCCTCGGTCCGTACGAGGGCCAGGCCGAGGGCGGGCAGCGGGATCACCGCGTCGGCGGACACGACCCGGCGGCGGTCCCCGGCCCCGTGCAGGACGAGCCGGGGCAGGCCGTCGACCGCCTCGTGGCTGGTGACGAGCGTGCCGTGGTGGTCGGCCAGGAAGCCGGTGCCGCGGGGGCGGCCGGCGAGGTCGTGGATCCGGACGAGGGCCGGGCCGGGTGCCCCGCCGTCGGCTGCCTCGGTCGTCTGCTGCGTTGTTCCGGGGCGGTCCGGGGAGTCTGCCGCGCTGTCGTGTGTCTCCCCGGACCGGTTCCGCGACGTCATCGTCGAGCCTCCCCGCCGTACACCCGTGCCCTTGCGTTCGACGGTAGGGGCGAGGTGATCAGCGGGACAGGTCGCTCGGCGAAAGCGCCCCCCTCCGCTCCCCCGGTTCACTCCGAGCGCCTGCACGGACGGGTGAATGAACGCGAGCGGCTGGATACACCCTAGGGGTGGGGGAATCGAGGGGGGACCGTGGAGCGGCGGCAGTGGGGGTACCCCGTGGTCGCCGCTCCACGGGCGGACGGTCCCGGTGTGCTGTCAGCCGAAGACGGCCAGGCTCTTGGCCTTGCCCCGATGCTCCTCGACGAGGGCGAGGAAGCGGCCCTCCGGGTCGAAGACGGCGACGGAGCCGGAGTTCGCGTACTCCTCGGGCATGTCCAGCCGTACGCCGTTGGTGAGCAGCCGGGCGCGCCGGGTGTCGACGTCCCAGCGGCGGAACGCGGCCGCGGCGGCCTCGGCGATCGGCATCACGGTCAGCTCCTGCTGGAGCTGGTCGAGGGTGCGGGCCGCGTCCAGCTTGTAGGGGCCGACGCGGGTGCGCCGCAGGGCGGTGAGATGCCCGCCGACGCCGAGGTCGGCGCCCAGGTCGCGGGCCAGGGCCCGGATGTACGTGCCGGAGGAGCAGACGACCGAGACGACCAGGTCGAGTACAGGCGTGCCGTCCTCCGCGACGGCCTCCCGGACGTCGTACACGCCGAAGGATGAGACCGTGACGGGCCGGGCCGGGATGTCGAACTCCTCGCCGTCCCGGGCCCGCTTGTAGGACCGCACGCCGTTGATCTTGATGGCGCTGACCTTGGACGGCACCTGCATGATCTCGCCGGTCAGCTTGGCGATGCCGGCGTCGATGGCGTCGCGGGTGACCCCGGAGGCGTCCGTCGCGGAGGTGATCTCCCCCTCGGCGTCGTCGGTGAGGGTGTTCTGCCCGAGCCGGATCGTGCCCAGGTACTCCTTCTCGGTCAGTGCGAGATGGCCGAGGAGCTTCGTGGCCTTCTCGACGCCGAGGACGAGGACGCCCGTCGCCATCGGGTCGAGGGTACCGGCGTGCCCGACGCGTCGCGTTCTGGCGATGCCGCGCATCTTGGCGACGACGTCGTGCGAAGTGAAGCCCGACGGCTTGTCGACGATGACGAGGCCGTCGGGCGTGGTGTGCTTCTGGGTCATTCGGTGGTGTCGTCCGTCTCGTCGTCCTCGTCCGGCTTGCGGTACGGGTCGGCGTCGCCGGCGTACTTCGCACCCGCTGATGCCTCGCGCACCTTCTCGTCGGACTGGCGCGCCTTGTCGAGGAGGTCCTCGATGTTCCGGGCGGTGTCCGGGAGGGCGTCCATGACGAAGGTCAGGGTCGGCGTGAACTTCACACCGGCGGCCCGGCCGACCTCGGAGCGCAGGACGCCCTTGGCGCTCTCCAGGCCGGCTGCGGCCGCGTTCCGCTCCTCGTCGTCCCCGTACACGGTGTAGAAGACGGTCGCCTCCCGCAGATCACCCGTGACCCGCGTGTCCGTGATGGTGACGTGAGAGCCGAGCCGCGGGTCCTTGATCCCGCGTTGCAGCTTCTGGGCCACCACTTCCCGGATGAGGTCCGCCAGCCTCTTGGCCCGCGCGTTGTCGGCCACTGGTCCGTCTCCCGTTCTTTCCTGTCTGGGTCGTTCTCGGTTCGTCAGTCGTCTTCGCCGTGGAAGCGCCGCCTGACGGACAGCAGCTCCACCTCGGGGCGGGCGGCGACCAGCCGTTCGCACCGGTCGAGTACATCGCTCACGTGCGCCGCGTCACCGGACACCAGCGCGAGGCCGACGACGGCCCTGCGGTGGAGGTCCATGTGATCCACCTCGGCCGCGCTCACCGCGTACTTGCGCTGGAGCTCGGCGACGATGGGGCGGACGACGGAGCGCTTCTCCTTCAGCGACCGTACGTCGCCGAGGAGCAGGTCGAAGGACAGCGTCCCCACGTACATGTGTATCCGGATGACCCGCCGGTACGGGATCGATGGCCCTGCGGGTTGGGGCAGGGACATCAAGAACGGTACCGCGTACCTGCCGGTGGCTCGATGGGGTTTTCCTTTGCCCACCCACCCGCCCGACACGGTTGGCCAGGAGGCCCTGCCCCCTGGGGCTCCGCCCCAGACCCCGGCGGGGACTGCGTCCCCTGCACCCCTTGCGGGGCTTCACTCCAGCACCCCTTGCGGGGCCTCACGCCAGCACCCCTCGCGGGACTTCGCCCCTGTGCGCCCGCCGGGGCGCCGAGGCACCCCGGCGGGTGCACCGAGTCTGTTCCGCGGGGGAGACAAACGGCCAGCCGGCCGACGCGGCGATGCCGCGTCGGCCGGTCCGGGTGCCGTGGGTGTTACACCCGCGGCTTCTCGCGCATCTCGTACGTCGCGATGACGTCGTCGACCTTGATGTCGTTGAAGTTGCCGAGGTTGATACCGCCCTCGAACCCTTCGCGGATCTCGGTGACGTCGTCCTTGAAACGACGCAGGCCCTCGATGTTGAGGTTCTCCGCGACGACCTTGCCGTCGCGGATGAGGCGGGCCTTGGTGTTCCGCTTGACCTCGCCGGAACGGATGAGAACACCCGCGATGTTGCCCAGCTTGGACGACTTGAAGACCTCGCGGATCTCCGCCGTACCGAGCTCGACCTCTTCGTACTCCGGCTTGAGCATGCCCTTGAGGGCCGCCTCGATCTCCTCGATCGCCTGGTAGATGACCGAGTAGTAGCGGACGTCCACGCCCTCGCGCTCGGCCATCTGCTGCGCACGCCCGGCGGCGCGCACGTTGAAGCCGATCACGATGGCGTCCGAGCCCATCGCCAGGTCGATGTCGGACTCCGTGACCGCACCGACGCCGCGGTGCAGGACGCGGATGTCGACCTCTTCGCCGACGTCCAGCTGGAGCAGGGAGGACTCGAGAGCCTCGACGGAACCGGAAGCGTCACCCTTGATGATCAGGTTCAGCTGCTGGACCTCGCCGGCCTTGAGCACCTTGTCCAGGTCCTCCAGCGACACACGGCGCGTGCGCTTCGCGAAGGCCGCGTTGCGCTCGCGCGCCGCACGCTTCTCCGCGATCTGACGGGCCGTACGGTCCTCGTCGACCACGAGGAAGTTGTCGCCCGCACCCGGGACGTTGGTCAGGCCCAGGACCTGGACCGGCGTCGACGGGCCCGCCTCGGTGACGAGGTTGCCGTTGTCGTCGTGCATCGCCCGGACTCGGCCGTACGCGTCGCCGACCACCATGGTGTCGCCGACCCGCAGCGTGCCGCGCTGGACGAGGACCGTCGACACGGCACCGCGGCCGCGGTCGAGACGGGACTCGATCGCGATGCCCTGCGCGTCCTGGTGCGGGTTGGCCCGCAGGTCGAGCGAGGCGTCGGCCGTGAGGATCACGGCCTCCAGCAGGGAGTCGATGTGCAGACCCTGCTTGGCGGAGATGTCGACGAACATCGTCTCGCCGCCGTACTCCTCGGCCACCAGCCCGTACTCGGTGAGCTGACCGCGCACCTTGGTCGGGTCGGCACCCTCGACGTCGATCTTGTTGACCGCGACGACGATCGGGACGTCGGCCGCCTTGGCGTGGTTGAGCGCCTCGACCGTCTGCGGCATGACGCCGTCGTTGGCCGCGACGACCAGGATCGCGATGTCGGTCGACCGCGCACCACGGGCACGCATGGCGGTGAACGCCTCGTGACCCGGGGTGTCGATGAAGGTGATCTTGCGCTCTTCGTCGTTGACCTCGGTCGCGACCTGGTAGGCACCGATGTGCTGGGTGATGCCGCCGGCCTCGCCCGCGATGACGTTCGTCTTGCGGATGGCGTCGAGCAGCCGGGTCTTACCGTGGTCGACGTGACCCATGACGGTGACGACCGGCGGGCGGACCACCAGGTCCTCCTCGTCGCCCTCGTCCTCGCCGAACTCGATGTCGAAGGACTCCAGGAGCTCGCGGTCCTCCTCCTCCGGGCTGACGATCTGAACCGTGTAGTTCATCTCGTCGGCGAGGAGCTGGAGCGTCTCGTCGGAGACGGACTGCGTGGCCGTGACCATCTCGCCGAGGTTCATCATGACCGCGACGAGCGACGCCGGGTTGGCGTTGATCTTCTCCGCGAAGTCGGTGAGCGACGCACCGCGCGACAGGCGAACGGTCTCGCCGTTGCCGCGAGGCAGCATCACGCCGCCGACCGACGGGGCCTGCATGGCCTCGTACTCCTGGCGCCTCTGCCGCTTCGACTTGCGCCCACGACGCGCGGGACCGCCGGGACGACCGAAGGCGCCCTGCGTGCCACCACGACCGCCCGGACCACCGGGACGACCACCGAAGCCGGGACGACCGCCGCCGCCACCGGGACCACCCGGACGGCCGGCGAAACCGCCGCCACCGCCACCGGGACCACCGGGACGACCGGCGAAACCGCCGCCACCGCCACCGGGACGACCGGCGAAGCCGCCGCCACCCGGACGACCGCCGCCGCCACCACCGGGACGGCCGCCGCCACCGGGACCGCGGCCACCGGGGCCACCGCCACCGGGACGCGGACCGGCAGCCGGACGCTGCGGCATCATGCCGGGGTTCGGACGCGGACCGCCGGGACCGCCGCCGGGACGCGGGCCGCCACCCTGCGGACGGGGCATGCCGCCCGGCGTGGGACGAGCGCCGCCCGGAGCCTGCGGACGGGGACCGCCCGCCGCGCCCTGGGGACGGGGACCGCCCTGGCCCTGGCCCTGCGGACGCGGGGCGCCACCGGGGGCACCGGGGCCGCCCGGACGCGGGGCACCGCCCGGACGGGGCGCCTGCGGGCGCGCCATGCCGGTGGAGCCACCAGAGGTGAAGGGGTTGTTGCCCGGACGGGGACCCGCCGGACGGGCACCCGGACGCGGGGCGCCGCCACCCGGACGCGAGGCGCCGGGACGGTCGCCACGGTCACCACGGCCCTGACCACCCTGGCCGGAACCACCCGGGCGAGGAGCACCCGGACGCGGCGCCTGGCCGGCCGGACGCGGGGCGCCCGGACGCGGGCCGGAGCCCTGCGAGGAGCCCTGCCCGGAGGCCGGCGCGGCGGGAGCCGACGGGGGTGCCGTGAACTCGGGCGTGGTCGGAGCCGGGGACGCCGGGGCGGGCCGCGGCGCGGGCTTCGGGCCCGGAGTGGGACGGGGGCCGGAAGCGGCCGGTGCGGCCGGAGCCGCGGGCTTCTCGGCGGCTGCCGGCTTGGGGGCCGGCGGGCGCGGGGCGGCCGGACGGGCAGCCTGCGCCGGAGAGGGGGCTGCCGGCTTCGCCGGGGCAGCCTTGCGTGCGGGGGCGGACTTGCCGCCTCCGTTGCCTTGCTGGAGGGCGTCCGTCAGCTTGCGTACAACGGGCGCTTCGATGGTCGAAGACGCCGAACGGACGAATTCACCGAGCTCCTGGAGCTTGGCCATGACGACCTTGCTCTCTACACCGAACTCCTTGGCGAGTTCGTAGACCCGGACCTTAGCCACTTCGCTCCTTTGAGGTCCGGGTGAAGCCGGACCGTCGCTAGTTCATGGGCGTACTCATCGCGTACTCATCGAGTGCTCATCGCAATCTCGACCTGCTTTCGACTCGCGAGGTACCTACACCGCACGGGGCTCCGTGCGGCACGTTCTTACCGTGTTGCCTGATCGGCAACTGTTGTCTGCTCGACGTATCGGCGCAACGCCTTTGTGTCGAGCGCTCCCGGGACGCGCAGTGCCCTCGGGAACGCCCGGCGGCGAACCGCCTGGTCAAGACAGACCGGTGTGGGATGCACATACGCACCCCGGCCGGGCAGCGTACCGCGTGGATCAGGGACGCATGCGTCCTCGACCGCCACGATCCGCAACAGATCGGCCTTGGCCACTCGCTCCCGACACCCCACACAGGTGCGTTCAGGGCATGCTCGGGTGCGCGTCCGGCCAGACACCGTTAAGTCTACCTCCCCGTAGGCGCCTCACCCCTTTGGGGCAGGATTCGAACAGTTGCCGCGCCCGAACCTGTCGTGATCTGAACGACCCGCGGCTTGGATCTATTCCCCGGTCCGGTCCGCGGCCGGTTCGGTGTCCGGCCGGATGTCGATCCGCCAGCCGGTCAGCCGGGCCGCGAGGCGGGCGTTCTGCCCTTCCTTGCCGATGGCCAGGGACAGCTGGTAGTCGGGCACGGTCACCCGGGCCGACCGGGTCGCCATGTCCACGATCTCCACCTTGGAGACGCGGGCCGGGGAGAGCGCGTTCGCCACCATCTCGGCCGGGTCGTCCGACCAGTCGACGATGTCGATCTTCTCACCGTTCAGCTCGCCCATCACGTTGCGCACGCGGCCGCCCATGGGGCCGATGCAGGCGCCCTTGGCGTTCAGGCCGGACCGCGTGGACCGTACGGCGATCTTCGTGCGGTGACCGGCCTCACGGGCGATCGCGGAGATCTCGACCGACCCGTCGGCGATCTCCGGCACCTCCAGGGCGAAGAGCTTCTTCACCAGGTTGGGGTGCGTCCGGGACAGCGTCACGGACGGGCCGCGGACGCCCTTGGCCACCCGGACGACGTACGACCGCAGCCGCAGGCCGTGCGGGTAAGTCTCGCCCGGCACCTGCTCCTGGACCGGCAGGATGGCCTCGAGCTTGCCGATGTCGACGAGCACGTTCTTCGGGTCGCGGCCCTGCTGGACCACGCCGGTGACGATGTCGCCCTCACGGCCGACGTACTCGCCGAGCGTCGCGTCGTCCTCGGCGTCGCGCAGGCGCTGCAGGATGACCTGCTTGGCCGTGGTGGCGGCGATACGGCCGAAACCGGACGGGGTGTCGTCGAACTCGCGGGGCTCCTGGCCCTCCTCGAGGTCGTCGGGGTCCTCCTTCGCCCACACGGTCACATGGCCGGTCTCCCGGTTGAGCTCCACGCGCGCGTGGCGGCGGCTTCCCTCGGTGCGGTGGTAGGCGATGAGGAGGGCCGACTCGATCGCCTCGACCAGCAGGGGGAAGGAGATCTCCTTCTCCCGAACCAAGCCCCGCAGGGCACTCATGTCGATGTCCACGGCTACGCCTCCTCTTCCTTCTTGTCCTTGCGGCTGAACTCGACCTGGACACGCGCCCGGACGATGTCGTCGAAGGCGAGTCTGCGCGCGGTGGCCTTGCGGCCCTTGACCCCGGGCACCTCGGTGTCGACGCCCTCGTCGTCGACCTCGATGATCCTGGCGACCAGCTCGCCGCCCTCGGCCAGCTGGAACTTCACCAGCCGGTCCGTGGCGCGGACGTAATGCCGGTGTTCCGTGAGGAGGCGCTCCGCGCCCGGGGTGCCGACCTCGAGGGTGTACTCCCCCTCGCCCATCGCGTCCGTCTCGTCGAGCTTCGCCGAGAGCGCGCGGCTCACATCGGCGATCTGGTCAAGGTCGGCGCCCGTGTCCGAGTCGACGACGACGCGCAGCACACGCTTGCGTCCTACGGAGTCCACTTCGATCTCTTCGAGATCCAGGCCCTGGGATGCGACGAGCGGTTCCAGCAGTCCTCGCAGCCTCTCGCTCTGGGTGGTGCTCATCCGGGTGACTCCTCGGCCGCGTGTGCTGTTGTGGGATGGGTCGCGTGTCTGGTCAAAGGGTATCCGGTCGCGGGGTGTGTTGCCGTCCACCCGGTGACGAACGGTGCCGCTGAGTGGTCCTGGGCGGGGGCCCGGGTACCGTGATCACGGGCGTTCAGCCCCTGGAGTCGCTTCTTTCTCGTACGAGCCCCCGAGGACGTCTGACGTGCCGTTCCCCTCATCGCCGCGCGCCCGCTCGGGGCCGCGCAGAAGGAGTCTGCTCGCCGTTGGTCCGGCGGCCCTCGTCCTGGCGGGCTGCACCGCCGGCGGCGAGGACCCCGGCGGCCCGGAGGACGGCCCGTCGGCGGCCGAGCGCCGGGCACGCGCGCGTGCGGCGCGGGACAGTGAGGGGCTGGTGGAGCGGTACGACGCCGTGATCGCCGCCCACCCGGGGCTCGCGGAGCGGCTGCGGCCGCTGCGGGCGGAGGCCGTACGGCATGCGCAGGCCTTCGAAGGGGGCCCGGGCCGGAAGGCGTCTCCCTCTTCCCCCTCCACTCCCTCTCCCTCTTCCGCTTCCGCCTCCCCCTCGGCCGCCGCCGTGCCGGGCGACGACAAGGACGCGCTGGCCGCCCTCGCCGCCGCGGAGCGGGAACTCGCCGACCGGCGGGCCACGGCGCTGCTCGACGCGCCGGGCGAGCTGGCGCGGCTGCTGGCCTCGGTGGCGGCGGCCGGGGCGGCGCACGTGTATCTGCTGACGGAGGGTGGCGCGTGAGCGAGGCGAAGGACCGGGAGCTGCGGGCCCTCCAGGCGGCGCTGGCGGCCGAGCATGCGGCGGTGTACGGCTACGGCGTGGTCGGCGGGCGGATCGGCGAGGGGCAGCGTGCCGAGGCGCGGACGGCGTACGACGCGCACCGGGCGCGCAGGGACGCGCTGGTGCGCGAGGTGAAGGACGTGGGGGGCAGGCCCGTGGCGGCGGCCGCCGGGTACACGCTGCCCTTCCCGGTGCCGGACGCGGCGGCGGCCGTGCGGCTCGCCGCCGAGCTGGAGGACCGGGTGGCCGCCGTGTACGCGGACCTGGTGCGGGCGGCGGGTGGCGGGCGGCGGGCCCTGGCCGCCGAGGCGCTGCGGGAGGCGGCGGTGCGGGCGGTGCGCTGGCGCGGCGAGAGCGTAGCCTTCCCTGGGCTCGCCGAGCGGGCCGGCACGGCCCCGCCCTTGGCGGCGCCGACGGCGTGACCCGTGCAGGGCACGCACCGCGGACAGCACGAAGGGAACGACTCGCGCATGGTTTTCGAACCGCCGAAGCGTCTGGTCAGGGCGCTCGGTGAGACGGCACCGGACGGTGACGACTGGCTGGAGAAGCTGCCCGAGGCGGCGCAGCGGGCCGTCGCGCTACGCGAGTTGACCGTGGAGCGGGTGCAGGTGCCCGGCGGGCGCAGCAGCCTGGTCGTGCTGGTGCGGACGGCCGACGGAACGCCCGCCGTGCTGAAGCTGGCGCCGGGCCGGGCCCGCCCGGAGGCGGAGCGGGCCGCGCTCGCGCACTGGGGCGGGCGGGGTGCCGTACAGCTGCTCGAACCCTTCACTTACCAGGGCGTACTGCTGCTGGAGCGGCTGCATCCGGACGTGTCGGTGCGGTCGCTGCCGGAGGCGAAGGCGCTGCTGGAGGCGGCGGGGACGCTGCGGCGGCTGTGGGTGGAGCCGCCCGCCGACTTCCCCTTCGAGACCGTGGCCGAGCGGACCGGGCGGCAGGCCGAGTCGATGCGGGCCCGGGCGCAGGCCGACTCCGAGGTGGCCCCGTTGGTCGGCCTGGCGCTCGCGGCGCGCGAGGAGCTGCTGGCCGCACCGCCCGAACACCGGCTGCTGCACGGCACGTTCCGGCAGAGCAAGGTGCTCGCCGGGGAGCGGATGCCGTGGCTGGCCGTGGGCCCCGACCCGGTGGTCGGCGAGTGCGCGTTCGACCTGGCCCGGCTGGTCCGCGACCGGGTGGAGGACCTGATCGCCCAGCCGTCCGGTGCGGCGACGACCCGTCGGCGGGTCAAGCGGCTCGCGGAGTCGCTCGATGTGGACCAGGAGCGGTTGCGTGGGTGGACGCTGTTCCGGGCCGTGGAGTCGGGCGTACGGGCGCGGCGGGTCGGCCGGCCGCGGGATGCCGAGTTGTTGCTGGAGTTCGCGGGCTGGCTGTGAGCGCTCCGCAGGGCCGGAGCGCTCACAGGGCACGGGACCTCAGGCCGTGAGCCGGGCGACGGCCTCCTCGACCGTCAGCTCCTCGCGCTCGCCGGTGCGGCGGTCCTTCAGTTCCACCACGCCGTCGGCCGCGCGCCGCCCGGCCACCAGGATCTGCGGTACGCCGATCAGCTCGGAGTCGGTGAACTTGACGCCCGGGGAGACGCCGGGTCGGTCGTCGACCAGGACGCGGACACCGGCGGCGGCCAGCTTCCCGGAGACGTCGAGGGCCAGTTCGGTCTGGAGGGCCTTGCCGGCGGCGACCACGTGGACGTCGGCCGGGGCGACCTCCCGGGGCCAGCACAGGCCCTTGTCGTCCGCGGTCTGCTCGGCCAGGGCCGCGACCGCGCGGGAGACGCCGACGCCGTAGGAGCCCATGGTGACGCGGACCGGCTTGCCGTTCTGGCCGAGGACGTCGAGCTTGAGGGCGTCGGCGTACTTGCGGCCCAGCTGGAAGATGTGGCCGATCTCGATGGCCCGGTCGAGCACGAGGCCCGTGCCGCACTTCGGGCAGGGGTCGCCCTGCTGCACGACCACGACGTCGACGTACTGGTCGACCTCGAAGTCGCGGCCCGCGACGACGTTCTTCGTGTGCGTGCCGGCCTTGTTGGCGCCGGTGATCCAGGAGGTGCCGGGGGCCACGCGCGGGTCGGCGATGTACGTGACCTTGTCCAGGCCCTTCGGTCCGACGTAGCCGCGGACCAGGTCGGGGCGGGCCGCGAAGTCCGTCTCGGTGACCAGCTCGACGACGGCCGGGGCGAAGTGCGCCTCGACCTTGTCCAGGTCGACCTCACGGTCGCCGGGAACGCCGACGGCGACGATCTCGCCGTCGACCTTGACGAGGAGGTTCTTCAGCGTGGCCGAGGCCGGGACGCCGAGGGAGGCGGCAAGGGTCTCGATGGTCGGGGTGTCGGGGGTCGGGATGTCCTCGGCGGCCGGGACGTCCGTGGCGTCGACGGGCTTCAGCTCGTACGTGGTCGCCTCGGTGTTGGCGGCGAAGTCGCAGTTCGGGCAGTCGGCGAAGGTGTCCTCGCCGGCCTCGGCCGGGGCGAGGAACTCCTCGGACTTGGAGCCGCCCATCGCGCCGGCGGTGGCGGCGCAGATGCGGTAGTCGAGGCCGAGGCGCGCGAAGATCCTCTGGTAGGCCTCGCGGTGCAGCGCGTAGGACCGGGCGAGGCCCTCGTCCTCGGTGTCGAAGGAGTAGGAGTCCTTCATCAGGAACTCGCGGCCGCGCAGGATGCCCGCGCGGGGCCGGGCCTCGTCGCGGTACTTGTTCTGGATCTGGTAGAGGATCACCGGCAGGTCCTTGTAGGAGGACGCCTGGTCCTTCACGAGGAGGGTGAAGATCTCCTCGTGGGTGGGGCCGAGCAGGTAGTCGCCGCCCTTGCGGTCCTTGAGGCGGAACAGCTCGGGACCGTACTCGTCCCAGCGGCCGGTCGCGTCGTACGGCTCACGCGGCAGCAGGGCGGGGAGCAGCACCTCCTGGGCGCCGATCGCGTCCATCTCCTCGCGGACGATGCGCTCCACATTGCGCAGGACCCTCATGCCAAGGGGCAGCCAGCTCCAGATTCCGGCGGCGGTACGGCGCACGTACCCGGCGCGGACGAGGAGCTTGTGGCTGAGGACCTCGGCGTCCGCCGGGTCGTCGCGCAACGTCTTCGCCATCAACTGGGACATGCGCTGGACCGGTACGTTCGCCATGGCTTCTCTGCTCCTGCTGCGTGTAGGTGATGGCAGGAGGTTATCCGGGGGGTACCGGCCGGTGGAAATCGGTTAGCGGCGCAGGAGCGGGAGCGGAGCGCCCATCACCGCGTACGGCTTGGGGGCGCTCGGGAAGAGGACCTGGCGGGCCAGGTCCCGGTAGCCCAGCGAGCGGTAGAGCGCGCGGGCGGGGCTCTCGGTGTCGATCGCGGAGAGGATCGAGCGGGGTTCGGCGGCGCTGTCGGTGATGGTGGTGATCAGGGAGCGTCCGATACCGCGGTTCTGGTAGGCGGGGTGGACGTGCAGTTCGGTGATCACGAAGGCGTCGTCGAGCCAGTGGTCGTGGTGGTTCGCCCTGAGGTACGGCTCCACGACCGTGGACCACCAGTGGGTGCGGTCGTTGGGCATGCCGTAGACGAAACCCACCAGGCGGCCGGCGGTGCTGGCTCCCAGGGCCCTGGCGCCCGGGTAGGTCATGTGGCGCAGGACGATCTGGCGGCGGACGGCGACTTCGTCCGGGCCGAGGCCGAAGGCTACGGCTTGGACGGCCAGGGCCTCGTCGACGTGGGCGGAGAGGTCGAGGGGGCCGATCACCAGGTCCATGGCGGGGAGCCTACAGGGGTGTTTCCGTTGTCAGAACAGCACGCTCATGAAGGCGCCGACTTCCCGGAAGCCGACCCTCTGGTACGTCCTGCGGGCAGCCGTGTTGAAGTCGTTGACGTAGAGGCTGACGACCGGGGCGACGTCGGCCAGTGCGTAGCGCAGGACCGCTGCCATGCCGGGGGCCGCCAATCCGGTCCCCCGGTACTCGGGGGCGACCCACACGCCCTGGATCTGGCAGGCGCGGTCGGTCGCGGCGCCGATCTCGGCCTTGAAGACGACCTTGCCGTCGGCGTCGAAGCGGGCGAAGGCGCGGCCGGAGCCGACGAGTTCGGCGACGCGGGCCTGGTAGAGCAGGCCGCCGTCGCCGGCCAGCGGGGAGACGCCGACCTCCTCGGTGAACATCGCCACACAGGCCGGCATGATCTTCTCCATCTCGTCCTTGCGGACGCGACGGACGTAGGGGTCCGGGGCTATGCCGTCCGGCAGGCGGTCGGTGACCATGAGCGGCTGGTGGCGGCGGACGTCGCGGGCCGGACCCCACTGGGGTTCCAGCAGCCGCCACAGGTCGGCGGTGGAGTCGGCCGGGCCGACGATCGAGGAGCAGCGGCGGCCGGCCCGGCGGGCGCGGTCGGCGAAGGCGCGGACGGCGCGCGGGGTGGCGCAGATCGGGACCAGGTTGGCACCCGCGTAGCACAGGGACGTCAGCATGCCGTCCTCGTACCAGCCCCACATCTCGCCGCCGAGCCGCCACGGGTCGAGGCCGGCGATCTGCACCCGGGAGGTCACGAAGGCGTTCGTGACCGGCTCACGGTCGAGTACGGCCAGCGCGGCGTCCAGGTCGCTCGGTTCGAGGACCCGGGAGGTGGTTTGCGTCAACACGTGCGGGGCCTCACACACTCGGGTCTGCTGGTCTCCGCACTATAGCTGCGCTGCTTGGGCGGGGCGCCTCGGAGCTCGGGGGCTTGGGGTTTGTCAGCGGGTGCGGGTTCGTTGTGGCTTGTCGCGCAGTTCCCCGCGCCCCTGAAAGACAGGGCGCGGGGCAACCGTCGGTCCGGGAAGGCTCAGCCCGCTACCGCCACCGACGGTTCGCCCGAGGTGACGCCGTCCTTCTCCATCTGCTCGGCCAGCTTCATGGCCTCTTCGATCAGGGTCTCGACGATCTTGGACTCGGGGACGGTCTTGATGACCTCGCCCTTGACGAAGATCTGGCCCTTGCCGTTGCCGGAGGCGACGCCGAGGTCGGCTTCGCGGGCCTCGCCGGGGCCGTTGACGACGCAGCCCATGACGGCGACGCGGAGGGGGACCTCCATGCCGGTGAGGCCGGCCGTGACCTCTTCGGCCAGCTTGTAGACGTCGACCTGGGCGCGACCGCAGGACGGGCAGGAGACGATCTCCAGGCCGCGCTCCTTGAGGTTCAGGGACTCCAGGATCTGGATGCCGACCTTCACTTCCTCGGCCGGGGGCGCGCTCAGCGAGACGCGGATCGTGTCGCCGATGCCCTGGCTGAGCAGCGCGCCGAAGGCGACCGCCGACTTGATGGTGCCCTGGAAGGCGGGACCGGCCTCCGTGACGCCGAGGTGCAGCGGGTAGTCGCACTGCTCGGCGAGCTGCTTGTAGGCCTCGATCATGATGACCGGGTCGTTGTGCTTGACGGAGATCTTGATGTCCCGGAAGTCGTGCTCCTCGAAGAGGGACGCCTCCCAGAGGGCGGACTCGACCAGGGCCTCGGGGGTCGCCTTGCCGTACTTCTGGAGGAGGCGCCTGTCGAGGGAGCCCGCGTTGACGCCGATGCGGATCGGGGTGCCGTGGTCCCGGGCCGCCTTGGCGATCTCCTTGACCTTGTCGTCGAACTGCTTGATGTTGCCGGGGTTGACGCGGACCGCCGCGCAGCCGGCCTCGATCGCGGCGAAGACGTACTTCGGCTGGAAGTGGATGTCGGCGATGACCGGGATCTGCGACTTGCGGGCGATGGTGGCGAGGGCGTCGGCGTCGTCCTGGGTCGGGCAGGCGACCCGGACGATCTGGCAGCCGGAGGCGGTGAGTTCGGCGATCTGCTGGAGCGTCGCGCCGATGTCGGACGTACGCGTCGTCGTCATGGACTGGACCGAGACAGGGGCGTCTCCGCCGACGGCCACGGACCCGACCTGGATCTGCCGGCTCTTCCGGCGCTCGGCGAGCTTGGTCGGAACGGACGGCATGCCGAGAGAAATCGCAGTCATCTGCTGTGCAACCCCAAGTCGTGGATCAAGGTCCGGTCCCGTGAGCAGCGGGCTCCGAGCTTCGAGATTACGGCACAGGCATGGGCGCGGGCACATCCCACCCGCGTTGCCACCCGATGGGAGGCGGCCCGGCACACAGTATGCCGAGCCGCCACGAACGCCGTATGACTAGGAGATTCTCACCGGGTTAACCACATCGGCGATCAGCACCAGGATCGTGAAGCAGATGAAGATCCCGGCGACCACGTAGGCGACGGGCATGAGCTTCGCCACGTCGAAGGGGCCCGGGTCCGGCCGGCGCAGGAGCTTGGCCGCGTTGCGGCGCAGCGACTCCCACAGGGCGCCCGCGATGTGGCCGCCGTCGAGCGGCAGCAGCGGGAGCATGTTGAACAGGAACAGGGAGAGGTTGAAGCCGGCGACCAGCATCAGGGCCATGGCCAGCTGCTGGGTGGGCGGGATGTCGAGGGTGAAGATCTCGCCGCCGACGCGGGCCGCGCCGACCACGCCCATCGGGGAGTCGGCCTCGCGCGGGGCGCCGTCGAAGGCCGCGTTCCACAGGGCCGGGACCTTGCTGGGGAGGGCGGCGAGGGAGTCGACGGCCTCGCCGATCCGGTCGCCCATCCAGGTCACGGACTCGCCGAAGTCCTGTTTGACCACGCCGGTGGCGGCGCTGAAGCCGAGGAAGCCGGCCTGGACGTACTGGCCCTCGACGATCTGTCCGGCGGAGTCCTTCTTGGCGACCTGGTTGGTGGCGATCTTCGCGTGCAGGGTGACGTCCTGGCCCTTGCGGTCGACGACGATCGGCACTTCCTTGCCGGGGTTGGCGCGGATCAGGTCGGACAGATTGTTCCAGTCGTCGGTCCGCACGCCGTTGAAGGAGACGATCTTGTCGCCCGCCTTAAGGCCCGCGGCGGCGGCCGGGCTGGCCGGGTCGCCCTTCCCGCACTTGTCGCGGTTCTCGCTCTGTGCGATGACGCACTGGGAGACCGAACTGACCGTGGTGGTCTGCTGGGTGATGCCGAAGCCCATCAGGATGGCGAGGAACAGCGCCACGGCCAGGACCAGGTTCATGAAGGGGCCCGCGAACATCACGATCACGCGCTTCCAGGGCGCGCGCGTGTAGAACAGGCGGTTCTCGTCGCCCGGCCTGAGCTCCTCGTACGCGGCCGTGCGGGCGTCCTCGATCATGCCGCGCCACGGGGAGGTGGAGCGGACCTCCAGCCGGCCGTCGGGCCCGGGCGGGAACATGCCGATCATGCGGATGTAGCCGCCGAACGGGATGGCCTTGAGCCCGTACTCGGTCTCGCCCTTCTTCCGCGACCAGATCGTCGGGCCGAAACCGACCATGTACTGCGGCACGCGGATGCCGAACAGCTTGGCGGTGGACAGGTGCCCCAGCTCGTGCCACGCGATCGAGAACAGCAGGCCGACCACGAAGAGGCCTATGCCGAGGATGAACATCAGGGTCGTCATGCACGGGCCTCCGCCGTCTGTGCCGCCAGTTCCCGGGCCCGGGTCCGCGCCCAGGTCTCCGCTTCGAGGACGTCCGACACGGTGAGTGAGGTTCCCGTACGCGGGGTGCCGTGCTCCTCGACGACCCGGGTGACGGTCTCCATGATCCCGTTGAAGGGCAGTGCGCCCTGACGGAACGCCTCCACGCACTCCTCGTTGGCCGCATTGAACACCGCCGGGGCGGTGCCCGCGAGCTCGCCGACGTGCCGGGCGAGGTTCACCGAGGGGAAGGCCTCGTTGTCGAGCGGGAAGAACTCCCAGGTCGAGGCCTTGCTCCAGTCGAAGGTCGGTGCGGCGTCGGGGACCCGCTCGGGCCAGCCGATGCCGATGGCGATGGGCCCGCGCATGTCGGGCGGGGTCGCCTGGGCCAGTGTCGATCCATCCGTGAACTCAACCATCGAGTGGACATACGACTGGGGATGCACGACCACCTCAATGCGGTCGAAGGGAATGTCGTAGAGGAGGTGTGCCTCGATGACCTCCAGGCCCTTGTTGACGAGGGTCGCGGAGTTGATCGTGATGACCGGGCCCATGGCCCAGGTGGGGTGCGCGAGGGCGTCCTCGACGGTGACGTGGGCGAGCTCCGCCTTCGTACGGCCGCGGAAGGGGCCGCCGGAGGCGGTGACGACCAGCTTGCGGACGTCGGCGCGGGTGCCGGCGGCCAGGGCCTGGAAGAGGGCCGCGTGCTCGGAGTCGACCGGGATGATCTGCCCGGGCTTGGCGAGGGCCTTGACCAGCGGGCCGCCCACGATGAGCGACTCCTTGTTGGCGAGCGCGAGGGTGCGGCCCGCCTCCAGGGCGGCCAGGGTCGGGGCGAGGCCGATGGAGCCGGTGATGCCGTTCAGGACGGTGTGGCAGTCGGACGCCGCCAGCTGCGTGGCCGCGTCCGGGCCGGCGAGGATCTCGGGGAGCGGCTCGCCCGTGCCGTACTGCGCGGTGAGCGCCTCGCGCAGGGCCGGCACGACGTCCTCACGGGCCACCGCCACCGTGCGCACCCGCAGCCGGTACGCCTGCTCGGCGAGGAGCGCGACCCGGCCGCCGTTGGCCGAGAGGCCGGTGACCCGGAAACGGTCGGGGTTGCGCAGCACGAGGTCGATGGCCTGCGTGCCGATGGACCCGGTGGAGCCGAGGATCACCACGTTCTTCGGGCCGTCGCCCGCTACGGGGTCGTAGACCAGGTGGGGATCGGCGAGGGGGGCTGGACTGTCGCTCATCCCTCCATTGTTGCCGTAAGCATCGTGTGTGAGGACAGCGCATCCCCTCCGTGGGGCGCGCGCCGCACCGGCTCGCGCCCCCAAGGGCCGGGTTACCGGATCGGCCGGTGCACGTTCTCCTTCCGGGACGGTCCCGGTGCCGCGTCCGCGATCCACGGTCCCTCGCCCGACGGGTCGACGATGCCGCGCTCCAGCCACTCGTACGTGCCCGACAGGACGCCCTTGACGACCTTGCGGTCGAGGTCGTCGGTATTGGTCCACAGGCGGGTGAAGAGCTCCTCGATCCGGATCCGGGACTGGCGGCAGAAGACGTCGGCGAGCTGGTAGGCCTCCCGGCCGTGGTCGCCCTGGCTGCGCAGCAGTTCGGCACGGACGCAGGCCGCGCTCATGGCGAACAGCTCGGCGCCGATGTCGACGATCCGGCCGAGGAAGCCCTGCTTGGACTCCATCCGGCCCTGCCAGCGGGACATGGCGTAGAACGTGGAGCGGGCGAGCTTGCGGGCGGTGCGCTCGACGTAGCGCAGGTGCCCGGAGAGGTCCACGTCGTGCTTGAACTCGCTGTAGGAGTTCGGGAGCTGACCCGGGCCCGCGACCAGTTTCGGGAGCCACTTGGCGTAGAAGGCGCCCGCGTTCGCGCCGGCCTTCGCCTTGTCGCCGAGGGACTTCTCGGGGTCGATGAGGTCGCCGGCGACCGAGAGGTGGGCGTCGACGGCCTCGCGGGCGATGAGGAGGTGCATGATCTCCGTCGAGCCCTCGAAGATGCGGTTGATGCGCAGGTCGCGCAGGAGCTGCTCGGCGGGGACGCCGCGCTCGCCGCGGGCCCGGAGGGACTCGGCCGTCTCGAATCCGCGCCCGCCGCGGATCTGGACGAGTTCGTCGGCCATCAGCCAGGCCATCTCGGAGGCGTACAGCTTGGCGAGGGCGCCTTCGATGCGGATGTCGTTGCGGTCCTCGTCGGCCATCTGCGAGGCCAGGTCCGTCACGGCCTCCAGGGCGAAGGTGGTGGCCGCGATGAAGGAGATCTTGGAGCCGACCGCCTCGTGGTCCGCGATGGGCTTGCCCCACTGCTCGCGGGCCGCCGTCCACTCCCGGGCGATCTTCAGGCACAACTTGCCGGCCGCGACGCAGGAGGCGGGCAGGGAGAGCCGTCCGGTGTTGAGCGTGGTCAGGGCGATCTTCAGACCCTGGCCCTCCTCGCCGACGCGGTTGGCGGCGGGGACGCGGACCTGGTGGAAGCGGGTGACGCCGTTCTCGATGCCCCGCAGGCCCATGAAGGCGTTGCGGTTCTCGACGGTGACGCCCGGCGAGTTGGTCTCCACGACGAAGGCCGTGATGCCGCCCTTGTGGCCCTCGCTCCTGGGCACCCGGGCCATGACGACCAGCAGGTCGGCGACGACGCCGTTGGTGGTCCACAGCTTCACGCCGTCGAGGACGTAGTCGTCCCCGTCGGGGACGGCGCTGGTGGCGAGGCGGGCCGGGTCGGAGCCGACGTCGGGCTCGGTGAGCAGGAAGGCGCTGATGTCCGTGCGCGCGCAGCGCGGCAGGAAGCGTTCCTTCTGTTCCTGCGTGCCGAACAGTTTCAGCGGCTGGGGCACGCCGATCGACTGGTGCGCGGAGAGCAGCACGCCGATCGCGGGGCTGGCGGAGCCGGCCAGCGAGAGCGCCTTGTTGTAGTACACCTGCGTGAGACCGAGCCCGCCGTACTTGGTGTCGATCTTCATGCCGAAGGCGCCGAGCTCCTTCAGTCCGTCGATCACCTCGTCGGGGATCCGGGCCTCGCGCTCGATGAGGGCGGCGTCGACCTTCGTCTCGACGAAGTCGCGGAGCTTGGCGAGGAACTCCTCGCCGCGCTGGGACGCCTCGTCGGCCGGGAGGGGGTGGGGGTGGATGAGGTCGAGCCGGAAGCGGCCGAGGAACAGCTCCTTGGCGAAGCTGGGCTTGCGCCAATGCTGTTCCCGGGCGGCCTCCGCCACCTCACGGGACTCCCGCTCGGTGACGGCGGGACGGGAAGAGGGGGTGGTGGAAGCGGACATGAGGGCCACCTCGCCGCATATAGGACTGTTGAGGACCGTACGTTACCGATCAGTGCTACTGGATCGTTGGTACCCGAAACCGGACGATCCCACCAGCCCTCGCGCGTCCGTTCAGCCGAAGGGGGCGTAACGCCAGGACTTGTCCGGGGCCTGACGACGGTGTTGCATCGGGGTGCCGTCCAGAGGACGGGCATCCCACCTGAGAAATAGGCATCGAAGCGCTTCGACAACCTATGGACACGTACTCCTGCTGGAGCTACTGTCGAACCACCCTCCCCCGCCCATATCAGCAACGCGCATTGTCGAAGCGCTTCACAAAGCTTGGAGAGCTGGATGGTCACCCTCGCCGAGGTCGCCCAGCACGCCGGAGTCTCGGCGAGCACGGTGAGCTATGTCCTCAGCGGCAAGCGGTCCATCTCCGCGAACACCCGGCAGCGGGTCGAGCGGAGCATCCGCGAGCTCGGGTACCACCCGAACGCCGGGGCCCGTGCCCTGGCCAGCAGCAGGTCGAACATCATCGCGCTGATGGTCCCGCTGCGCACGGACATGTACGTGCCCGTGATGATGGAGATCGCCATCGCGGTGGCGACCGCCGCGCGGACGCACGGGTACGACGTGCTGCTGCTGACCGGTGAGGAGGGTCCCGACGCGGTGCGCCGCGTCGCGGGCAGCGGGCTCGCCGACGGGATGATCCTGATGGACGTCGAACTCGACGACGAGCGGCTGCCCTTGCTGCGCGCGACGGACCAGCCGTCCGTGCTGATCGGGCTGCCCGCCGACACCACGGGGCTGACCTGCGTCGATCTTGACTTCCGGGCGACGGGCGCGCTGTGCGTGGAACACCTGGCGAAGCAGGGGCACCAGGACATCGCTGTCATCGGCGAGGCCCCGGCCGTCTACGAGCGGCACACCGGCTTCGCCGAGCGCACCCTGGACGGGCTGCGGTCCCGTTCCCGGGAGCTGGGCGTGCGGCTGCTGCACCGGCCGTGCGACGGCGGGTACGACGCGATGGCCGTGACGCTCGCCCGGATCCTCGACGAACGCCCGGGGACCACGGGGATCATCGTGCAGAACGAGTCGGCGGTCGAGCCGCTGCTCGCGCTGCTGCGGCAGCAGGGCCGGGCCGTGCCGGAGGACGTGTCGGTGGTCGCCATCTGCCCCGACCAGGTCGCCACGCAGGCCTCGGTGCGGCTCACGTCGGTCGCCATCCCCGCGCAGGAGATGGGCCGGCACGCCGTGGAACACCTGGTCGCCAAGTTCGAGGGGCGCGCCGGCGACGAGGTCGTGCTGATCGCTCCCGAGCTGACGGTCCGGGGCAGCACGGGGCCGGCGCCCACCCGGCCGTAGGCACACCGCTTCTCCCGCTCACCGACCACCGCCCTCCTCCCAGGGCACCCCCCCCTGTCGCACACCTCTGTCCGCACCCCCATGTCCGCACACCTCTGTCTGCACTCCCTCAGGAGCACAGGAGCCCGCGTGAATCAGCCTGCTGAAACCCAGCCCCAGGTGAGTCTGGCGCAGTCCTCCCCCACCGTCGGCACGTTCCGCGAGCGGGGCGGCGCGCTGGAGTGGAGCGGCCGCCAGGAGACCGTACGGATCGAGCCGTGGGGTCCGGACGCGGTCCGGGTGCGGGCCCGGCTCGGCGGCCCGGTGCTCGAAGGGCTCCCGGGCGCGCTCCTCGACGAGGCCCCCGCGACACCGTCCACAGTGAAGATCGAGGACGGGCGCGGGCAGCTGACCGTCGGCGCGCTCACCGTGGAGGTGAACGCCGAGGGCCTGGTCCGCTTCCTGCGGACGGAGGACTCCGCCGAGCTGCTCACCGAGGACCGCGCCCACTTCTGGTGGCCCGGCTCCCGCCTCTACACGGCCGTCGGCAACGGCCACCACCGCCTGGAGCAGCGCTTCGCCGCGTACGACGACGAGAAGCTGTACGGCCTCGGCCAGCACCAGCACGGGCGCCTCGACCAGAAGGGCCTGGTCCTCGACCTGGTCCAGCGCAACGCCGAGGTCGGCATCCCGGTGCTGACCTCCAGCCGCGGCTACACCCTGCTGTGGAACAACCCGGCGATCGGCCGCGTGGAGCTCGCGCACAACGGCACCCGGTGGGTCGCCGACTCGGCGCGGCAGATCGACTACTGGATCACGGCGGGCGACCCGGCCGCCGCCCAGCGCCGCTACAGCGCGGTGACCGGCCGGACGCCGATGCTGCCTCAGTGGGCGGCGGGCTTCTGGCAGTGCAAGCTGCGCTACCGCACCCAGGACGAACTCATGGCGGTGGCACGGGAGTACAAGCGGCGGGGCCTGCCGATCTCCGCGATCGTGTGCGACTTCTTCCACTGGACGCACCTCGGCGAGTGGAAGTTCGACCCGAAGGAGTGGCCCGACCCGGCGGCCATGGTGCGGGAGCTGGAGGAGCTCGGCATCAAGCTGGTGGTGAGCGTCTGGCCGTCGGTGTCGCCGCTGAGCGAGAACCACCCGGTCATGGAGCAGCGCGGCTACTTCATCGGCACCCAGTACGGCCCGATGGCGCACGCCGACTGGCCCGACAAGGAGGTCGCCTCCACGGTCCAGGTGGCCTTCTACGACGCCACCAACCCGGATGCCCGGGAGTTCGTGTGGTCGAAGGTGAAGGAGAACTACCTCGACCCCTACGGCATCACGGCGTTCTGGCTGGACGCCTGCGAGCCGGAGCTGAAGCCGGGCTTCCAGGAGAACCTGCGCTACTGGACGGGCCCGGGCCTGGAGGTCGGCAACATCTACCCGGCCGAGAACGCCCGTACCTTCTACGAGGGCCTCGTCGCCACCGGCGAGGAGGAGGTCGTCACCCTCAACCGCTCGGCCTGGGCGGGCAGTCAGCGCTACGGCGCCGCCCTGTGGTCCGGTGACATCGGCACCGACTTCCCGACCCTGCGCCGCCAGATCGCGGCCGGCCTGAACACGGCCCTGTCGGGCATCCCGTGGTGGAACACCGACATCGGCGGCTTCCACGGCGGCGACCCGGACGACCCGGCGTACCAGGAGGTGATGGTCCGCTGGTTCCAGTTCGGCGCGCTCTCCCCGCTGATGCGCCTGCACGGCTTCCGCGACCCGGGCATGCCGCTGGGCCCGGAGATGACCGGCGGCCCGAACGAGGTGTGGTCCTACGGCGAGGAGGCCGGGGCCGTCCTGGAGAAGTACCTGCGGCTGCGCGAGCGCCTGAAGCCGTACGTCCTGCGCGTCATGCGGGAGGCGCACGAGGAGGGCCTGCCGGTGATGCGGCCGCTGTTCCTGGAGTTCCCGGACGACCAGGCCACCTGGTCGGTCGACGACTCCTACCTCTTCGGCCCGGACCTGCTGGTCGCCCCGGTGCTCACCGCCGGTGCCACCGCGCGTACGGCGTACCTGCCGGCGGGGGCCGCCTGGACGGACGCGTGGACGGGTGAGACGTACGAGGGCGGTCGGTCCGTCACGGTCGACGCCCCGCTGGACCGCATCCCGCTGTTCCTGCGGGACGGGGCGCGGCTGCCCGTAGCGGAGTAGCCGCGTCAGAAGGGGTGGCCGGATCGATGGAGGTCTTCCGGCCACCCCTTTCGCCTGTTCGGCCAACTTCCGCCCACCCCAGGCGGATTCGAGAGGATAGGTTTCTCTGCGTGTCCACGTCACCACTCGCCCTCACGCTGGCGAACCTGTTGCTGCGGCCGGGCTTCGGATCCCGTCGGGACCCGGGCCGGATCTTCGACCGCATCGTGGTGGAGGCCGGTGAGGCGCCGGGAGACCGGGAGTTCGTCGACGACTTCCGGTCGCTGCTGGGGTGGTGGGCGAAGGCCGAGAACCTCACCCCGGTCGGCTGGCAGTCGGCGCAGGTCCATGTGCGCCGGCAGCTCGCCAACCGGGCCCGCGTCCGGCGGCTGATCGCCGAGCATCCGGAGATCGAGCGGGAGCCGATCGAGAAGCCGGTGTTCGTCGTGGGGCTGCCGCGCACCGCCACCACGGTCACGCACTCCGTACTGTCGATCTCGGACGAGCACCGGTGTCCCCTGCTGTGGGAACTGCTCGGACCCGACCTGGAGCTGCCTCCCCGGCAGCGGCGCAAGGCGATCACGGCCGGGCGCCGGCTGGTGCAGGGCACGGACCTCTTCGCGCCGCGTTTCCGCGACATCCACGCGATGGCCGCCGAGGGCCCCGAGGAGTGCACGTTCGCGCTCCCGCACGCCCTGATGCCGTTCTCCCAGGCCCGTATCCCCGAGTACCTGGCCTGGCACTGCGAGCGGGACTTCACGGCCGACTACCGGTACCTCAAGCAGGTCTACCAGGTGCTGCAGTACGGCCGTCCGCGGCGGCGCTGGATGCTGAAGTCGCCCATGCACCTGGAGAACCTGGACGCGCTGCGCACGGTCTTCCCCGACGCCACGATCGTGTGGTGCCACCGCGATCCGGTCACCGTCGTGGCGTCCTTCTGCTCGCTGATCGAGCACGGCATGGCCGTCAGCACCCGCCCGCTCGACCTGGCCGGCATCGGCGCCACCTGGCTCGGACTGCTGAGCCGTGCCATGACGCGCGGTCTCACGGCCCGGCCCGCCATACCGGCGGAGCAGCTGGTGGACGCGCCGTACTCCTGGCTCGGCTCCGACCCCGCCACCGGTGCCCCGAAGCTGTACGCGGCCGTCGGCGCCCGCTGGACCGAGGCCGACGCGGCCCGGCTCCCCGCGGCCGTCGCCCGCCCCCAGGGCGCCCGCAAGCACACCTACGAGCTGTCCCGCTACGGCCTGACCCGCGCCGAGGTCGAGTCGGCGTTCGCGGAGTACAACGCGCTGCGGGCCGAGGTCGACCGCGCCTGAACGGCACGGCCGGCCCCGGCCCCGGCGACGGATCAGCTGCTGCTGACCGTCAGGTTGTTCGTGGTGAAGTTGAGTCCGCCGGAGGACGAGGTGACCTCGTAGCCGAACTGCACGTCACCGATGGTCTCGTTGCCCATCCAGCGCTTGGTGTCCTTGATCCACTTCAGGATCGGCAGGATGTTGACGGTGCCGGAGTTGGAGTCGGACGTCCGCAGGAACGAGAAGACCTCGTTGCTGCCGTTGCTGCCCTTGTAGACGTTCCAGGTGTGGCCGCCGAGGGTGACGGAGCCCTGGGAGGTGCCGATCGGGCCGACCGCTCCGTTGTAGTTCACCCAGAGCATGATCTCGTAGTCGTAGTCCGTGTCCCAGACGTCGTACGAGGAGTTGTACGCGCCGGACGACGGAACGGAGACGTTGTAGTTGCTGGAGAGGGAACGCAGCGAGTCGATCGACTTGTTGATCACCTTCTTGGAGTTCGGGTACGACTTGATGCCACCGGTGTTGGGGTGGTTGGCCCAGACACCCCAGTTGGTGCCGGAGTTGGCCCAGATGCACTGGCTGCCGGCGCCGGAGCCCCAGATGTTGTTGTAGAGCGTGTAGCCGTTCAGGCTCGTGTTGCCCCACTGGTCGCAGGAGTTCCAGACGGCGGCGGAGGCGGGGGCGGAGGCGAGCCCTATGGTGGCGCCGAGCGCCAGGGCGGGGGCGAGCAGGGCCTTGGTGACCCTGCTCAAGGTGCGTGATGCCATGGTGTCCCTTCCATGGGGTGGGGGGATGGGGGGAACTACCACGTCCTCAGGGTGAGGACGTGGTCTTCTCCGGCGACCAGGTGGAGGGATTCCGTGCCGGAGGAAGTCCGCAGTTCGACGCGGTGGGTGCGGCCCGGCCGGATGACGGCGGTGGCGCCGTCCGGGGACCAGGTGAGGTCGATCTCGGCCCCGAACCGGGTGCGCACACCGCGCAGCGCGCCACTGGGGTATGCCGTCGGCAGCGCGGGCAGCAGGACCAGCCGGTGGGGGGTCGACTGCACGAGCATCTCGATCAGGACGGCGGGCAGGGTGTGCGCCGCGTCGGCGTTGTAGACGTCGCGCTCGGGGTAGTGGGCGCTCATCAGGGAGGCGTGGAAGAAGTCGCCGCCCAGGACCTGGCCGAGGGCGTGGGCGACGCGGTCGCCGTCCCTGAGCCGGGCCGCGATGAGCGCGTGGTGCAGGTGGCCGTGTGCGGAGTCGTTCTCGGCGCCGCGCAGTTCGAGGGCGCGGTGGGCGGCGGCCGCGAGCTCGGGGGTGTCGTAGGGGGTGATCTCGTCGAGGGGCCAGACGCCGTAGAGGTGGCTGAGGTGGCGGTGGTCGTAGGAGTCCTCAAGGCCCGGCCAGGCCCATTCCGCCAGGGCTCCGTCCGCGTTGATCCGGTGCGGTGGGAGCCGGTCGGCGAGGGCGTGCCAGCGGTCGGCGTCGGGGCCCGGGTGGTAGGCGGCGGCGGTCCGCAGGGCGTGGCGGGCCGCGGAGAGGTCCATGGCCGCGTTGAGGGTGCCCCAGCTCGCGTTGGCGGGGCGGTTCTCGGGCGAGTAGGAGGGGACGACGACGAGCCGGCCGTCCTCGTCCGTGCGGGTGAGGAAGTCCTCGTAGAACAGGGCGACTTCGGCGAGCGCGGCGGCGGTGCGCGGGTCGCGGGTGCCGTGGGTCTCGTCGTGGTCGACGAGCGGTTTGAGCAGCCAGTCGGCGCCGGCCGTCCACAGGTGCAGCGGGTACTCGCGGTTGAAGTGGTACGAGTGGCCGGACTCGCCGTCGGTATGACCGGGTGCGACGGCGCCCCGGGTGCCGAAGATGGCGCGGGCGTTGTCGCGCCAGTCGGGCAGCTGGCGGTGGATCAGGTTCGCGTGGGCCTGGGTGACCTCGGGGAGGGCGGCGGCAGCGGCCGAGGCGGTCTGGAGGTTGAGGTTGGCGTCGTTGGTGAACGCTCCCGACCAGGCCGTGTTCCAGTCGCCGGTCCACAGTCCGGTCAGGCGGGGCGGGAAGAGGCCGCTCGCGGACAGCAGGTGGTAGCGGCCGGCCGCGAACAGGCGCTCCAGCAGGGCGGCGCTGCGGGGCCGCTTCAGCAACTCGGACCCCGGCAGCGCCCGTTCGGCGGGGTCGGCGGCCAGGTCGAGGGTGACGCGCTCGTAGGCGGTGCGGTGCAGGGCGGCATGGCGGTCGAGCAACTCGTCGTACGCGGTGAGCAGGTCGCGCAGGGCACGCCCCTCCCGGACCACGTCCAGTTCGCCGGTGTGCCGGTGCACCCGGGTGAGGAGCAGCACGGACCGGGCTCTCTCGACGTGCACGCCGGGGGGTGCGAGGGTCGTCGTGCCGCCCGTCACGGCGAGCAGGGTGACGCCGGTGCAGGCCAGGTCGCTGTCCGGGTAGCGGGCGCGCAGGCTCAGCAGGGCGCCCTCGGCGGTGAGGACGGCTCCGTGACCGACGCCCAGTCCGGCGGGGGCGCCGGGCAGCCGGTGGTCCAGGTCGATGTCGAGGGTGAGGCCGGGCCCGGTGACCTGCTGGACGATCACGTCGTCGGCGCGGGAGACGAAGACGCGGCTGGTCCAGCCGGTACAGGTGGCCCGTACGACACCGGTGGTGAAGTCGACGTCGCGCCGGTAGCCGGGGCAGTCGCCCGGCGGCCGGCGCAGCCGGACCTGGAAGGCGGGGTGGAAGGGCTGCACCCACTGGTGCGGCCGTCCGTCCGTGAAGCTCTCGGCGGCGGTCGTGTCGCCCGCCAGGAGGCGGTCCTGGAGGGCGGGGAGGCCGGCGGCGAGCTGCGGCGGCCGCGGGTCCCTGCCGTTGGGCCGCACCAGGGTGTGGTGCGTGACGACGACCCGCTCGTCGTCCGGCTCACCGAACACGAGGGCGCCGTGGTGGCCGTTGCCGCTCAGGAAGCCGTCCTCCCAGCGAGCGGCCGGGTGCGGCTCCCACGTGCCGTGGACGGCTGCGGAGTCGGTCATGGCCGCAGCACCGCCGCCCCGTAGCGGCCGAGTGTGACCCGGTCGGTGACGGCCGTCCCCGTCAGCAGGTCGTGGTGGGTGCCGGGGACCTCGACGGTCACCGGCTCGCGGCCGTGGTTGAGCACGAACAGCACCTCGCCCCGCAGGACGGCCTCGACCTGCTCGGGGAGGCCGTCGAGCACCGGCCGGACGCCCGCGTCCCCGGCGATCCGGGCCAGCAGCTCGCGCAGGGCCTCGGGCTCCGGGAGCGTGGAGAGGTACCAGGCCCGGCCCTTGCGCAGGACGGCGGGCATGCCGTCCAGTTCGCCGCCCTTGTAGCAGGTCGTGTCGTCGGGGTCGGCGGGCTCGATCTCCTCGGACCACAGCGTGCCCCGGAAGCCCTCGCACGCGACGGTCTCCCCCGGGTCCAGCGGCCACCACTCGTGCAGCGTGCGGATGCCGAACAGCTCCCGCAGCCGGGCGTCCATGCCGCCGGGGCGCACCCGGTCGTCCTCGTCGGCGACGCCGGTCAGGAAGCCGCAGACGAGGGTGCCGCCCTGCCGTACGTAGCCGAGGAGGTTGTCGATCGCCGCGTCGGTGAGCGCGTACAGCTGGGGCACGACGACCACCGAGTACGGCGTCAGGTCGTGCTCGGGGTGGGCGAAGTCGGTGGTGAGATGCGCCTGCCAGAGGGCCCGGTGCCAGGCGCGCAGGACGTCCGGGTATTCCACCTGGCTGGACGGCCGGCCGTCCTGGGCGCCGGCCCACCAGGCGTTCCAGTCGTGCAGGACGGCGACGTTCGCGGTGATGTGCCGGCCGGCCACCTGGGGGGCGATCTTCGCCAGGTCCGCGCCGAGCTGCTTGACCTCCTGGTACGTACGGCCTTCCTCCCCCGCGTGGCTGACCATGCCGGAGTGGAACTTCTCCGCGCCCTGCCGGGACTGCCGCCACTGGAAGTAGCAGACGGCGTCGGCGCCCCGGGCCACGGCCTGGAGTGACCACAGCCGGTTGAGGCCGCGCGGCTTGGGGTGGTTCACGCCCCGCCAGTTGACCGGCCCGGCCGCCTGCTCCATGAGCATCCAGGGCCCGCGTGCCTGGGAGCGGGTCATGTCCTGCACGAGCGCGCCGTTCTGGGCGCCGAGCGGGTCACGCGGGTCGGGGTAGAGGTCGACG
Organism: Streptomyces caelestis; assembly: GCF_014205255.1. Taxonomy (GTDB): domain Bacteria; phylum Actinomycetota; class Actinomycetes; order Streptomycetales; family Streptomycetaceae; genus Streptomyces; species Streptomyces caelestis. The sequence goes on along the minus strand of NZ_JACHNE010000001.1, from coordinate 6,274,374 downwards.
GAGACGACGTCCTCCTCCCCCGCCCAGCGCCACGCGTCCTGCCCGAACCACAGCGGCATGAAGTTGCTGGTGACCGGGATGTGCGGGGTGTGACGCCGGACGATGTCCCGCTCGGCGGTGTAACACTCCAGGAGCATGTCGGAGGTGAAGCGCCTGAAGTCCAGGACCTGGGTGGGGTTGCGCATGTAGTGGGGCAGGCGGGGCGGCAGGACGCCGTCCCAGCAGTCGTAGCCCTGGCTCCAGAAGGCGGTGCCCCAGGCCTCGTTGAGGGCGTCGAGGGTGCCGTACTTCTCGCGCAGCCAGCGGCGGAAGGCGGCGGCGGCCTCGTCGCCGTGGTCGAAGGTGCAGTACTCGTTGTTGATGTGCCACATCGTCAGGGCCGGGTGGCCGCCGTAGCGGGCGGCCAGGTCCTCGGTGATGGCGGCGGCGTAGCGCCGGTAGGTGGCGCTGGAGTGCGAGAAGTGCTGGCGGCCGCCCCACCACTCGGTGCGGCCGTCCTCGGTGACGGGCAGGGTGTCGGGGTGCAGCCGGCCCATCCAGGGCGGGGGCGAGGAGGTGGGCGTGGCGAGGACGACACCGATGCCGTTCTCGTGCATCAGGTCCATCAGCGTGTCCAGCCAGCCGAACTCCCGTGCGCCGGGCTCGGGTTCGAGCTTCGACCAGGAGAACACGCCGAGGGTGACGGAGTTGACGCCGGCGTCCTGCATCAGCCGGACGTCCTCGTGCCAGGTCTCCTCGGGCCACTGCTCCGGGTTGTAGTCGCCGCCGAAGAGGAGACGGCCCCGGGTGGCATCGCTCAGGCCGGGCCCATTTCGCTCCTGCATCAGACGGGCTCCCCGTACTGCACGCCGCGTCCGTTGGTGGCGATGTAGACCCGGCCGTAGACGCGCGGGTCGCCGGTGATGGCGGCGCCGATCCAGCCCCACTGGTGCTGGTCGTCGTTGATCCGCGTCCAGGTCTTCGCCTCGTCGTCGGAGCGGTAGACGGCGGTGATGGTCTCGGTGGAGCCGACCATGTAGACCGCCGGGTAGGAGGCGCCCTCGGCCGCCTTGCCGAAGCCGAGCGTGTACGACGCCCAGCAGCTGCCGGCCTTGGTGAAGGTCGCGCCGCCGTCGGTGGAGCGGTACAGCCCGTTCCACTTCAGGCTCAGCCACAGGTCGCCGGAGCGGCCCGGGGCCGCGACGAGCCGGAACTCGGTGTCGCCCGAGTTCAGGCCGGTGGCCCGGGCGGTGAAGGTCAGGCCGCCGTCGGTGCTGGCGTGGAGTGTGCCGGTGGCGGTGTCGAAGGCGTAGAAGCGCTTCGGATCGACCGGGTCCGCGACCGGGGCGGCACCCTTCGGGTAGGAGGAGACCTCGGTCCAGGTGGCGCCGTTGTCCGCCGAGCGGTGGGCCGGGTACGTGGTGCCGTCCCAGTGCGCGAAGGACCACAGCAGCACGCTGCCGTCGGCGTTGGTGGCGATCGGCCCCGGCGCGTCCTTGGCGATGGCGGGCTGCGCCTTGAAGGGCGCCCAGGTCTTGCCGCCGTCGTTCGACCAGGCGCCGTTGCCGTGGTCGCCCCATCCGGCCCGGACGACGTACGACGGCTTGGCCGCGGCCAGCGCGAGTCCGGTCGTCGTACCGAACACCGGGTTCGACGCCATGCCGCGTGAAGGCGATGCCGTGAGCCGCTCGTGGTACATGACGCCGACGTCGCCGGAGCCGCTGATCAGATGCGCCTCCCCAGCCGGAGGGGAGAGCAACTGGCGAATCGACGCCTCCTCCAGGCCGCGGATCTGCGGGGCCCAGTTCTTGAGGTCGCGGGTGCCGTAGAGGGTCGCGCCGGTGCCGTAGACGATGTGCTCGGAGTCGAACGGGTCAAGGCCCACGGCCTGGATCCACCAGCCGAACTTGGGCTTGTCGGCGCCGAACGTGAGGAAGGGCGTCTCGGAGACGTCGAGGACGGCCGTGTCCTTCAGGGACGTCCAGGTGCGGCCGCCGTTGGTGGTCCGGTACAGGGTGTCGACCAGCGACCAGCGGTTGTTGGTGGAGACGACGACGGTGCCGGGGCGACGGGCGTCGACGGCGACACCGCCGTAGCCGAAGGAGTCGGTTCCGCCGTCGCTCGTCGGTCCGCCGGGCTTCACGGGCGTGACCTCGGTCCACTTCCCGGTGGTCGTACGCAGCTTGTGCACGCTGCCGTCGGACTGGCCGTTCGGGCCCGGGGCGTTGGCGTACGTCACGTACAGCTCGCAGGTGTGCCGGTCGTACGCGGCCCGGACCGGGACCTTGGCGGCGGTGCCCTCGGGCTGCCCGGGGACGGCCTTCCAGGTGGTGCCGTCGGCGGTCCTGTAGAGGTTCGCGGAGGTGCCGTCGGAGTCGCCCCAGCCGGCGTAGACGGCACGCCCCGCCGCGACGAGGAGGGTGATGCCCTGGCCGGTGGCGCTGGGGGCGGCCGGGAAGCTCACGGCCTTCCAGGTGGCGCCCCGGTCGGTCGACTTGAGCAGCCCGTCGTGCCGGGTGCCGAGCCACAGCGTGTCGCTGTCCCGGGGGTCGACGAGCAGCCGCTCCCCGCATCCCCGCCCGTCCTCGTTGGCCCCGAGCTTCACGGTGAGGTCGGTGCGCTTCCAGGTCGCGCCGCGGTCCTCCGACCGCAGCACCGCCCCGTTGCCGGCCCAGGACTGCGCGTACGTGCCGAGGGAGAGGTACAGCCGGTTCGGATGGGCCGGGTCGACGGCCATGGCCTCCACACCGAGCAGGTTCCAGTCGTCCCAGCCGATGTGGTCGGTCAGGGGGATCCAGCGGTCGGTGCGGTCGTCCCAGCGGTAGGCACCGCCGATGTCGGTACGGGCGTAGGCGAGGCCGCGGACCGTGGGGTGGAAGAGGACGCCGGTGACGAATCCGGTGCCGCCCTGGACGGCGTTGCGCCAGCGGTAGGCGGGAGTGGCGGCGGAGTCGGCGGCCTGTGCCCGCCCCTGGACCATCGGAAGGGTGGCGACGGCGGCGGTGGCAGCGGTCCCGGCGAGCACGGCTCTTCTGCTGAGGTGGAACGTGCGCATGACATACCTCGGTTCTTGCAAAAGGGGAGAAGTGGATGCCCCTTCTCGGGGGCGCGGGGAACTGCGCGAACAACCCACAACGAAGCCGCGCTCGACACACAGACCGAAAGCCCTACGGCGAGAACTCACACAAGGGGCATCACCCCTTGACGGCCCCCGTGAGCATGCCCTTCTTGAAGTGCTTCTGGATGAAGGGCGACAGGACGGCGACCGGCAGGAGGGCCATCACCATGACGGCCATCTGCACGGCCAGGCCCGACAGCTGCCCGGTCTTGATGGCCTGGCCCAACCCGACCGGTGCTTCCTGCTTCTGCACCAGCTGGATCATGACGTTCTGCAACGGCATCATGTCCTGGTCGTTCAGGTACAGGGAGGCGTTGAACCAGGCGCTCCAGTACCCGACGGCGTAGAACAGCGTGATAACGGCGAGCACCGCCCGCGACAACGGCATGACGATCTGCCGCAGGATCCGGAAGTCCCCCGCCCCGTCGATCCGCGCACTGTCGATGAGCTCCTGCGAGATCCCCATGAAGAAGCCGCGCAGCACGAGGATGTTGAAGACGCTGAGGGCACTCGGCAGGATCAGCGCCAGATAGCTGTCGGTCAGGCCGAGGGACTGCACCAGAAGGTAGGTCGGGATGAGACCGGCGCTGAAGAACATGGTCGCCAGCAGCATCATCAGGATCCAGCGATGGCCGAGGGAGCCGCTGCGGGACAGGCCGTAGGCACACAGGACGGACACCGTCATCGAGAACAGCGTGCCGACCAGGGTGACGAGGACGCTGATGATCGCCGCACGGGTGACCTGGCCGCCGCTGAGCAGTTCCTTGTAGGCGATGAAGGTGATGTCCTTGGGCACCATCACCAGGCCGCCGGCCTCGTCGATGGTCTTGCGTGAGGACAGGCTGGTGACGACCACGATCCACAGCGGGAAGAGAATCGCCAGGCAGGCCAGCGACAGGGCGAGACCCTTGCCGGCGAGACCGGCCCTGGAGGGCGCCTCCTCCCAGGCCGGCCGGGGCGGCGCCTCCCACCAGCCAGGTTCCTTCACCGGCTTGTCGATGACGGCGCTCACTTCTTGTACACCCCCTGCTCGCCCATAAGATGGGCCACCTTGTTCGCGGCGAGGACCAAGCCGATGCTGATCACGCCCTTGATGAGTCCTGCGGCGGCCGCGTAGCCGAAGTCCTGGTTGCGCACGCCGTTCCACCACACGAAGGTGTCGAGGACCTCGGCCGCGCCCGGTCCGACGGCGTCGCGTTGCAGCAGGATCTGCTCGAAACCGACGGTGAGGGCGTCGCCGACCCGCAGGACCAGCAGCAAGGCGATCACCGGGCGCAGCGCGGGCAGCGTGACATGCCACATGCGGCGCCAGCGGCCGGCGCCGTCCATCGCGGCGGCCTCGTACAGGTCCGGGCTGACCGAGGCCAGCGCGGCGAGGAAGACGATGATCCCCCACCCGGCGTCCTTCCACACGCTCTGCGCGGTGATCAGGAGGGGGAAGGTGTTCGGGTCGGTCATGATGTTGAGGCCGTTGTAATCGTGCTGCCGCAGCAGCTGGGAGAGGATGCCCGCGCCGCCGAAGATCTGCTGGAAGACGGCGATGACCAGCACCCAGGAGAAGAAGTGCGGCAGGTAGAGAACGGCCTGTGCCACCGCCCGCACCCGGGGCCTGACCACGCTGTTGATGAGCAGCGCGAGCAGGATCGGGATCGGGAAGAACAGCACGAGCTGGAGGGAGAACAGCACCAGCGTGTTCTGGAGGGCGTTCCAGAACGCCGAGTCCTCGAAGATCCGCTGGAAGTTCTCCATGCCCACGAAGGGGCTGTTCAGCATGGAGACGATGCCGTTGTCGCTGATGTAGGGGTCGTAGTCCTGGAAGGCGACGACGTTGCCGAGGATCGGCAGGTAGTTGAAGACCAGGACCAGTACGACGGCCGGCAGGGTCATCAGGAGCAGGACGCGGTCGCGTCTGAACCTGAGCCACAGGCTCAGTTTCCCCGAGGGTCGCTTCTCCGGTGAACCGGTGGCGCCACCGGACGCCACCGGGGTCTTCTCCGTCATGTCGGCCTCGGCCCTGCTCCGAGGCACCGTGCTGTGGGACACGGCCGTTCTCCTTGCCTCAGAGCCTGGTCAGCTCGCCGCCGAGCCGTTCTCGTCGAGGATCTTCTTGTACCAGTCGCGCAGCTTGTCGCCGCCCTTGCTCTTCCAGTCGGAGACGGCCTGCTGCATGTCGCTGATCTTCTTGCGGCCGCGGGTGATGTCGTCCTCGAGCTGCTCGAAGTCGTTGCCGAGGTTGGTGTAGCGGCCAGGCTCGGTGATCTGCATGCCCCAGAAGGAGGACTTCTTGGTGAAGGCGCCCATCCGCTGCTGCCACTCGACCTGGCCCTTGGCGACGTCCGGGAAGTCGGGGTGGGCGAGAGTCGCCGCAGGGCTCGCGACCATCACGTAGGCGTTCATCACCTCGTTGTTGCCCTTGTCGGTCTTGACCGGGACGCCGTCCTTGACGGAGTAGTGGGTGCCCTCGACGCCGTAGTTGGTCATCATGTACTCCTTGGTGCCGTACGGCGCGGCGGTGACGTTGGCTACGGCCAGCACGTCACGGATGACCGACTCGGAGGCCTTCTTGTTGACGAAGGCGAAGATGCCGGCGGGCTGATCGGCCCACAGGGTGGGGTTGCCGCCGTCGTGGCCCCAGACGTCCATGCCCCAGATCTTGAAGTCCGGGCTCTGGGTGGCCTGTTCAGCGGTGCGGCTCCACCACTGGGTGATGTTGTTGGGGTAGATCAGGAACTCGCCCGCCGCGAACTTGGGGCCCGGGTCGGGGGCGTTCTTGCCCATCTCGGAGTCGGGGTGGACGACTCCGGCGGCGAAGAGCTTGCGGGCCCACTCCAGGGCCTCGAGGTACTCCTCGGTCTCGATGCGGCACATCAGCTTGCCGTCGACGAGGTTCCACCACAGCGGCTTCTCGCTGCCCGGAAGCACCCCGAAGTTCTGGAAGGCGGTCCACTTCATGTCGAGGCAGGCCCACCGCTTGGCCTTGGCGTTGGTGATCTCCTTGGCCAGGGCCATGAACTCGTCCGCCGACCGGGGGATCTCGTATCCCTCCTTGTCGAAGACGTCCTTGCGGTACAGCGGCACGATGCCGGTGACGTACGGGGCGGGCTGCGGCAGGCCGCGCAGTTTCCCGCCGAAGAGGGAACGCTGCCAGGCGTCCGTAGGGATCGCGGCGAGGTTCGGGTACTCCTTGACCGCGTCCCCGGACAGGTACGGGCCGAGGTCGGCGAACTTGTTGATGATGGCGCTCGGGATCTTGCCGTTCATGTTCCAGCCGGGGACGACCACCACATCCGGGATGTTGCTGGAGGCGAGGACGGCGCCGAGCTTCTGGTCGTAGGTGTTGCCGTCCTGGTTCTGCCAGACGACGTCGACGCCTATCAGGTCGTTCATCGCCCTGTAGTAGGCGTTGTTCTGCTGAGGCGGGGAGCCCCAGAACGGCGACATGACGGTGACCTTGCCACCCTTGCCGAGCTTCTTCGTGACCGAGGTCTTCAAAGTGGCCAGGTCGAGCTTGCTGGTGAAACCGATCGCCGAGCCGTTCTTGGCCGGGATGTCCGGCTTCACCACGTTGTTGGCCACGAAGGCCGGCAGGATCTTCTTGGCGTCCTTGCCCGACGTGGTCCCGTCCCGCGACCCGCTGTCCGACCCGCCGCACGCGGCAAGCAGCGGCATCCCGCCCGCCACCGCTGCGGTGGCGACCGCCGTGGAGGCGAGGAAACTTCTCCGGCTGGGTCCGGAGGAGGCGGAGGCGGCGTTCGGCGTCATTGCGTCAACCCTTCATGGCGCACCAGGACACCCGGCGGTGGGCCGTCGGCTGCGGTGTCTCGAGTGGAACTGGCTGAGCCGAAGCGATACTCCGACGCGTGACGGGGAGTGCGCACCACCAGGTGGCGGACTTCACAGTCGAAGCGCTTCGATGTTGCTGCGAGGTTAAGTGAACACCCAGGGGTGCACAAGGGGCGATTCCAAGATTCCTCCGGGCTGTGCACAAGCGTGATGTGACGCGTGTGCCGCATGAAACGCCGCCGAAAGGCCGGAGTTGTTGCGCCGGGGTGTCTTGACACCCACCCCCACGTCGAATGAGCATCGAAGCGCTTCGAAAGGGCCCTGCCGCTCCATCCCAGAGGGAAACCCACGTGACCGCACACACGCCGCCCAGTCCGCCGTTCCGCGATCCGCGCCTGCCGTTCGCGAAGCGGATCGACGACCTCCTGTCGCGGCTCACGCCGGCGGAGAAGATCGCCTTTCTGCACCAGTTCGCGCCCGCCGTCGAACGGCTCGGCGTCGCCGCCTTCCGCACCGGCCAGGAGGCCCTGCACGGCGTGGCGTGGATGGGCCCGGCGACGGTGTTCCCGCAGGCTGTCGGCCTGGGCGCCACCTGGAACCCGGAGCTGGTGCGGCGTGTCGGCGACGCGGTGTCCAAGGAGATCCGCGCGATGCGCGCCAAGGACGACCGGGTCGGCCTCAACGTCTGGGCGCCGACGGTCAACCTGCTGCGCCACCCCCTGTGGGGTCGCAACGAGGAGGGCTACTCGGAGGACCCGAAGCTCACCTCGGCGATCGCCACGGCTTACACGCACGGCCTGCGCGGCGACCACCCGACCTACTGGCGCACCGCTCCCGTGCTGAAGCACTGGCTCGCCCACAACAACGAGACGGACCGGTCCACGACGTCGAGCTCGGTGCGCCCGCGCGTGCTGCACGAGTACGACCTGAAGGCCTTTCGCGAGACCGTCGAGGCGGGTGCGGTGGCCGGGGTGATGCCGGCGTACAACCTGGTCAACGGCCGCCCCAACCACGTCTCCCCTTACCTGGGCGAGCATCTGCGCGCCTGGACCGAGGAGGACCTGCTGGTCTGCTCGGACGCGGGCGCGCCGAGCAACCTGGTCGACTCCGAGCACTACTTCGACACGCACGAGGAGGCCACCGCAGCCTCCCTCGTGGCGGGCGTCGACAGCTTCACGGACCACGGCACGGACTCCTCGCAGATGATCGGGCGTCTGCGCGGCGCCCTGGAGCGCGGGCTGCTGACCGAGGCCGACGTCGACACGGCCGTCCGCCGCCAGCTCTCGGTCCGCTTCCGGCTGGGTGAGTTCGACCCGGAGTACGACCCGCACGACGCCACCAGCGAGTTCGACACCCCGGCGCACCGCGCTCTCGCACAGGAGGCCGCCGAGCAGGCCGTCGTGCTGCTCAAGAACGACGGCGTGCTGCCGCTCGCCCCGGACGCCCGGGTCGCGGTGGTCGGGCTGCTCGCCGACGAGTGCAAGCTCGACTGGTACAGCGGCACGCTCCTGCACCGCTCGACCCCGCTGGAGGGCCTGTACGAGCGGTTCGGCGCGGAGCGGGTGGAGTTCGCGGAGGGTGTGGACCGGGTCCGGCTGAAGACCTCCGCGGGCGCCTTCCTGCACGTACCGGTGGTCGAGGACGCCGCCGACGAGGTGCGCGGCGCCGAGGGCGCGCTCGACCCGGCGCTGCTCGCGGGCCGCACCGACCTGCCCGCGCTCACCACCGACGCGACCGGCACAGAGCTGGCGCTGGTCGACTGGGGCGAGGGCGTGCTGACCCTGCGCGCGCCCGACGGCCGCTACCTCTCGGTCGCCGACGACGGCCGCGTCCGCGCCTCCGCCGACCAGCCGGGCGGCTGGGTCGTCCAGGAGACGTTCCGACTGGAACCGCACGAGAACGGGCACCTCCTGAAGCACCTGGGAACGGGTCGCCACGTGTGTGTCTCCGCCGACGGCCTGAAGGTTGCCGACGAAGATCCCGAGGTCTTCGAGCTGGTCGTCACCGAGCGCGGCGAGGAAGCGGTGGCGCGGGCCGCCGCGCAGGCCGACGTGGTCGTGGTGGTCGCGGGCAACGACCCGCACATCAACGGCCGGGAGACCGAGGACCGTACGACCCTGCGGCTGCCCGCGCACCAGGAACGGCTGCTGCGGGCCGCCCGCGCGGCGAACCCGGCGACCGTGCTGGCGCTGGTCTCCGCCTACCCGTACGCGGTCGACCCGGCGGACCTCCCGGCCGTGCTGTGGACCGCGCACGGCGGCCAGGCGGCGGGCACCGCCCTGGCCCGCGTGCTGGCCGGTGACGTCTCCCCCGCCGGCCGTCTCCCGCAGACCTGGTACGCCGACGACGCCGACCTGCCCGGCCTCCTCGACTACGACGTGATCGGGAGCCGTCAGACGTACCTGTACTTCGAGGGCACGCCCCTGTTCCCCTTCGGGCACGGCCTGTCGTACACGTCATTCGCGTACGACGGCCTGACGGCCCGGGTGGCGGACGGCTCGGTGCACGTCTCCTTCACGGTCACCAACACCGGTGACGTCACCGCCGACGAGGTCGCCCAGCTCTACACCCGGGCCGTCGACCCGTCCGTACCGCGTCCGCGCCGCGAGCTGCTGGACCACCGCCGCGTCACCCTCGCCCCCGGGGCGACGACGGAGCTGGGTTTCCGGGTGCCGCTGGGCGCCTTCGAGTTCTGGGACGTGGCGCAGGACCGGTGGCGTCGGGAGCCGGGCGCGTACGAGCTGCTGGCCGGGGCCTCCAGCGAGGACGTCCGGCTGCGGACGACCGTCACGCTCGACGGCGAGCCCGCCCTGCCGCGCGCGGTCGTCGCGGGCGGTCTGGCCGCGGCCGGCTTCGACGAGCAGAGCGGTATCGAGATCGTCGACCGTACGAAGGTGTCGGGCGACGCGGTGACGCCGGTGGACGCGGCCACGGGCGAACTGGTCTACCGCCGCTGCGACTTCGGGCGCGGCATCGCCGAGGTGACGATGGAGGTGGCCGGTGAGGGCACGGTCGAACTGTCCCTCGACGGCGGGCCGGTACTCGCGGTGCTGTCGCCCGGCACACCCACGCCGGGCCCGTACGACTACGTCTCGCTTCGCGCGTCCGTCGCCGCCGCGGGCGTGCACGACGTGCACCTGAGACTGCGCGGCCCGCTGCGGCTCGCGCACGTCGGCTTCTCCGGTTGAGGGTCCGGAGCAGGCCGGCGTAAAAGAAGGGGCCCGGCACCGGAAGGCATCGGTGCCGGGCCTCTTCGCCCAGTCTATATGAAAATGGTTCCCATGAGCTAGAGAGCGATGCCGGTGAGCACCATCACGCGCTCGTACGTGTAGTCCTCCATCGCGAACCGCACGCCCTCCCGGCCCACACCGGACTGCTTGACGCCGCCGTACGGCATCTGGTCGGCGCGGTAGGACGGCACGTCGCCGACGACGACGCCGCCGACCTCCAGGGCGCGGTGGGCCCGGAAGGCGGTCTGGAGGTCATGAGTGAAGACGCCCGCCTGGAGGCCGTACTTGGAGTCGTTGACGGCGGCGAAGGCCTCGGCCTCGCCGTTCACCTTCTGTACGGTGAGGACCGGTCCGAAGACCTCCTCGCAGGAGAGGGTGACGTCGGCCGGTACGTCGGCCAGCACGGTCGGCGCGTACGAGGCGCCGTCGCGCTTGCCGCCGGTGAGCAGCGCGGCACCGGCGTCGACCGCCTCCCGGACCCACGTCTCGACGCGCTGGGCGGCGTCCTCGCTGACCAGCGGCCCGACGTCGGTCGCGTCGTCGCTCGGGTCGCCGGTGACCTGTGCCTCGACGGCGGCGACGATGCGCGGCAGCAGCCGGTCGTACACGGAGGCGTCCGCGATGACCCGCTGGACGGAGATGCAGGACTGGCCGCCCTGGTAGTTGGAGAAGGTGGCGATGCGGTTCGCCGCCCGGTCCAGGTCCTCGTCGCTCGCCCAGTCGGCGAGGACGACGGCCGCGCCGTTGCCGCCCAGCTCCAGGGTGCAGTGCTTGCGCGGCACCGAGTCCATGATCGCGTAGCCGACCTTCTCGGAGCCGGTGAAGGAGATCACGGGCAGGCGCTCGTCCTGCACCAGGGCGGGCATCCTGTCATTGGCGACCGGCAGGATGCTCCAGGAGCCCGCGGGCAGCTCGGTCTCGGCCAGCAGCTCGCCGATGACCAGACCGGACAGCGGGGTCGCCGGGGCCGGCTTGAGGATGATCGGGGCGCCGGCGGCGATGGCCGGGGCGACCTTGTGGGCGCAGAGGTTGAGCGGGAAGTTGAAGGGCGCGATGCCGAGTACGACGCCCTTCGGGAAGCGGCGGGTGAGGGCGAGCCGGCCCTGGCCGCCGAGGTCGGTGTCGAGCCGCTGGGCCTCGCCGCCGTTGAACCGCCGGGCCTCCTCGGCCGCGAACCGGAAGACGGACACCGCCCGGCCCACCTCGCCGCGTGCCCACTTCAGTGGCTTGCCGTTCTCGGCGGAGATCAACTGCGCGATCTCCTCGGTGCGCTCCACGAGGCGCTTGCTGACGTGGTCGAGGGCGGCGGCGCGCACGTGCGCCGGGGTGGCGGCGAACTCGTCCCGCACGGCGTACGCGGCGGCCACGGCCTCCTCGACCTGCGCGTCCGTCGGCACGCTCACCTTGCCGACGAGCCGCCCGTCCCACGGGGAGGTGACATCGAAGGTGTCCTCGCCGGTGGCCTCACGGCCGGCGAGCCAGAAGGCGTGGGTGGAAGTCATAGGTGTTCCGGCCCTTCGGCGTTGGGGGTGGTCCTGTGCTGCGGGTCCCACGGTAGGGGCGGGGTGGCCGAAGGTCGTTTGTCCGGGGCGTAGCAGTGACGGGTGGGGACACTACGGTTTGGCACACGGGCTCTAGTCGGTGGAAGTCGCCTTCAGGGCGAGCCAGAGCTCCATCCGTACGTCGGCGTCGTCCAGGGAGCGGCCGAGGATCTCCTCGACCCGGCGCATGCGGTAGCGGAGGGTGTGGCGGTGGACGCCGAGGTCGGCCGCCGCCGCGTCCCACTGGCCGTGCCGGGACAGCCAGGCGCGCAGGGAGGCGACGAGGTCGCCGCGGCCCGTGGCGTCGTGCTCGTACAGCGGCCGCAGCATCCCGTCGGCGAAGGCCCGCACCGCGTCGTCCGCCAGCAGCGGCAGCACGGATCCGGCCGCCATCTGCTCGTGCTCCACGAGGACGCGCCCGCGCCGCCGCGCCACCGACAGCGCCTGCTCGGCCTGCTTGTACGCGGCGGACGCGGCGATGGGCCCGGCCGGCGCCGACAGGCCCACGACCAGCTCGTCGTCCTCCCCGCCCGGTACCTTCTCGCGTACGCCCGCGCGGGCCGACTCCAGGGCGGCCGCGTACTCCCCGCAGGCCGCCGCGGCGGCACCGCCGTCCGCGGCCAGCACCACCAGCCGTTCCCCCTCCGGCACCACGAGGACGGCCTCGCCGGCCCGGGCCGCGGCGGACTCCATGACGTCGGCGAGCGCCGCGAGGGGGTCTCCGCCCGTGTCGGCCGCGGCGAGCGCGGCGGCCGACGGCCGCTCGAGCGCCGGGGCGCCGGCCGGGGCATCGGCACGGACCAGCGCGGCCGAGGCCGACACCGGCACCCGCTCCGCGACCAGCATCCGGAACGGCGCGTCCAGCAGCTCGCCGTACAGGTCCCCGGCGACCGCGCGCGCGTGGTCCGGCTCCCCGGCCAGCAGCATGCGCAGCACCGCAGCGCCGATCCGCTGCTCGGCCGCCTGGAGGGACCGGGAGCGTTCCGTGGTCAGGGTCAGCAGCGCGATGGCCGAGTGGACGGCGTAGCGCTCGGCGGTGCCGAGGGCGGCGGCCGTGCCCACGGCGAGGGCCGCGCGGGGGCGCCGGCCCGTGCCGATGGTGTGCAGTTCGACCCGGTCCTCGTGCTCCGGTCCGCCGACCACCGACGACGCGGGCGCGGGCCGTTCCCGCAGCCTCTGCACGTCGCCGGTGAGCCGCGCGGCCCGCCGCCCGGCCCACTCCGGTGCCGTGGCGACGACGGCGCCCGAGGCGTCGTACAGCGCGGCCCATCCGTCGACCTGCGAGGCCAGCGCGGCCAGCAGCCCCTCGGGCCCGCCCGTCTGGGCCTGCCTGGTCAGCTCGCGCTGGGCGGCGAACCCGGCCGTGACGGAGCGGTACTGGTCGGCGGCGATCGCGGCGGACACGGCCTTGCTGATGGCGAGGAAAGGCGTGCGGCGCGGCACCTCCAGCAGCGGCAGGCCCTCCTCCTCGGCCGCGTCGACCAGCGCCTTGGGGATCTCCTCGTAGTTGACGCCGACGGCGAAACCGAGCCCGACCACCCCGGCCCCGACCAGCCGCCGTACGTAGCGGCGCATGGCCTCCGGGTCCTCGGCGTCCAGTTTGAGCGCGGTGATCAGCAGCAGTTCCCCGCCCTCCATGTAGGGGACGGGGTCGGCGAGCTCGCTGACGTGCGCCCAGCGGACCGGCACGTCGAGGCGGTCTTCGCCCGCCCGCACGGTGAGTTTCAGCGCGGAGTGGTGGACGAGCGAGGCGAGCGTCGGGGGCATGAGGCCTTCAGGTCTGCGTCAGGACGTGTGTGATCTTTGTGCGCTTTTGGCCGCCACGTATGAACGACCTGTGACGATTCTGCCTCACCGTACGGTCCCCGCGAACCCGCACCGGCCGGAAGCCGTCAGCCCCGCAGATCCACCAGCAGCGGCGGCGCGTGCTCGCCCTTCACATCGGTCAGCGACAGCACCGCGTGCCCGGCCGGCACTCCGTGCGCCAGCTCGGAGGCGGACCAGCGCTCCCGTTCGACCTGCCGCACCGTCACCGCCCGCGCGGTCGGGGCCTGGCCGGTGATGACCCGCCGCAGCATGTGCACGGCCTTGCCCGCGGGCGTCTCCGCGATGATCTGCCGGTCGGTGACGTCCCGGGCCTCGGTCCACTCCTTGCCCCACACCTCGGCGAAGTCCTGCCCGTCCCACGGGGTGAGTCCCGACAGCGCCATCCGGCAGCCGGTGGCCCCGAGCAGCGGCCCGCGCAGCGGCCGGGGCACGTCGTCCAGCGTCCGCAGGGTCAGCACGACCCCGGCGTTGCCGGACCGCAGCCGCTGGATGCCGCGCACGGCCTCGGGCGTCACCACCCCGGTCGCGTCGTCGAGCAGCAGACAGGCGAACAGCGACCGGTCCTCCCGTACGGCGACACTCGCCGTGAACTGCGCGAGCACCAGCCGCGCCAGCATCCGGGAGGCGTCGGCGTGCCCGCGCTCGGGCAGGTCGATCCGCACCCGGACGGGATGGTCGAGGGCCTTGAGGGTGAAGGGCCGGGTGGCCCCGGACGTGTCGAAGAAGGGGGCGAAGGCCGGCCGGTCCAGCAAGGCCACCCGGTCCGCGAGCACCCCGCCGACATCGCCCGGCTGTCCCATCTGCCGCTCCCGGGCGTCCAGTTCCCGCAGCAGCGACTCCTGCCCGGCGTCCTGAAGCCCCTGCCGCAGCGCGGCCAGCGGCCCCGGCGCCCCGTCCAGCAGCTGCCGCAGCTCCGGTACGGACGGAAAACGCCCGTGCACCGCCCGGAACGGCCCGAGCAGCTGGGCGAGCACGGTCGTGGAACGCCTGCTGTCACTGCCCGGGTGCGGATCGGCGAGATCCCCCACCAGCGCCTCGGCGAGCACGGCCGCGGCCTCGTCCGGGTCGCCGGTCCCCCCGTACAGATCCAGGTCGTACTCGGAGTCCTGGTTCCCGATCCGCACGACGACGTCATACGCGTCGGACGGCCCGAGCCCGGCCCCCGCCGCCCCGACCACGACGACGGCGGCCCGCCCGGCGAGAGCATGCAGACACAGCGACTCGGCGAGGGGCCGCACGACGGCTCCTGTCTTTCCGGAGCCGGCGGGGCCGACGGCGAGCAGGGAGGTGCCCAGCAGTTCCGGGCCGAGGGCGAGGCCGGTGCCGCGGTAGGCGTACGGATTGCGCGGATCGTCGGCGCTGGTGCCGAGCCGCACCTGCCCGGTGAGCAAGTCGTGCCGGGCCAGCCGGGTGGGCAGGTCGCGGGCGCCGGAGGGGTGCAGGCAGGCGGCGGCACCGTCCTGGAGCACTGCACCGCTGAAGGTCGCCAGACTGTGCCGACCACTGCGCACGCCCTGCCAGGCGCGGGCGATCCGGGCATGGTCGACGTCCCTCATGAGCCCGGCCCGCGCGTCGGCGGCAAGCCGCTCGGCGGCGTCGACGGCTCCAGCGGCACGAAGGGCGGGCCACTCGGCGGGGTCGGCTTCGGGAGCGGGCTGCGGCGGGTCACCCGGCATGCTGCGGCGCCAGGCGGCCGGGCCGTACCGGCGCCACAGCTCAGGCCAATGCCCGACCCTTCCGAAGAGCGCGAAGATCGCGAGGAACACGAGGCCTTCGTAGATGTACGAGGCCACGCCTCCCACGGCCCCGGCCTTGCCGAGAACCCAGGAATCCGGCGCCAGCACGAACCACGGCCAGAGCCAGAAGCCGCCGAGATAGCCGTTGTACAGCAGCGAGCACAGCAGCCAACCGCACAGGAACGCGATCACCGCACCGCCCACCAGCTGCCGTGTCGGAATCCGCTCCGGCTCCTCAGCCGGCCGCGGCCGGTGCCCGAACCGCCACACGCCGGGCGGTGCCTCGGGCCGGGGCGTGCGCAGCCACGTCAGGAAGGAGGAGCCGTCCGGCATCGGAGGCACCCCTGGCGCCCGGGCCGGCCGGGGAGGCACAGCGGATCCGCCCGACGCCGCACCGGATCCGCCCGACGCCGCACCGGATCCGTTCGACGGCACGCCGGGGCCGTCCGGCGGCACGCCGGGGCCGTCCGGCGGCACCGCGGGCATCCCCGGCGGAGCGCCATGGCCGTTCGGCGGCGCTCCGGGCACGTCCGGTGGCCCCGCGGGCACCTCCGGCGGCCCCGCCGGACGCGGCACCGGGTTCGCATGCGTACCCCGGGCCTCCTGCGTCCCGTCGCTGTCCATCGCCCTTGCCCCCTGACCAGCCGCTCCGTCCACCATCAGCGAGCCAATCTAACGCCCTCCCCTGGGGAGTTCACCGCTTACACGGCCGAGGCGTGGGCACCGGGCCACGAGACCGCCATGTCCACCCCGGACAAGCCGCCCCGCCGACAACGCCCACATGGAGCATGCCCACCCCCCTCCCCCCGCCCTAGCCTGCGAGAAAAGAAGCGAAGTGTCCGTACACCCCCGTCCGCACACCCCCGTCCGCACCACCCCAGGAGCCCCGCATGACCGCACTTCCGCAGGAGCGCCGCGTCGTCACCGCCATTCCCGGACCGAAGTCGCAGGAGTTGCAGGCCCGCCGTACCGCCGCGGTCGCGCAGGGTGTGGGGTCCGTGCTGCCCGTGTTCACGGCGCGGGCCGGGGGCGGGATCATCGAGGACGTCGACGGCAACCGGCTGATCGACTTCGGGTCGGGCATCGCCGTGACCTCCGTCGGCGCCTCCGCCGAGGCCGTCGTGCGCCGGGCATCCGCGCAGCTCGCCGACTTCACCCACACCTGTTTCATGGTCACGCCGTACGAGGGGTACGTCGAGGTCGCCGAGGCACTCGCCGAGCTGACCCCCGGTGACCACGCCAAGAAGAGCGCGCTGTTCAACTCCGGCGCCGAGGCCGTCGAGAACGCCGTGAAGATCGCGCGGTCGTACACGAAGCGGCAGGCCGTCGTGGTGTTCGACCACGGCTACCACGGGCGCACCAACCTGACCATGGCGCTGACGTCCAAGAACATGCCGTACAAGCACGGCTTCGGGCCGTTCGCGCCCGAGGTGTACCGCGTGCCCGTGGCGTACGGCTACCGCTGGCCGACCGGCCCCGAGAACGCCGGCCCCGAGGCCGCCGCGCAGGCCATCGACCAGATCAGCAAGCAGGTCGGCGCGGAGAACGTCGCCGCGGTCATCATCGAGCCGGTGCTCGGCGAGGGCGGTTTCATCGAGCCGGCCAAGGGCTTCCTGCCGGCGATCCGCAAGTTCGCCTCCGACCACGGCATCGTCTTCGTCGCCGACGAGATCCAGTCCGGCTTCTGCCGTACGGGGCAGTGGTTCGCGTGCGAGGACGAGGGCGTCGTCCCGGATCTGATCACCACCGCCAAGGGCATCGCCGGCGGTCTGCCGCTCGCCGCCGTGACCGGGCGCGCCGAGATCATGGACGCCGCGCACGCCGGCGGTCTGGGCGGCACCTACGGCGGCAACCCGGTCGCCTGCGCGGGCGCCCTGGGCTCGATCGAGACCATGAAGGAGCTCGACCTCAACGCCCGGGCGAAGAACATCGAGGCCGTGATGAAGGCGCGCCTTTCCGCCATGCAGGACAAGTTCGACATCATCGGCGACGTCCGGGGCCGTGGCGCGATGATCGCAATCGAGCTGGTCAAGGACCGCGCCACCAAGGAGCCGAACCCGGAGGCGACCGCCGCGCTCGCCAAGGCCTGCCACGCCGAGGGCCTGCTGGTCCTGACCTGTGGCACCTACGGCAACGTGCTCCGCTTCCTGCCCCCGCTGGTGATCGGCGAGGACCTGCTGAACGAGGGCCTCGACATCATCGAGCAGGCCTTCGCGCGTATCTGACGAGCGTGTGAAGAAGGTGTGCGAGGTGGATGGCAGCGGGCCCTGTGGCCTGTCCTGAGCCCAGCCCCTGTCGTAGGTTCTACCCAGATGAGAGATACACCCCGCCCACAGGGGACTGTGGGTGACATCAGGCCGAGGCCTCCCCAGCTTCGACCTGGTCGTGCCCTCGCGCACACAACCGGAGCCTGAGGCTCTGGATCTCCTCACCGATCGGACAGTCGCCCGCCCCAAACCCCCCGGGGCGCGCGACGTTCCGGTCCGGACGGCCGCCTCGGAACCACCCCCCCTGTTCCGGGGCGGCCGACCTCCCTCTCCGGGCATCTCCGCCCCCTTGGTGGCGTCACGCCCGCTGTGGCGACTTCCTGAGCACTTCCGTCAGTGCCGAGATGCTGTGCTCGCCGTGGCCCGCCTCGGCCGCCCGCCGCACCAGGTCGTGCAGGGGAGCCAGCCAGGTGGTGTCGACGTTCGTCTCCTCCGTCAGGTCGTCGTCATGGGCCGCGGCCGCGAGGAAGAGGTTCACGGAACTCGCGGCGTCGCCGTAGTCACCGCTGTCGATCTCCGCGGCGAAGACCGGCAGCAGCTCTTTGAGCATGTCCAGCCACTTGCCGGCGAACCGCACCATCGTGTCCGCCCGCAGCCCGCGTGCCTGGACGGCCGCGGCCCCCTGGAAGAAGCCGACGAGCGCGGGCAGCAGCATCGCGCCCACCGCCATCTCGTACAGCGCGGCGAGATCGGGCTCCTCCCCGAGATGGACGGTGTCGCCGCCCAGCACTCTCAGGGTCCTCTCGTGTTCGTCGAAGACGGCCTTGTCCCCGCTGTAGTAGAGGAGGGTGTCCGGCTTCCCCACGGCCGACGGCACGTTCTTGACGGCCCCGGCGAGCAGACGGGCGCCGTGGGCGGTGGCCCACGCGGCCGTCTCACGGGCGCCGGCCGGGGAGCCGCTGTTCAGGGTGACGAGGGCGCGTCCCCGTAAGGCACGGGCGGCGGGCTCCAGCGCCGCGCGCGTGTCCTCGAACGTGGTCAGGCAGATGACGACCAGTCCACTCGACGCGACCGCGTCCGCGATGGACGCGGCGTGCAGCGCCCCCTGGTCCGCCAACGGCCCGGCCCGGCCCGGGGTGCGGTTCCAGACGGTCGTCGGGTGCCCCGCCGCCAGGAACGCCTCGGCCAGTGCCCTGCCCATCGAACCCAGTCCGACGACGGTGACGGATGTGCGGTTCTCCCCAGCCATGTTTTCTCTCCCTTGTTCTCCGTACGGGAATCCATGCTGGGTGATCGCGTACATTCCCTCAAGTACCTACATTTTTCTCGGGTACTGACATTTTTGTTCGTGGGAGGGTCGAATGACGAGACGCACCTATACATGCGGCCTGGACGCCGCCATCGCCGTCATGGGCGGAAAGTGGAAGGGCCTGATTTTGTTCTCGCTCGGTGAAGGGCCGTTACGCTTCGGGGAGTTGAGGCGGACAGTGGCCGGCATCAGCGAAAGGGTGCTGATCCTTCAGCTCCGGGAGATGGAGCACAGCGGCCTCGTACACCGCGAGGTGCACCATCAGGTGCCGCCGAAGGTGGAGTACTCGCTGACCGATTTCGGTCATTCCCTGAACGCGGCGATGGCGCCCCTCGGTGAATGGGGCGAGGAGAACCTGGAACGGATCGAAGCCATTCCGTGAGCCGGAGTCATGCGACTCTTGCGGCGGGGAGTGCCGGTTCCGGCCGGTGTATCCCCCGCGGGCGGTATTCCAGGACGTCCGCGAGGCCGACGAGATCCGCGAGCAGCCAGACGATGGCGAGCCACATCTCCGTGCCCTGGAGGCCGGGTTCACGGCCCGGGCCGGTTCCGTCGGGGGTGGGGCCGAAGGGGAAGCCCCGGCCCGGGTGCCAGCGGCGCAGGGTGGCGGTGAGCCGGGTCGCCGCCCAGGAGCGGGCCTCCTCGGCGCGGTGGGTGGTCTGCCGGGCGCAGAGCCACAAGGGGTGGATCACGTCCAGGACGTTGCAGGCGTTCTCCCGGCCGGGTGCGAAGTGGCGGGGGTCGCGCGCGTGGTCGAGGACCGTGTCGATCACGCGTTCCGCGTACGGTACGGGCAGGCCGAACTGGGCGAAGGAGCCGCGGGTGAGCCGGTAGTAACCGTTGACCATCTGGAGGCGCCCGGACTCGGGGGTGGGCGAGCCCCACATCGCCGTCCAGGGGTCGACGTGGGTGTGCAGCCAGCCGAACAGCGCCTCCAGCGCCCCGGGCGCGGCCGCCTCCGTACCGAGGCGCAGGTTCCAGTGCGCGGCGGTGGCCCAGGAGTCGACCCACGCTCCGGCGTGCCAGGCACGGTCGCGCCAGGGCAACTCGGCCAGCTGCCGGACCAGTCGGTCCGCCGTGGTGGTGCGCACCGTGTGGACCGGGTGGGCGAAGGAACTGCCGAGCAGGTCCAGGGCGTAGCCCACGCACAGCACGTGATAGGCCGAGGCCCCGTCCTCCGGCAGCCCAGCCGGGCCGGGGACCGGCGGTGCCGCGCCGTACTCGGGGACCAGCCCGGTGACGGGGTCCTGGAGCGCACGCAGCCGTGCCGTGTGCTCGGCGGCGGGCAGGTGGGGCGGCGCTTCCCCGAGCAGCAGCTCGGCGATCTCGACGGCGTCGCAGTGCGCCCGCACGGTCGGCTCGGCGCCGGGCCGGTCGACGTACCGGCCCGTGCCGGGCTGCCAGGAGCGGTCGAGCAGGTCGGCGGCCTGCGCACGGGCGGCGGTGACGAACGCGGACAGTTCACCGACGAGCACCGACCGCTCCTGGGCGGGGTGCGGGGCTCTCGCGCGAGGTGCGGGCACCCGCGCCTCCCTGCGGTCGCGGATCCGGCGGGCCGGGTTGCCGGCCGCCACCGTCCACGCGGGCAGGTTCTTCGTGACGACCGCGCCGGCGCCGATGACACAGTGGTCACCGATGGTGACGCCGTCCACGACGACCACGTGGGAGCCGATCCACACGTCGTCGCCGACCGTGATCCCACGGGTGGTGACGGGCTGCCGATGGACCGGCAGCTCGGGCGCGGTCCCGTGGTTGAAGGCGAGCAGCGAGCTGTGGGCGCCGATGCGCACCCCGTCCCCGAGGGTGACGGTGCCGCGCACCACGGTGAAGGGGTTGAGCGTGCAGTCGGCGCCGGTGCGTATCTCGCCGGTGACGTAGGCGTGGGCCGCGATGTACGAGCGGTCGCCCAGGTGCAGGACGTCCGGGTACACCGCGGCCGTCTCAGCGACGAAGCAGCCCTCACCGAGCCGTACGGACACCGGCCCCGCTCCCCCGAGCAGCCGCTTCTGCCGCTGCTCCTGTGCCGCCCGCTGCCCCTCCGTCGCCTGCTCGGCGTAGCGCCACGGACAGTGGTCGAAGAGGCCGTCGTCGTCGCTCTCCGGCTGGTTCACGTGATCCTCCACTGGGTCGCGCGGGTGGACAGTGGATATCTGTGCCCGTGCCAAGCTGTGTCCCATGCCGATCTCCGGGAACCAGGATCTCGCCGAGTCCACCACCGCGCGGCACCCGCGCTTCTGGGCCCTCCTGCTCGGCCTCCCGGCGCTCCTGTTCGCCCTGATCACCTGGCAGGTCGTCGACGGCGGCCCGCTCGTCCGCCTCGACGAGCGCGTCAGCCGCGGCCTCGTCCACCCGGACGGTCTCTCCGAGTTCCTCTCCGACCTCGGCAACGTCCAGGTCGCGGTCCCGGTCCTCGCCGTCGCCCTCGGATACGTCGCCCTGCGAACTCGCCGGACGGACCGCTGGTGGCTGCCCGTCACCGCCGTGGCCCTCCTCATGGCCCTGGTCCCGGTACTGATCATCCCGCTCAAGGAACTCACGGACCGTCCGGGCACCCCGGCCGTCCCGCCCGGCACCGGCTACTACCCCTCGGGCCACACCGCCACGGCCGCCGTCGCCTACGGCTGCGCGACCCTGCTCCTGCTCCCCCGGCTGGTCACGCACCTCGCCCGCCGCGCCCTGGTCACCGCCTGCCTCGTCCTGGTTCTCGGCGTGAGCTACGGCCTGGTCCGCCGCGGCTACCACTGGCCACTGGACGTGGTGGCCAGCTGGTGTCTGTGCGCGGTGCCGCTGTCGTCGCTGTGGCTGTTCCTCGGGCGGACGACGCCGCCCGGGCAGCCCCGGTAGGGCCTAATCTTCCTTCTTCGTGGCCAGCCCCACCGCCGCCTCGTGCATCGCCAGTTCCAGCAGGGCCGGGTCCGTCAGGGTGCCAGAACCGTCCGGGGGGACGAGCCAGCGGACTCCGCCGGGTGAGGAACGGCCCGGGTACGGCACGACGATCCAGGTGCCGGCGCCCGCCGTGCGGATGCCCGTGCCGAGCCAGCGGGCCGCGGTGCCCGGCGGCACGAAGAACCCCACGCGCGCGTCGCCGAAGTCGACGAGCACGGGGCCCGGCTGGTCGAGAACGCGGCTGAGCACGTCGAGCGTGGCGTAGCCGAGTGCGTCGGGCAGGACGAGCACGTCCCACGCGCTGCCGGCCGGCAGCAGCGCGACCCCGAGCGGGTTGCGCTCCCATTCCCAGCGGCAGGCCTCGGGATCGGGCGCGACGGATGCGAGCCACTCGACCGCCGTCTTCGCACCGGTCATCAGGATGACCTCCTTCTCACTCGTGGATCTCGCGAACGCGCAGGGCGTCCCGAGGGCGTCACGAGGGAGAGAGAGCTCTCCGTGCGGTCATTACGCGGGTTTCGGCCCCTCATCGGAGTGAACCGTCTCACACCCCGCCGGTTCAGCGTCGAAGCTCAGCCCCCGGCGTCCTTGACGCGCAGGGTGAGTTCGGTCATCTGGTTGTAGATGGAGCGGCGCTCGGCCATCAGGTTGCGGATCTTCCGGTCCGCGCGCTCGACGGTCTCCCGGTCACGGCCGCCGAAGACCGAGGCGATCCTCGGCGTCGACAGGTCGGTGAGCTCGCGGCACAGGTACATGGCGATCTGACGAGCCGTCACGTGGCGCGTCCGCGTTCCTTTCCGCACACGTCGTCGGCCGTGACGCCGAAGTAGTCGGCGGTCTGCGCGATGATCAGTCGCGCCACGTCCTCCTCCCGTGTCGGCACCCGGTCCGGCACCAGGTCCCTGAGGACGACCTCGGCCAGCCGTACGTCCACCTGCTGCCGGTTCAGGGACGCGAAGGCGGTCACGCGGATCAGCGCCCCTTCCCGTTCCCGGACGTTCCGCTGGACCTGCGAGGCGACGTACTCCAGGACCTCCGGCGGCGCGGCGAGCTGCTCCCGTTCCACCCGGCGTTGCAGAAGGGCGACGCGCGCCTGCTGGTCGGGCGGCTGGACATGCGTGATGAGCCCGGACTCCAGCCGGCTGCGCAGCCTGTCCCCGAGGTGGGTCAGCTGCTTGGGCGGACGGTCCGAGGACGGCACGATCTGTTTGTTCGCGCTGTGCAGCGCGCCGAAGGTGTGGAGGAGCTCCTCGCGCAACCGCTCCTGGTCGGCGAGGAACTGGATGTAAGGGCCGCCGCGCCGGGAGGAGGCCCGGCCAACGGCCCCGCCGGAGCGGGCGGAGCCCTGCGCCGGGCCGGACCCCCGAGTGATCAGCTGTCGAAACCCAGTCCCAGCCGGTCCATCGCGCGCAGCCACAGGTTGCGCCGGCCGCCCTGGGCGTCCGCGCGGGCCAGGGACCACTTGGTGAGGGCGATGCCCGTCCAGGCGAAGGGTTCCGGGGGGAAGGGCAGGGGCTTCTTGCGGACCATCTGCAGTTCCGTGCGTTCCGTGCGCTCGCCGGACAGCAGGTCCAGCATCACCTCGGCGCCGAAGCGCGTCGCGCCGACGCCCAGGCCCGTGTAGCCGGCCGCGTAGGCGACCTTCTGCTGGTGGGCGGTGCCGAAGAACGCCGAGAAGCGGGAGCAGGTGTCGATCGCGCCGCCCCAGGCGTGGGTGAAGCGGACGCCCTCCAGTTGCGGGAAGCAGGTGAAGAAGTGCCCGGCGAGCTTGGCGTAGGTCGCCGGGCGGTCGTCGTACTCGGCGCGGACGCGGCCGCCATAGGGGTAGATCGCGTCGTAGCCGCCCCAGAGGACGCGGTTGTCGGCGGACAGGCGGAAGTAGTGGAACTGGTTGGCGCTGTCCCCGAGGCCCTGGCGGTTCTTCCAGCCGATCGAGGCCAGTTGAGCGGGGGTGAGCGGCTCGGTCATGAGGGCGTAGTCGTAGACCGGGACGGTGTACGAGCGGACGCGTCTGACCAGGTTCGGGAAGATGTTCGTGCCGAGGGCGACCTGGCGGGCGCGCACCCGGGCGTAGGGGGTGCGTACGGTCATGCCGGTGCCGTACGGCTTCAGGGTGAGGGCGGGGGTGTGCTCGTAGACGCGGACGCCCAGCTCGACGCAGGCCCGCTTCAGGCCCCAGGCCAGCTTCGCCGGGTGCAGCATCGCCACGCCCCTGCGGTCCCACAGGCCCGCCTGGAAGGTGGGTGAGTTCACCTGTTCCCGGACCGCCTCGGCGTCCAGGTACTCGACGTCCTCGGCGAGGCCCCGGCGGGACATCTCCTCGTGCCAGGCGCGCAGTTCCGCCGCCTGGTACGGCTCGGTGGCGACGTCGATCTCGCCGGTGCGTTCGAAGTCGCAGTCGATGGAGTGCCGGGCGACCGCCGCCTGGATCGCGTCGAGGTTGCGGGTGCCCAGCTCCTGGAGCTTGTGGATCTCGTCGGGCCAGCGGGCGAGGCCGTTGGGCAGGCCGTGGGTGAGGGATGCGGCGCAGAACCCGCCGTTGCGGCCCGAGGCGGCCCAGCCCACCTCGCGGCCCTCCACCAGCACCACGTCCCGCCGCGGGTCGCGTTCCTTGGCGATCAGCGCCGTCCACAGTCCGCTGTAGCCGCCGCCGACGACCAGCAGATCGCAGGTCTCGGAGGTGGTGAGGGCGGGTTCGGGACGGGGCCGGCCGGGGTCGTCCAGCCAGTACGGGACCGGCTGGGCTTCCGACAGGGATCTCGTCCACTGACTCATGGCGCCTGGGGCCATGATTTCAACTCCCTACAGTCATGCCTTTTGTCTGTTACGGCGATTACCGACGGCCATCGAGGCCAGGACCAGCAGCACGGCGACGAGGAACATGGCCGTACCGATGACGTTGATCTGCACGGGCGTTCCGCGCTGTGCCGAGCCCCAGACGAACATCGGGAACGTGACGGTCGAGCCCGCGTTGAAGTTCGTGATGATGAAGTCGTCGAAGGAGAGGGCGAAGGCGAGCAGCGCGCCCGCCGCGATTCCCGGCGCCGCGATCGGCAGGGTGACCCGGACGAAGGTCTGGAACGGGCCCGCGTACAGGTCCCGCGCCGCCTCCTCCAGTTTCGGGTCCATCGACATCACGCGCGCCTTGACGGCCGTGACCACGAAACTCAGGCAGAACATGATGTGCGCGATGAGGATCGTCCAGAAGCCCAGCTGGGCGCCCATGTTGAGGAACAGGGTGAGCAGCGAGGCGGCCATGACGACCTCGGGCATCGCCATCGGCAGGAAGATCAGCGAGTTCACGGCGCCGCGGGCGCGGAACCGGTAGCGGACCAGGGCGAAGGCGATGAGCGTGCCGAGGAGGGTGGCGCCGAGGGTCGCCCAGAACGCGATCTGGAGACTGACCGACAGCGAGCCGCACAGGTCGGAGACCCCGCAGGGGTCCTTCCAGGCGTCCAGCGAGAACTGCTGCCACTCGTAGTTGAAGCGCCCCTTCGGTTTGTTGAAGGAGAACACCGTGACGATGACGTTCGGCAGGAGCAGATAGCCGAGCGTCAGGAGTCCCGCGATGACGACGAGATTTCTCTTGAGCCAGTTGACGAAGGGCATTTAGACCAGATCCTCCGTCCCGGACCTGCGGATGTAGAGGGTGACCATGAGGAGAATGGCCGCCATGAGGATGAAGGAGAGCGCCGCGGCCGTCGGGTAGTCGAGCACTCTGAGGAACTGTGTCTGGATGACGTTGCCGACCATGCGGGTGTCCGTGGAGCCGAGCAGATCGGCGTTGACGTAGTCGCCGGTGGCCGGGATGAAGGTGAGCAGCGTGCCGGAGACGACACCCGGCATCGACAGCGGGAAGGTGACCTTGCGGAAGGTCGTCCAGGGACGGGCGTACAGATCACCGGCGGCCTCGTGGAGCCGGCCGTCGATCCGCTCCAGCGAGGTGTAGAGCGGCAGGATCATGAACGGCAGGAAGTTGTACGTCAGTCCGCAGACCACCGCGAGCGGCGTGGCGAGGACCCGGTCGCCGGCGGTCCAGCCGAGCCAGCTGGTGACGTCCAGGACGTGCAGCGTGTCGAGCGCGCCGACGAGCGGGCCGCCGTCCGCGAGGATCGTCTTCCAGGCGAGGGTGCGGATCAGGAAGCTGGTGAAGAACGGCGCGATCACCAGGATCATGATCAGGTTCCGCCAGCGGCCCGCGCGGAAGGCGATCAGATACGCGAGCGGGTAGCCGAGCAGGAGGCACAGGATCGTGGCGGTGCCCGCGTAGAGCACGGACCGGACGAACTGCGGCCCGTACGCGGACAGCGCGTCCCAGTACGTGGCGAAGTGCCAGGTGACCTTGTAGCCCTCCTCCAGGGAGCCCGTCTGCACGGACGTGGAGGCCTGGTAGATCATCGGCAGCGCGAAGAACACCAGCAGCCAGAGGATGCCGGGGAGCAGCAGCCAGTACGGGGTCCAGCGGCCCCTGCGCTTCGGGGGTTGCGGCTCGGGGGCTCGTGGTGCGAGCGGCGGTGGCGCCTCGGTGAGTGTCGACATCAGGCCGCCTCTTCCACTCCGGCGCCGGCGTCCTGGGCGGCGTCCAGGCCGAAGGTGTGGGCCGGGTTCCAGTGCAGGACGACCTCGGCGCCGGGCACGAGCCGCGGGTCGCGGTCGATGTTCTGGGCGTAGACCTCGAAGTCGGTACAGACCGGGCTGTCGACGACGTACTGGGTCGAGACGCCGATGAAGCTGGAGTCGGCTATCCGGCCGGTGATGCGGTTGCGGCCCTCGGGTATCTCGCCGGCGTCGTCGGCGTGGGTGAGGGAGATCTTCTCCGGGCGGACGCCGACCAGCACCTTGCCGCCGGCCGTCGTGGGGGCGCCGCACCGGGCCTCGGGTAGGACGAGCTTGCCGCCGCCCGCCTTCAGCACGATCTCCTCGCCGCTCTTGGAGTCGACCTCGGCCTCGATGAAGTTGGAGGTGCCGAGGAAGTTGGCGACGAAGGTGGTGCGCGGGTTCTCGTAGAGGTCGGCCGGCGAGCCGAGCTGCTCGACGCGGCCCGCGTTCATCACGGCGACCGTGTCGGCCATGGTCATGGCCTCCTCCTGGTCGTGCGTGACGTGGATGAAGGTGATGCCGACCTCGGTCTGGATGCGCTTGAGCTCCAGCTGCATCTGGCGGCGCAGCTTCAGGTCGAGGGCGCCGAGCGGCTCGTCGAGCAGGAGCACCTTGGGGTGGTTGATCAGCGCCCGGGCCACGGCGACGCGCTGCTGCTGGCCGCCGGAGAGCTGATGCGGCTTCTTGCGGGCCTGCTCACCGAGCTGGACGAGGTCGAGCATCTCATCGACCTGCTTCTTCACCGATTTCAGGCCGCGCCGGCGCAGGCCGAAGGCGACGTTCTCGAAGATGTCGAGGTGCGGGAAGAGGGCGTACGACTGGAAGACCGTGTTCACCGGCCGCTTGTACGGCGGGAGGGACGTCACGTCCTGGTCGCCCAGGAAGACGGTGCCGGCGGAAGGTTCCTCCAGGCCGGCGATCATGCGCAGGGTGGTGGTCTTGCCGCAGCCGGAGGCGCCGAGCAGGGCGAAGAAGGAGCCCTGCGGGACGGTCAGGTCGAGCGGATGGACGGCGGTGAAGGCGCCGTAGGTCTTGGATATGCCTGTCAGGCGGACGTCGCCGGTGGGGTCTGTCTTGTTCGTCATCCTGGGTCACGCCCCCGTCAGCTTCGCGAACTTCTCTTCGAACTCGGTCTCTTCCTTCGAGCTCAGCGAGCGGAAGGCGTGCGACTTGGCGGCCATGGCCTTGTCGGGGATGATCAGCGGGTTGTTCGCCGCGTCCTCGTCGATCTTCGCCAGTTCGGCCTTCACGCCGTCGACGGGGCACACGTAGTTGATGTACGCGGCGAGTTCGGCGGCCGGCTTCGGCTCGTAGTAGAAGTCGATGAGCCGCTCGGCGTTCGTCTTGTGGCGGGCTTTGTTGGGAATCAGCAGGTTGTCGGTCGACGTCATGTAGCCGCTGTCCGGGATGAGGAAGTCGATGTCCGGGCTGTCCGCCTTGAGCTGGACCACGTCCCCGGCCCAGGCGACGCAGGCCGCGAAGTCGCCGCTGGTCAGGTCGGAGGTGTAGTCGTTGCCGGTGAAGCGGCGGATCTGGCCCTTGTCGACGGCCTTCTGGAGCCGGGCGATGGCCGCGTCGTAGTCGTCGGCGGTGAAGTCCGCCGGGTCCTTGCCCATGTCGAGCAGCGTCATGCCGACGCTGTCGCGCATCTCCGACAGGAAGCCGACGCGCCCCTTGAGCTTGGGGTTGTCGAGCAGGTCGGATATCGACTTCACCTCGACGCCGTCGAGCGCCTTCTTGTTGTACGCGATGACGGTCGAGATGCCCTGCCAGACGTAGGAGTAGGCGCGGCCCGGGTCCCAGTCGGGGCTGCGGAACTGGGCCGACAGGTTGGCGTAGGCGTGCGGCAGGTTGGCCGGGTCGAGCTTCTGCACCCAGCCCAGGCGGATCAGGCGGCCGGCCAGCCAGTCGGTGAGGACGATGATGTCGCGGCCGGTGTCCTGGCCCGCGGCGAGCTGCGGCTTGATCTTGCCGAAGAACTCGTTGTTGTCGTTGATGTCCTCGGTGTACTTGACCTTGACGCCGGTGCGTTTGGTGAACTGCTCCAGCGTCGGGTGGTGCTTGCCGCTGTCGTCGACGTCCATGTACTCGGTCCAGTTGGAGAAGCTCACGGTCTTCTCCTTGGCCGAGCGGTCCTCCGCCGGGACGCCGCCCTGCGACTGGCCCGCCGCCGGGATGCCGCAGGCGCTCAGCGTCCCGAGTCCGCCGGCCGCGAGCGCGCCGCCCGCGGAGGCGCGCAGCAGCGACCGCCGGGTGAGGGCGGCCCTGCCGTTCCTGAGACTGCGCCGCATGGCGGCCACTTGGGCCGGGGACAGGCGGTCGGGCTCGTACTGCTCCATGCGCGTGGTGCCCTTTCGGAGGGTGGGCGGCCGTTGGTCAGGCGGCCTGCAGACGACTATCGGTCCCCGAAGACGGTGCGGTGCCAGTCCTTCACGGCCACCGCGGTGTTGTCGAACATGACGTGCTTGATCTGCGTGTACTCCTCGAACGAGTATGCGGACATGTCCTTGCCGTAGCCGGAGGACTTGTAGCCGCCGTGCGGCATCTCGCTGATGATCGGGATGTGGTCGTTGACCCACACGCAGCCCGCCTTGATCTCGCGCGTGGCCCGGTTCGCCCGGTACACGTCCCGGCTCCAGGCGGAGGCGGCGAGCCCGTACGGGGTGTCGTTGGCGAGCGCGATGCCCTCGTCGTCGGTGTCGAAGGGCAGCACGACCAGGACCGGTCCGAAGATCTCGGACTGGACGACCTCGCTGTCCTGCGGTGCGTCGGCGATCAGGGTGGGCCGGTAGTAGGCGCCCTTGGCCAGCTGCCCCCCTGGCGCTTCTCCGCCGGTCACCACGCGCGCGTAGGCGCGCGCCCGGTCGACGAAACCGGCGACCCGGTCGCGCTGGACGTGCGAGATCAGCGGGCCGAGGTCGGTGCCGGGGGCGAAGGGGTCGCCGAGCCGGACGGTCTCCATGAGCGCCGCCGTCCGTTCCACGAAGGCGTCGTACAGCGGCCGCTGCACGTACGCGCGCGTGGCGGCCGTGCAGTCCTGCCCGGTGTTGATGAGCGCGCCGGCGACCGCACCGTGGGCGGCGGCCTCCAGGTCGGCGTCGTCGAAGACCACGAAAGGCGCCTTGCCGCCGAGCTCCAGGTGGAGGCGCTTGACGGTGGCGGTGGCGATCTCGGCGACACGCCTGCCCACGGCGGTGGAGCCGGTGAAGGAGGTCATGGCGACGTCGGGATGGCCGACGAGGTGCTCACCGGCCTCCTTGCCGGTGCCGGTGACGATGTTGATCACACCGTCCGGGATCCCGGCGTCCGTGGCCGCCCGGGCGAAGAGCAGCGAGGTCAGCGGGGTGAGCTCGGCGGGCTTGAGGACGATGGTGTTGCCCGCCGCGATCGCCGGCAGGACCTTCCAGGCGGCCATCTGGAGGGGGTAGTTCCAGGGCGCGACGGAACCGACGACGCCGATGGGCTCGCGCCTGAGGTACGACGTGTGGTCCCCGGAGTACTCACCGGCGGACTGGCCCTGCAGAAGCCGCGCGGCACCGGCGAAGAAGGCGGTGTTGTCGATCGTCCCCGGGACGTCGAACCCCCGGCTCAGCTTCAGCGGCTTGCCGCACTGGAGCGACTCGGCACGGGCGAAGTCCTCGGCGTGGTCGGCCAGGACCGCGGCGAACCGGTGCAGGGCGTCGGAACGCTCGCCGGGCGTGGCTCCCGCCCAGCCCGGGAAGGCCTCGCGGGCGGCTGCGACGGCCCGGTCGACGTCGGCCGTGCCGGCCAGTTCGTAGCGGAGCACTTCCTCGCCCGACGCCGGGTCGACGACCGCGTGCGTGCGGCCGGAGGTGCCCCTGCTCAGGCGGCCGGCGATGAACTGGGCGCCCTCCTCGAAGCGCGCCTCGGCCGGGAATCGGTCCGGGGTGGCGTTGCCCGGGTTGTGCATGTCGCTCTCCTCCGTGTCCCCGTGGTGGGGCCGGCGTGGCTCAGGCTCGATTTGAGTGCCGATCCTGACAGAGGGATGCCACTGCAACAAGGGATTCCGTTGTTGATTTTTGGTTACGCGACGGAATCTGTCGGCCAGGTGTCGAGTCCGCCGCGAAAAGGCACGACGGTGTGTCAGTGGTGCGTGCCAGACTCGCGGGCATGGAGGAGATCACGGGGGCGGTCGGCTCCTTGGACGCCTTGATCAGGGCGGTCCGCGCCGGCGCGAGGGTCAGGTATCTGCATTTCTGGGGGCACCGGCCGCGGCCGGACGGCCGGGTCGGGGCGAGCTGCCTGAGCCAGTGGTGGCCGGCGCCGTTCACGGTGGACGGCGTGGAGTACGCGACCGCCGAGCACTGGATGATGGCCGGCAAGGCCCGGCTGTTCGGAGACGCGGCGGCGGAGCGCGCCGTGCTCGCCGCCGGGCATCCCGCCGAGGCGAAGAAGGCCGGGCGGCAGGTGCGCGGGTTCGACGAGGCGATATGGCAGCGGGAGCGGTTCCGGATCGTCGTGGAGGGAAGCGTCCACAAATTCGGCGCGCATCCGGAGCTGCGGGGATTTCTGCTGGGCACAGGCGAGCGGGTGCTGGTCGAGGCGAGTCCCGTGGACCGGGTGTGGGGCATCGGGCTGGCCGCGGACGACGAGGCGGTGGCGGATCCGGAGCGGTGGCGGGGGCCGAACCTGCTGGGATTCGCGCTGATGGAGGCGCGGGAGCGGCTGCGAGGGGCATGAGGTGAGGGGCCGGCCCCATGAGGCCGGCCCCCCGTGACGCAGCAGCTTCAGGCAGCCGCGCCGATCCCGCCCATGATGCTGGCGAAGAGCAGGAAGCCCAGCAGCGGCAGGATGACGGTGGCGATGATGCCGCAGACCAGCCCGGCGGTCGCCGCGCCCTTGTTGGTGGCCTCACCTCGGGTGGCCTTGCCCCGGCCGATGGCGCCGAAGATGATCGCCAGGATGCCCAGGATCACGCCGAAGAACCACAGAATGAAGGTCACGCTGCACACCACGCCGATGATGCCCAGCACCAGACCCGTGGTTCCCATGCCGTTGCTCGGCTGCGCGGGCATCGCGTAACCGGGCGCCTGGGGGTAGCCCGCGGGCGGCGCGGCCGGGTAGCCGGGGCTGCCCTGGGGGTAGCCGTAGCCGGGGCCGCCCTGCTGCGGATATCCGTAGCCGGGGGCCGGCTGCTGCGGGGGCTGGGACGGCGGACCGAACCCACCGGGCGTGGGATTGGTGTTGGACATGGACGATCTCCCCTCCGTTGTCAGACCAGGGAATCGTAGTGGCCAACTCCGCCGCGCAGTACGGCCGTTTCAGTGGTGGGACGGGGCGGTGGCGACCGGGGCGTGGGCGCCGTAGTACGGGTCGTCGTACGGCTCGTCGCTGTTGATCGCGGCCGTGATGCCGACGGCTATCAGGACGATCACCGCGATGCCGAGGATGATCCCGATGATGCCCATGATCAGGCCGGCCTGGGCCTGACCGTGGTTGGTGGCCACTCCGGCCTCGGCGCGCCTGCGGCCCTTGATGCCGAAGACGATCGCGAGGATGCCGGTGACCAGGGAGACCACGCCGTACAGACAGAAGAGCGTGCACGAGACGATGCCCAGCACCATCGCGGCGATGCCCAGGCCGTTCTGGGGGGCCGGCTGCATACCGGGCCAGCCGTAGCCCGCCTGGGGATAGCCGGGGTAGCCGTACCCGCCGGGGGCGGCGGGTGGGGGCGGGACAGCGCCGGTGCCCGAGGTGTCGAACGGTGGCGTGCCGGTGGGTGGGGTGAAACCCGCGCTCGGCATCGAGGTGACCGTGGCCTGGTCGTGCACGGGGGGCGGCCCTGCGGTGGGGGGCTGTTGCTTGTCGAGTGACGGCCGGTTCTCCGGGGGCGCCCACGGATCGTGGCCGCCGCCTCCACCGGACTGCGTCGGGTCCGTCATGGTGCATCCCCCCTGGGTCGATCGTGCCGCCATGCTACGGGGCCGTTCGGTGCGTGCCACAGTGCGGGTGCGTGGGGCTGCTCGCCCCCACGCGGCAAAGCCGCACATCGATAGGGACCCGTGCCCCTCAGGGGCACTGCCCCCGTGTCTACGATGAGACCCGCGTCATCGATCAGCCGATCACCCGCGCCCCGCCCGCCACTCGCCGGCAGGGGCGCCGTTCCGGGGAGGAACCCTTGACCGAGCATCTCGTCGACCCCCGTGCCCCGCGCGACCTGAAGGCCTTCGTCGCCGGTCTGCCCAAGGCCGAACTGCACGTGCACCACGTGGGCTCCGCCTCCCCCCGGATCGTGTCCGAGCTGGCCGCCCGGCATCCCGACTCGAAGGTTCCGGCCGACCCCGCAGCCCTGGTCGACTACTTCTCCTTCACCGACTTCGCCCACTTCATCGAGGTGTACCTGTCGGTCGTCGACCTGATCCGCACCCCGGAGGACGTCCGGCTGCTGACCTACGAGGTGGCCCGTGACCTGGCCCGGCAGCAGGTGCGGTACGCCGAGCTGACCATCACCCCCTTCTCCTCCACCCGCCGCGGCATCGACGAACGCGCCTTCATGGACGCGATCGAGGACGCCCGCAAGGCCGCCGAGGCCGACTTCGGGACGGTGCTGCGCTGGTGCTTCGACATCCCCGGCGAGGCGGGGCTCGAAGCCGCCGAGGAGACGACCCGGCTCGCCACCGACGACCGGCTGCGCCCGGAGGGCCTGGTCTCCTTCGGACTGGGCGGGCCCGAGGTCGGCGTGGAGCGGCCGCAGTTCAAGCCGTACTTCGACCGGGCGATCGCCGCCGGGCTGCACTCCGTACCGCACGCCGGCGAGACCACCGGCCCGGAGACGGTGTGGGACGCCCTCACGCATCTGCGAGCCGAGCGCATCGGTCACGGCACCAGCTCCGCGCAGGACCCGAAGCTGCTCGCGCACCTCGCCGAGCACCGGATCCCGCTGGAGGTGTGCCCGACCTCCAACATCGCCACGCGCGCGGTCCGCACACTCGACGAGCACCCGATCAAGGAGTTCGCCGAGGCCGGGGTCATCGTCACGATCAACTCCGACGACCCCCCGATGTTCGGCACCGACCTCGACAACGAGTACGCGGTCGCCGCCCGGCTGCTCGACCTCGACGAGCGGGGCCTGGCCGACCTGGCGAAGAACGCCGTCGAGGCCTCCTTCCTGGACCCGGCGGGCAAGGCCCGGATCACGCAGGAGATCGACACGTACACCGCGGGGTGGCTGGACCGGTGACACCCTCCCCCGAGCACCCGGCGCGGCTCGTGACCGCCGTGGCCCACCGGGGCGACCCCTACCGCCACCGCGAGAACACCGTCGCCTCGCTGCGTTCCGCGCTCGACCGGGGCGCGGACGCGGTGGAGATCGACGTACGGCTGACCCGGGACGGCGTGCCGGTGCTGCTGCACGACGACACGCTGAAGCGGCTCTGGGAGCACGAGCGGCCGGTGCTCGCGCTGTCCTGGGAGGAGGTGCGCGGGCTCACCGGCGGCGCGGTTCCGGCCCTGGCGGAGGCGCTGGCCGCGACCGACGGCCACCGGGTGATGATCGACCTGCCCGGCTCGCCCGACGTGCGGGCGGTGCGGCGGGTGATGGACGCCGTACGGGAGGTGGGGGCGGCGGACCGCGTGTACTACTGCGCGGGCGCCGACGCCATGCTCGCCGTGCGCGCGGCGGACCCGGCCGCCGAGATCGCCCTCACCTGGACGACGCTGGCCCCGCCCCGGCCCGTCCTGCTGGAGGCGGTCCGCCCGCGCTGGCTCAACTACCGTTTCCCGCTGGTGGACCGCCCCCTCGCCGACCGCGTCCACCGCGACGGCTACCTGCTGTCCGTCTGGACCCCCGACACGCGCCGCTCGATGCGGCGGCTGCTGGACGCGGGGGTGGACTCGATCACCACCAACCGCATCGACGTGCTGTGCGCTACACGCGCGAGCGCTGGGGCACCGTCGCCGGATCGGCCGGGGTCGAGCGCGTGACGTACTGCGGCACCGGCGCGCTGTCCGTGCCGGTGTCGCGGACCAGGCCGTAGCGGATGGCGCCCTGAGCGGGGCCCTCGTTGACGTCCTTGTCCACGGCCTCCCAGCCGGTCGGGGAGACGGCGAGGCCGTAGTCGCAGCCGCGTTCGTTCTGGGTGAGGGTGACGGTGCCGTCGACGTAGAAGTACTCGTTCTGCCACATCTGCTGGGTGCCGGGCGGCAGCACCGCGTATCCGATGTCCGGGCCGCCCATGCCGGTGGCGTAGCCGTTCGGGGCGCCGGGCAGCGGGTCGTCCATGCGGCGCGAGCCGCCGGAGGCCACGTGGAACAGCTTGCCCTTCAGGCCGGTCCAGGTCGGCATGACCACCGCGCCGGGCCGGGCGTGCGGCGAGATCTGCCAGCGCACCAGGACGTAGCCCCGGCCGCTCAGCGTCACGTTGTCGCCACGGTGTTGCATGACGGCCTTCGGGCCGCCGGTGCTGGTGATGCCGGACTCGGGGCGGCGGGGCAGGGCGGCGGGCCGGGCGTTCGGGTCGGGGGCGCGGTCGACGGCGTCGACGACCGTGCCGTACAGGTCGGCCTTCTTCGTCGCCGACGGGGAGGGCGTGGGGGTGGGGCTGGGCGTGGCGGAGGGCGGCGGTTCGGAGGTCGCCGCCGCCATGGGGCTGACCGCGGCCCGGGGAGGCGGAGCGTCCGGCGGCTGGGTGGCGACGTAGGCGCCGCCCGCGACGATCGTCGCGCCGGCGGTCATCGCCACGGCCGGCTTGGTGAGCGCGCCCAGCAGCTTGGCGGACCACCCGGCGGAGCCGGCGGCCACGGCCGTCTTCCCGCCGAAGGCGAGCGACAGCGTGAACCCGACGGGCAGCGGGACGAGCGCGATGCCGACCAGGAGGCGTTCCGCCGGTACGACCGTCTCGTGGGTGTCGCCGCAGTAGCCGCAGCCCCTAATGTGCCGGGCCAGCCGCTTGCGCCACACCGAGTCGGGCCGGCCGTTCCAGCGGCCGGTCAGCTCGCGCAGGTCGGGGCAGGCGCCGTCCAGGGCGCGGACGATGCCGCGCGAGGTCTCCAGGCGCTCCTTCATCCGCTGCACGCGCACGGCGGCGTGCTGCCGGGTGATGCCGACGGCGGCGGCCAGCTCGCGCCGGGTCAGTTCGCCCGCGACCTCCAGCCACCACAGCGACAGCAGCTGCCGGTCCTCGCCGTCGAGCCACCGCGCGGCCTCGGCGACCTCGCGCCGCTGCCCCTCCAGCTGGAGCCGCAGCACGGTCAGTTCGGCGAAGTCGGAGGCCGCCGCCTCCTCCAGCCGGTCCGGGGTCCGGCGCCGGGCCCGGTCGCGTATCTGGCGCATGGCGATCGCCACCAGCCAGGACCGGAAGCTGTCCGGGTCGCGCAGCGAGCCGAGGTTGTCGACCGCGCGCAGCATGGTCTCCTGGACGACGTCGTCGACGTCGGCGTGACCGTTCAGGGCCCGGCCCACGATGTTGTAGACCAGCGGCAGCCAGCCCGCGACCAGCTCGTCCAGCGCCTGCCGGTCGCCGGACTGCGCCGCCGTGATGGTGGCGCGCCACTGCTGACTGTCCACGGTGGCCTCTCGACGCCTGGGATCGCTGATGTTCCGCACGCACCCTCTCAGGTAGGACCGGGATCTTGGCTATGCCGGGGATCACAGACGGAGACGGTGTGAAGGACTTGCGGATAACACTTTTCCGCGCGGGCCACCGGACGCACGAGCGGCCCCGGACGGAACCAACCGTCCGGGGCCGCAGGCAGTCCTGCCCGGGTGACTACGGGTGACTACGGGTGACTACGCGTCCAACGACGTCATCACGTGCTTGATCCGCGTGTAGTCGTCGAAGCCGTACGCCGACAGGTCCTTGCCGTAGCCGGACTTCTTGAAGCCGCCGTGCGGCATCTCGGCGACCAGCGGGATGTGGGTGTTGATCCACACGCAGCCGAAGTCGAGCTTCTTGGACATCCGCATGGCGCGGCCGTGGTCCTTGGTCCACACGGAGGAGGCGAGCGCGTACTCGACGCCGTTGGCCCACTCCACCGCCTGCTCCTCGTCCGAGAAGGACTGGACGGTGATGACCGGGCCGAAGACCTCCTTCTGGATGATCTCGTCGTCCTGCTTCAGGCCCGAGACGACGGTCGGCGCGTAGAAGTAGCCCTTGTCGCCGACCCGCTTGCCGCCGGCCTCCACGCGCGCGTGCGCGGGCAGCCGCTCGATGAAGCCCTCGACCTGCTTGAGCTGGTTGGGGTTGTTGAGCGGGCCGAACAGCACGTCCTCGTCGTCCGGCTGCCCGGTCTTCGTCTCGGCGGCGGCCTTCGACAGCGCGGAGACGAACTCGTCGTGGATGGACTCGTGGACGAGGACGCGCGTGGCGGCCGTACAGTCCTGGCCGGCGTTGAAGTAACCCGCGACCGAGATGTCCTCGACGGCCTTGGCGATGTCGGTGTCCTCGAAGACCACGACCGGGGCCTTGCCGCCCAGCTCCAGGTGGACGCGCTTGACGTCCTTGGCCGCGGACTCGGCGACCTGCATGCCGGCCCGTACGGAACCGGTGATGGAGGCCATCGCCGGGATCTCGTGCTCGACCATCAGGCGGCCGGTCTCGCGGTCGCCGCAGATGACGTTGAAGACGCCCTTGGGCAGGATCCCGCCGAGGATCTCCGCGATCAGCACCGTCGACGCGGGGGTGGTGTCGGACGGCTTCAGCACGACCGTGTTGCCCGCCGCGATCGCCGGGGCGAACTTCCACACGGCCATCATCATCGGGTAGTTCCACGGCGCGACCTGCGCGCAGACACCGACCGGCTCACGGCGCACGATGGAGGTCAGGCCCTCCATGTACTCACCGGCCGAGCGGCCCTCCAGCATCCGCGCCGCACCCGCGAAGAAGCGGATCTGGTCGACCATCGGCGGGATCTCCTCGGAGCGGGTCAGCCCGACCGGCTTGCCCGTGTTCTCCACCTCGGCCGCGATCAGCTCCTCGGCGCGCTCCTCGAAGGCGTCCGCGATCTTCAGCAGGGCCTTCTGGCGCTCGGCGGGCGTGGTGTCGCGCCAGCCGGGGAAGGCCTCGGCGGCCGCCGCCATCGCGGCGTCCACGTCCGCCTGCCCGGACAGCGGAGCGGTCGCGTACGCCTCGCCCGTCGCGGGATTGACCACCTCGGTGGTCCGTCCGTCGGCGGCGTCCCGGAACTCACCGCCGATGTAGTTGCGCAGACGACGCAGCTCGGTGCTCACTGCCGGCCCTCCAGTTCGGATGTCCAGTACTTGAGACACCCACCCTAGTCGGCCGACCCACGTTTTCAACACCCCCGCTCCCTTCGATCGTGCGGAATCCGCAGGAGTCGGCTACTGAAACAACGGATTTCATCGATCGAGGCTTGCGGAAGTGTCGAGACCTCGTGCACAGTGAGCTCGTGGCCAGTCGAAGCGCAGACCAGAAGGGCTCGCGGGAGCACCGCGAGTCCTCCCGCGAGTCCAGGAACGGCAGCTCGCCGCAGCTGGACGCCGTCTCCCTCGCCATCATCGAGCAGCTCCAGGAGGACGGCCGCCGGCCGTACGCCGCCATCGGCAAGGCTGTGGGCCTGTCCGAGGCGGCCGTGCGCCAGCGCGTCCAGAAGCTGCTCGACCAGGGCGTGATGCAGATCGTCGCCGTCACGGACCCGCTCACCGTGGGCTACCGCAGACAGGCGATGGTCGGCGTCAACGTCGAGGGCGACGTGGAGTCGGTGGCGGACGCGCTGACGGCCATGTCCGAGTGCGAGTACGTGGTGATGACCGCGGGTTCCTTCGACCTGATGGTGGAGATCGTCTGCGAGGACGACGACCACCTCCTGGACGTCATCAACAAACGCATCCGGGCCGTCCCCGGCGTGCGCTCCACCGAGAGCTTCGTCTACCTCAAGCTCAAGAAGCAGACCTACATGTGGGGAACCCGATAACCGTGAGGACCCGATAGCCGTGAGCAAGGACCTCTCCCAGACCGCGTACGACCACCTGTGGATGCACTTCACGCGCATGTCGTCGTACGAGAAGGCCCCCGTCCCCACCATCGTCCGGGGCGAGGGCACGTACATCTACGACGACCAGGGCAAGCGCTACCTGGACGGTCTCGCCGGCCTGTTCGTGGTGCAGGCCGGGCACGGCCGCGTCGAGCTCGCCGAGACCGCCTCCAAGCAGGCGCAGGAGCTGGCGTTCTTCCCGGTGTGGTCCTACGCCCACCCCAAGGCCGTCGAGCTGGCCGAGCGCCTCGCGCACCACGCCCCGGGCGACCTGAACAAGGTCTTCTTCACCACCGGCGGCGGCGAGGCCGTCGAGACCGCGTGGAAGCTCGCCAAGCAGTACTTCAAGCTGGTCGGCAAGCCCACCAAGCACAAGGTCATCTCGCGCGCGGTCGCCTACCACGGCACCCCGCAGGGCGCCCTGTCCATCACCGGTCTGCCCGCTCTGAAGGCGCCGTTCGAGCCCCTCGTGCCGGGCGCCCACAAGGTCCCGAACACGAACATCTACCGGGCGCCGATCCACGGTGACGACCCCGAGGCCTTCGGCCGCTGGGCCGCCGACCAGATCGAGCAGCAGATCCTCTTCGAGGGCGCGGACACGGTCGCCGCGGTCTTCCTGGAGCCGGTGCAGAACGCGGGCGGCTGCTTCCCGCCCCCGCCCGGCTACTTCCAGCGGGTCCGCGAGATCTGCGACCAGTACGACGTGCTGCTCGTCTCCGACGAGGTCATCTGCGCCTTCGGCCGGCTGGGTACGTACTTCGCCTGCGACAAGTTCGACTACGTCCCGGACATGATCACCTGCGCCAAGGGCATGACCTCGGGCTACTCCCCGATCGGCGCCTGCATCGTCTCCGACCGCCTGGCCGAGCCGTTCTACAAGGGCGACAACACCTTCCTGCACGGCTACACCTTCGGCGGCCACCCGGTCTCCGCGGCCGTGGGCCTGGCCAACCTCGACCTGTTCGAGCGAGAGAACCTCAACCAGCACGTCCTCGACAACGAGGGCAACTTCCGTGCCACCCTGGAGAAGCTCCACGACCTGCCGATCGTCGGCGACGTCCGCGGCAACGGCTTCTTCTACGGCATCGAGCTCGTCAAGGACAAGGCCACCAAGGAGTCCTTCGACGCGGACGAGACCGAGCGCGTCCTGTACGGCTTCCTCTCCAAGCAGCTGTACGACAACGGCCTGTACTGCCGTGCCGACGACCGCGGCGACCCGGTCGTCCAGCTCGCCCCGCCGCTGATCTCCGACCAGTCGACGTTCGACGAGATCGAGCAGATCCTGCGCGCCACCCTCTCCGAGGCGTGGACCAAGCTCTGACCGGCCGTCGCTCCGATCGTCTGCATGGATGATCAACACCGGCCCCGGTGCCGCCCGTTCGAGTGAGAAACGGCGGCCCGGGGCCGCGTGCTGTCCGGCGTCAAGCCGCCTTCTGCCTAGCGTGCCCAGTGACCGATCGGCCCTGCCTTCGTTCCCCCGCACGGGGGATGGCACGGGAACTACGGATCTGAACCGAGGTGTACGCCCATGGAGGCCCCGCCTGACAACGACGTGCTCTGGGCACGCGCCCTGCACTTCCAGCACGACGACGGCTCCCCCGCGCTCAGCGGCATCTCGCTCGGCGTCCGGGAGGGCGAGATCCTCGCCGTCAGCGGCCCGCGCGGCAGCGGCAAGACGACCCTGCTGCGCTGC
The DNA here is from genome assembly GCF_014205255.1 of Streptomyces caelestis. Classification (GTDB taxonomy): domain Bacteria; phylum Actinomycetota; class Actinomycetes; order Streptomycetales; family Streptomycetaceae; genus Streptomyces; species Streptomyces caelestis. The sequence continues at coordinate 6,234,514 of NZ_JACHNE010000001.1, read as the reverse complement.
CTGTCCGGCCTGGCGCCCGTCCGGCGCGGCGAGGTCTGGTTCAACAGCGTGCCCGTGCACACCATGGGCCCCCTCACCCGCGAACGGCTGCGCCGCGACCGCTTCGGCTGGATCGACCCGGCCCCCTCGCTGGTCCCGGAGCTCAACGCCTGGGAGAACGCCGCCCTGCCGCTGATGCTGCGCGGCACCAGCCGGCGCCGCGCCAAGACCGCGGCCATGGAATGGCTGGAGCGCCTGGACATCGGCGAGGGCGCCCGCAAGCGCCCGCACCAGCTGGTGCAGGCCGAGCGGCAGCGGGTGTGCATCGCCCGCGCCCTCGCCCCCGCCCCGTCGGTCCTGTTCGCCGACGAGCCCACAGCACCCCTGCACCGTGCCGACCGCGCCCACGTGCTGCGCACCCTCACCACGGCGGCCCGCTCCCACGGCATCACGGTCGTCCTGGCCACGCACGACGCGGAGACCGCGGCGCTCGCCGACCGCACGGTGTCCCTGCTCGACGGACGGCGCGTGCAGACGGTGCACCTGCCGCCGGTCGCCGAGCCCACCGAGACGGAAGGCCGGGCCGCGTGCTCGCTCTCCGTCTGACCCGCGGCGCCCACCCCGCCGTCCAGCTGCGCCGCCTCCTGGTCGCGGCGGCCTCAACGGGGACGGGCTTCCTGTTGCTCTGCACCCTGGGCTACGCGCTGGGCCACCCCGGCTCCACCGGCACCGCCCTGCTGCGCCTGGCCTGGTGCCTGGCTCCCCTGGCCGCCACCGTGTACTTCGCGGTCGCGGTGGCCCGTACCGACCCGGGTACCAAGCCCCGCCCCGGCCTGTCCGCGATCGGCCTCGGCCCGCTGCGCCTGATGGCCGTCTCGGCGACGACGACGGCCCTGTCCTGCACGCTGGGCTCGATGCTGGCGCTGCTGTTCTTCCTGCACCTGCGCGGTGACCTGACGGGCATGCCCTTCGACGGCGCGGCCGCCGAGTCCCTCGCGGCGGGCCGGCCGCTGCCGCTGCCGGGCACCCTGACGCTGCTCGCGATCGTGCCCGCAGCCGCGTCGGTGGCGGTGGCGGTGGCGCTGCGCCCGAGGGAGACGGGCCCGGCCCCGTCCCGGCCGGCCGGGACGTACGGCCGTTTCGGCCGGCAGATCGTCCGGCCCACGGACGGTCGTGCCGCCGGGCCCGCCGAACCCACCGCCTCGGCCGGGCCCAACGGGTCGGCCGGGCCGAACGGCGGGCCGCCGCCGGCGCGGGCGGGCGCGTCCGTCCCGGCCGCGGCCACGGGCTCGACCGCCCGGGGCGCCGGGAGCACGGTGAGCGCGGTCGAGGACCCCGCCGAGCAGTCCGGCCCTCAGACGGAGACACCCCTCGCCGTGAGCGCCGTGATCCCGGCCGGGAGCGCCGCGCACGCGGGCGGGAACGTCCCGCGGCACTCGGCCCGGCACGCCGCGGCACCCGACGGCGCCGACGATCCCGCCGCTTCCGACGCGGCCCTGCCGGACATCCCCCTGCCCGACGACGCCCCGACCTCCGCGCCCTCCGGTCTCCCCTGGGGCATCACCCTCCTGGCCGCGGGTCTCGCCGTGGAGACGTACACGAGCCGTACCGCCCCCGCGCCCCCCGACCTCACCTTCTCCGGCGCCTCCCCCGGCGTCCTGGCGGGCTGGGCGCTGGCCGCCGCCGGCCTGGCCCTGGCCGGTCCGGGCGTGACCCATCTGTGCGGACGGCTGCTCCAGTCGGCCCGCCCCGGCGCCCTCCGGCTCCTGGCCGGCCGGATCCTCATGGCGGAGGCCGGCCGGATCGGCCGCCCCCTGGGCGTGGTCTGCGCGGTGCTGGCGGCCGCGTACGCCATGGCGCTGCTGCACGCCCCGGACGGGCTGTCGCTCGGTCCGCTCACCACGCTCGGCGTGCTGCTGGTGACCGGCTGCACCGTGGCGACGCTCCTCACGGCGGCCGTCGAGGCCCGGCAGGCCCGCGCCGAGACCACCGCCGCACTGCTGCGGCTCGGCGCCCCCGCGACGATGCTGCGCGGTGCCGCCGCCCTTCGCGCGGGCGCGCTGCTCGCCCTGTTCGGCCCGCTGACCGTGACGGTCGCCGAACTGGCGGCGCTGCCGCTGGCCCGCTGAAGCCGGCTGAGGTCCGCTGAAAAACTCGTACGGAAAAATCTCCGTACGGCGATGAGTTCCGCACCGGCCCCAGGTCTGTCCCCACGTAACGACACGGAACCGATGGGAGAGACCCGGCATGTACCAGCAGATGATCTTCGTGAACCTGTGCGTCAGCGACCTCGACGCCTCGAGGAAGTTCTTCACGCAGCTCGGCTACTCGATCAACGAGCAGTTCAGCGACGACACGGCCGCCTCGGTCGTGATCAGCGACACCATCGTCGTGATGCTGCTCACCAAGGAGAAGTACGCCCAGTTCACCAAGAAGGAGATCGCGGACTCGAGGAAGACCAGCGAGGTGCTCATCGCGCTGAGCGCCGAAAGCCGCGAGAAGGTCGACGAACTGGTCGAGAAGGCCGTCGCGGCCGGCGGCTCGGTCTCCGGCGAGACCCAGGACCACGGCTTCATGTACGGCCGCGCCTTCGACGACCTGGACGGCCACACCTTCGAGGTCGTGTGGATGGACCCGTCGGCAGTCGAGGGCTGAGACATGGCTGTGCCAGCATGGGCGGGTGCAGACGATGCCCGCCCATGCGGCCCACCACGACGACCGTGAGATCGAGACGCTGGAGGAGTTCGACGCGACCGTCTCGGCGCGCGGCACGCTCGCCGGTCACCGTGTCCAGGCCGTCGACCTGACGGACCGTACGCGCGAACTGCTCACCACGGAGACGGCGGGCGCCGTCTTCCTCGGCTGCGCGATGCGCGAGGAGGCCGCCGCGAAGATCCGCACGGACGGCGCCCTGGTCTTCCCGCCGGTCCCGGACCTGCCCTTCGACCCGTACCGCGGCCACGTCTACTCGCCGGACGAGCTCTTCGAGTCACTGGCGGACGGCTACGAGGCCACGCCCGACGCCCAGGCCTACGCCTGGTTCCAGCGCACGAAGGCGGACGGGGACATCCACGCCTCCATGCTGCGCGCGGTCCACGACGACTCCGTCTCGGACGCCCTCGACGAACTCCTGTCCAGCGCCCGGGTCGTGGGCGTGATGGGCGGCCACGCGATGGCCCGTGGCACGCAGGAGTACGCGGGGGCGGCGCGGCTCGGCCGGGAGCTGGCCCGTGCCGGTTTCACGGTCGCCACCGGCGGCGGCCCGGGCGCGATGGAGGCCGCGAACCTCGGCGCCCACGCCGCCCCGTTCGGCGACGAGATGCTCACCGAGTCGCTCGAACTGCTCTCCAAGGCACCGCACTTCACGCCGTCGATCACCCAGTGGGCGACGGCCGCCTTCGAGATACGCGCGCGCTGGCCGCACGGCGGGCGTTCCGTGGGGATCCCGACCTGGTTCTACGGCCACGAGCCGCCGAACGCCTTCGCGTCGCACATCGCCAAGTACTTCGCCAACGCCACCCGCGAGGACGGCCTGCTGGCCCGGTGCAACGCCGGCGTGGTGTTCCTGCCGGGGGCCGCCGGCACCGTACAGGAGATCTTCGACAACGCGACGCCCAACTACTACGAGTCGCGGGGCGAGCCGACGCCCATGGTGCTCGTGAACCGCGCGCACTGGACCGAGAAACTGCCGGCGTGGCCGCTGCTGCAGTCGCTGGCCAGGGGCCGTTCGATGGAGGCGCGGATCGCGCTGGTGGAGCGGATCGAGGAGGCGCCGGAGGCGTTGAAACGTCTCGGCGGTTAATAAGCTGGCAAAGCAAGTGCTTGCAGGCTGCATATGCGTTGACACTACTTATGCGGTGCTTATAGACCTGTGAGCCTCCCGGTAGTGCTGATGTTCCGTCAGCATCGCCTCCACCCCCCGCATTTACGCATCCTGTAAAGGACAAACGTGGCAGTTCTGTCCGTATCCCGCCGTACGGCTTCGCGCCGTACCGTCGCACGTTCCGTGCGGATCCTCGGTGTCGCCTCCGCATCGGCCGCGCTCGCGCTCGGTGCCGCCGGCAACGCGCTCGCCTGCAACATCAACGAGTTCTCTGCCGAGGCGAAGTGCGACGGCGACAAGGGCGTCATCACGGTCACCGACGTGGACCCCGCCGGCGTCCCGGCGACGGTCACCGTGTACCTGCAGAACAACGGCGCCGACGCCAAGAAGGTCGGCGAGCAGGTGGTCAAGGGCTCGCGCGAGGGCACCACCATCACCTTCACCGAGGACTGGAAGCCGAACGCGGAGTACCGCATCCACGTCAAGGCCACTCCGTACGTCGACGAGGACATCAAGCCGAACCTCGTCACCCCGGCCACCGCCTGCAAGAAGGAGGAGGAGCCCCCGGCGACCCCGCCGGCCACGCCGACCCCGTCGGCCTCCCCCTCGAAGCCGGCCGAGGAGACCGAGACCCCGGCCGACACCCCGGCTCCGGCGCCGTCGGAGAGCGAGAGCACGACGCCGGCGGGCAACGCGCCCGCGCCCGCGGCCGGTGACTCCAACCTCGCCGAGACCGGTGCCGACTCCAACACCGGCATCATCGCCGGCATCGCGGCGGCCCTGGTCGTCGTCGGCGGCGGCGCGGTGTTCTTCGGCATGCGCCGTCGTGGGGCGAGCAGCAGCGACAGCTGACGCCCGCGCATCACGGCCGGTGGTGGCCCGTCCCCTTCGTGGGGGCGGGCCATCGCCTGTTCCCGGCCCTACCCGAAGGTCGCCCGCTCCAGCCAGAACTCCAGCAGCTCCCGCTCCCCCAGCACTTCCAACTCAGGGGCGTCCAGCGGCAGCCGGCGGTAGAACGCGAGCAGCACGGAGGTGAGCGGCCCGCGCAGGGCGACGGTGGCCTTCTCGTGGCCCCGGCGCCAGGTGACGCCGGCTTCAGTGAGTTCGATGACCCTCCCCCACCCTTCGGACGGGGGGACCCTCATCTCGCTTCGCTCGGCCTTCGGATCGGCGCCGGTGTCGGTGGCATGCAGGTGGATGCTGCGGCCCGGGCCGCGCAGTTCCCGCGCCGCGTCGTGCGGCGCCGTCCGCTGCACGTACTCGACGATCTGGAGCCACTCGTCGATCGCGTCGGCGGCCACGTCGGGCGCGACCTCGTAGGGCAGTCCGGCGGCGAGCGTGGCGTCCGCGCGGTGCACGGTGATCTCGTGCGTCATCCGGCGGGCCCAGAACCCGGAGTTGAGGATCCCCGCCCAGCTCCACACCTTCGTGTCCGGTCCGGCCTCCCGCAGCGCGGCGACGACCTGCTCGCCGCCCTCCGCCAGCCATGCGTCCAGTACGGCGGCGTCGCCCCGGGTTGCGGGTCCGGCGAGGCCCGGCACCCGCTCCTCGGGCACCTCCTCCTCGGCCCGGGTCCGCACGATGAACTCCACCCAGCGCAGGGCGCCGCCCATGTGCCGGACCAGGTCCTCCAGCGACCAGTCCGGGCAGGTCGGCACGGTGCCGGACAGCTCGGCGCCGGACGTCACCACGGACCTCAACCGAGCGACCTGGTGGGCGATTTCGTCGCAGTAGCGGTCGTGTGCGAGTAGCGTCATGCCTCGCACACTAGGGCTGGTCCGGTCAGTCGAGCACGGCGATTTCGGCCGCGTCGAACTCCACCCCGACCTCGTCCCCGGTCTCCGGCGCCGCCCGCAGCGCGCATGCCGCCTCCAGACGCGGGGCGTCCTCCGGCTGGAGGTGGACGGCGACATGGGTGCCCTTGAAGGTGCGCGCGGTCACCGTGCAGCGCAGGCCCGTGCCGGCGGGCACCAGGCGCACACCGGAGGGCCGCACGAGCAGGGTCCGCGTGCCCTGCGGGGCGCCCTCCGGCACCGGCACCTTGCCCCACGGCGTGTCCGCGGCCTCCGCGCCGACCGTCGCCTCGACGACGTTCTCGAAGCCGAGGAAGCGGGCCACGAACGCGTCCGCCGGCCGCTGCCACACCTCAAGAGGCGTACCGGACTGGGCGATCCGCCCGTCCCGCATCACCACGACCCGGTCGGCCAGCGCGAAGGCCTCCCCCTGGTCGTGCGTCACGGCGAGCACGGTCGTGCCCAACCGGCCGAAGAGTTCCCTCAGTTCGACGACCAGACGCTCCCTGAGCGACCGGTCGAGCTGCCCCAGCGGCTCGTCCAGCATCAGCAGCCGGGGGCTCGGCGCCAGGGCCCGGGCCAGCGCCACCCGCTGCTGCTCCCCGCCGGACAGCGCCGCGACGGCCCGGCGGGATGCGCCCGGCAGGCCGACCAGATCCAGCAACTCCTGTACGCGCTCGCCCTGTTGCCGCTTCGACGCCCCGTGCATACGCAGCCCGAAGACGACGTTGCCGCCCACGTCCCGCTGTGGGAACAACTGGTGGTCCTGGAACATCAGCCCGACCCCGCGCCGGTGCGCGGGCACGCCCGCCTGGTCGCGCCCGTCGAGCGACACCCGCCCGGAGTCGAGCGGCTGAAGCCCCGCCACCACCCGCAGCAGCGTCGACTTGCCGCTGCCGCTGGGCCCGAGCACGCACACGATCTCGTGCTCGGCGACCTCCAGATCGACGGCGTCCAGCACCGCGCGCCCGCCGAAACGGACCGTCGCGCCCTGCAGAGCCAGCAGCATCAGAACTCCCCGGTCCGGTCGGTGCGAAGCCTCTCCAGCACCAGCAGCGCCACGGCGCACACCACCATCAGAATCGTCGAAAGGGCCATCGCCTGGCCGTAGTTGAGCTCCCCGGGCCGCCCCAGCAGCCGGGCCACGGCCACCGGCAGCGTCGGGTTGTCGGGACGCGCGATGAACACCGTCGCCCCGAACTCCCCGAGCGACACCGCGAAGGCGAACCCTGCCGCGATCAGCAGCGCCCGCCGCACGATCGGCAGATCCACCTCGCGCCACACCCGCCAGGGCGAGGCCCCCAGCACCGAGGCCGCCTCCCGCAACCGCGCGTCCACCGCCCGCAGCACGGGCAGCATCGTCCGCACGACGAACGGCACACCCACCAGCGCCTGCGCGAGCGGCACCAGGATCCACGTGGACCTCAGATCCAGCGGAGGCTCGTCCAGGGCGATCAGGAACCCGAAGCCGACGGTCACCGCGGACACCCCGAGCGGCAGCATCAGCAGCGCGTCGAAGCCGCGCACGAACCGCCCGGCGTCCCGGCGGGTGAGCGCGACGGAGGCGAGGCCGCCGATCAGCACGGCGATGAGGGTGGCGGCGACGGCGTACGCCAGGGAATTGCCGATCGCCTCGATCGGCGCCACGAGGAACACCCCGCCGTCGTCCCTGGTCAGGGCCCGGTAGTAGCCGAAGCCGGGCGCGTCCAGGGACCGCTGCACCAGCACGGCGAGCGGCAGCAGGAGCAGCACGACGACGGTGACGAGTACCCCGCCCAGCAGCGCCCACTGCCCGGTGCCGCGCGGCCGGCGCGCGGTCACGGACGGATCCACCAGGCGCAGCGCGGTCTCCCGCCGCCGTACGGTCCAGGCGTGCAGGGCGAGGATGGCGCCCACCGCGACGAACTGGATCAAGGTCAGCACGGCCGCCGTGGACAGGTCGAAGATCTCCGACGTCTGCCGGTAGATCTCCACCTCCAGGGTCGAGAAGGTGGGCCCGCCGAGGATCTGGACGACACCGAAGGAGGTGAAGGTGAACAGGAAGACCATGAGCGCGGCGGCGGCCACGGCGGGCCCGAGCGCCGGCAGCGTGACCTGCCGCCAGGCCCGCAGCGGCGACGCGCCGAGCATCCGCGCGGCCTCCTCCTGCCGCGGGTCGAGCTGCGCCCAGAGCCCGCCGACGGTGCGTACGACGACCGCGTAGTTGAAGAAGACGTGCGCGAGCAGGATCGCCCACACGGTGGTGTCCATCCGCACGCCCCACAGCTCGTCCAGCAGCCCGCCCCGCCCGACCAGCGCCAGGAAGGCCGTACCGACGACGACCGTCGGCAGCACGAACGGCACGGTCACCACCGCCCGCAGGACCTGCTTGCCGGGGAAGTCGAAGCGCGCGAAGACGTACGCGCCGGGCAGCGCGATCAGCAGCGTGAGCGCCGTCGAGACGATCGCCTGCCAAGTGGTGAACCACAGGACGTGCCGGACGTCGGACTGCGCCAGCACCTCCCCGATCCGCCCGAGCTGCCAGACTCCGTCGACCTTCAGGCCGCGCGCGACGATCGCGGCGACGGGGTAGGCGAAGAAGACCGCGAAGAACGCGACGGGCACGGCGATGAGCCCGAGCCGCGCCGCGCTCCCGCGCCGGTCCTTGCGGACGGCTGCTTCGGTTACCTCAGTACGAGCGAGGTCCACGACTTGACCCACTGATCACGGTGGTCGGCGATCTTCGCCGGGTCCATGGTCTCCGGGTCCTTCGCCTGAGGCCCGTACTTCACGAAGTCCGGCGGCACCTGGGCGCCCTCGCGCACCGGGTACACGTACATGTTGAGCGGCATGTCCTCCTGGAACCGCTCGCTGATCAGGAAGTCGAGGAACGCCTTGCCGCCCTTGGTGTTCTTCGCGTTGCTCAGCAGCCCGGCGTACTCGACCTGCCGGAAGCAGGTGCCCTGCGCGACACCGGTCGGTGCCGTGGTGGGCTTCGGGTCGGCGTAGACGACCTCGACGGGCGGCGAGGAGGCGTACGACACCACGAGCGGCCGGTCCCCCTTGGCCTTCTTGCCGCTGGCCGAGCCGGAGAACTCCTCGTTGTAGGCCTGCTCCCAGCCGTCGACGACCTTCACGCCGTTGGCCTTGAGCTTCTTCCAGTAGTCCTGCCAGCCCTCGTCGCCGTACTTCGCGGCGGTGCCCAGCAGGAAGCCCAGGCCGGGCGAGGAGGTGGAGGCGTTCTCGGTGACCAGGAGATTCTTGTACTGGGGCTTGACCAGGTCGTCGAAGCTCCGCGGCGGGTCGAGCTTGTGGTCGGCGAAGTACTTCTTGTCGTAGTTGACGCAGATGTCGCCGGTGTCGACGGGCGTGACCCGGTGCTTGTCCTGGTCGGCCCGGTACTCCGGCGCGATCCGGTCGGAGCCCTCCGCCTCGTACGGCTGGAACAGGCCGTTGTCGAGGGCGCGGGACAGCAGAGTGTTGTCGACGCCGAAGAAGACGTCGCCCTGTGGGTTGTCCTTGGTCAGGATCGCCTTGTTGACGGCCTGTCCGGCGTCGCCGTCCTTGAGGACCCTGACCTTGTAGCCGGACTTCTTCTCGAAGGCGGCGATGACGCTCTTGGACGCGGCCCAGGAGTCGTGGCTGACGAGGGTCACGGTCTTCGAGTCGCCGCCGGCCCCCTGGTCGCCGCCGGACGACCCGCACGCGGCCAGGCCGCCGACCATGCCGAGGCCGACGGCCACCGCCGTCAGCCGCTTCTTGGTGATGCTCACTGGATCCCTCCTGGAGTGACCAGGAAGAGACGCGGCCCTGCCCGGGACCCCTGGCGGGTGTCCCGAGCAGGGCGCAACAGCTCGAGTGACGACCGATCTCCCTACCCAGAATGACCTGGGCGAGGTTCAGAGGGTCTGCGGCCGGTGCCGCACTCTCAGCGCTGTGGCGCTCCCCTGTCGGAATATGCAGATGTACTTACAACGTACTTACGCCGGTCAGACTACCGCTCGGTCGCGGCGAGCTGACCACACGCCCCGTCGATCTCCTGCCCACGGGTGTCCCGAATCGTCACCGGCACACCATGCGCGGCGATCGCCTCCACGAACGCCTTCTCGTCCTCGGGCCGCGAGGCGGTCCACTTCGAGCCGGGTGTGGGGTTGAGCGGGATCAGGTTGACGTGCACCGGCCTGCCCTTGAGCATCCGTCCGAGCCGGTCACCTCGCCACGCCTGGTCGTTGATGTCCCGGATCAGCGCGTACTCGATGGACAGACGCCGCCCCGACTTCGCCGTGTACTCGAACCCGGCGTCGAGCACCTCGCGCACCTTCCACCGCGTGTTCACGGGGACGAGGGTGTCGCGCAGCTCGTCGTCGGGGGCGTGCAGCGAGATGGCGAGGCGGCACTTGAAGCCCTCGTCGGTGAAGCGGCTGATGGCCGGGACGAGGCCGACCGTCGAGACGGTGATCCCCCGCTGCGACAGCCCCAGCCCGTCGGGCTCGGGTTCGGTGAGCCGGCGGATGGCTCCCACGACCCGGTTGTAGTTGGCGAGAGGCTCGCCCATACCCATGAACACGATGTTGCTGAGCCGCGCGGGGCCTCCGGGAACCTCCCCGTCGCGCAGGGCCCGCATCCCGTCCACGATCTGGTGCACGATCTCGGCGGTGGACAGGTTCCGGTCCAGACCCGCCTGTCCGGTCGCGCAGAACGGGCAGTTCATGCCGCACCCGGCCTGGCTGCTGATGCACATGGTCACCCGGTCCGGATACCGCATGAGCACCGACTCGACGAGCGTCCCGTCGAACAGCCGCCACAGCGTCTTGCGCGTGGTGCCCTGGTCGGTCGACAGATGCCGGACGACCGTCATCAGCTCGGGAAGCAAGGCCTCCTGGAGTCTGCCGCGGGCACCGGCCGGGATGTCGGTCCACTGCTCCGGGTCGTGCGCGTACCGCGCGAAGTAGTGCTGAGAGAGCTGCTTGGCACGAAACGGCTTCTCACCGATGGAGGCGACGGCCTCCTTGCGCTCGGCGGGCGTGAGGTCGGCGAGGTGCCGCGGCGGCTTCTTGGCTCCGCGCGGGGCGACGAATGTGAGTTCTCCGGGCTTAGGCATGGCTGTACCAGTGTCGCAGATCAAATCTCGTGACCTGCGGCCGAAGGCTCGCACGACGGTCAGCCGTAGGACATTGTTGATCGCGGAATGCGGCAGGGCCTCCTGGTGCCGCTCGACTGGATTGGCAATCCCGAGCTACCAGGAGGCCCTGCCTTCCTGCATCAACCGAGGATGAGGCCCATCAGAGCCCCAACCGCTCGATCACCAAGTCCCGTTAACGCCAGGGCAACGGGTTGTGGCAGTGACCCCGGTCAACTGTCCGAGTCACCCGGCAGTTCGCCGCAGGTTGCTGTGGCGTCGCCGCCCTGACCCCCGTCGCCCCCGGTGGCGGAAACGTTGACCTCGTTCGTCTGGGTGTTGGTGCTGTCCGTCTGGTCACCGACGAAGATTATGAACTGGTTGATGTCGTTCGCGTTGGCGGTCGCCGAGCCGCCCGCGCCGCCCTCGCCACCGTTGGCCGTGCTGCTGGTGCACGGGTGCGGGTCCTTCGGGTCCTTCGGGTCCGTCGTGTTGTTGGCCTGAGCGGTGCCCGCGCCGATGAGGCCGACCGATCCGAGCATGGCGACCACGACGAACGCCCTCTGAAGCTTGCGCATGAGGTCTCCTACTTGTGCGATGAGGATCACGGTGATCCCCATTACTGGTTGCAAAGTCGAGACTATGGACGGTTACAACGCAAAGCAGGTTTTAAATACTCCATCCGCGCGGATGCGGGCAAATATGCTGAAGAGTGCCGCAATCGAGCCGGTGCGCCTGTGCAGGTAGACGCGAACGCGCTCACCATTGTGACCATGCGGTAGATCGTGGCGCTCCCGCCGAGTGCCGGATACAGCTCGGCGTGATCGATGATGCCGAGGTGTTCCCGCGCCGACGGAGCGTCGACTGACCTGCGACGGCCGCATCGCAGGGTGGTCGTCGACGGCCATCGCTGGTCGCTGTTGGCGGCCCTCGGGCGGCCCAGCAACGGGTGCGTGACTTGGTACAACGCGGGGCCCAGAGGGTTCCCGGGGTTCCCGGGGCCCAGCGTTCATCACGGCGGTGAGGTCGCCGCGGACTTCGTGATCCTCCTGCGCGGCGACGAGGAGCGATCGGCCGACGGCCGGCACACGGGCGTGTTTCTCGCCTGACGACGGGGTTGCTGCTGCCTGAGCGCTCCGGCAGCAGCAACCCGACACCCCGGCCACCCACCGGCCCGACCGCCTGTCGCACCGCAGGGTGCACGCTGGGACGCGGGGACGACCCGCGAAGAAGGGATCAAGAATGACCCGGAATGCGCACACACCTACGGAGGGCTGCCCATCACCTCGGGCTGCCGGTACGTCGTGGCGAGCAGGAAGCGCGGATGCTCGCCCACAACGCTCGCACGGCAGCCGAAAGGGCCCTCACCCCCGAGCAGGCCGCCCGGTTCGAGCACGAGGCGTACGCCGTCGTCACCCGGCGCGCCTGACACCACTACCTCCGGGGTTGACCATCGGCCCCGACAGGCACGCAGGGCAAGGCCCAGCAGCCCCTACTCGCCCGTGTGCTCCAGCCGGTCCTTGAGGAGCTGTTCGTTGCGGGGAAGTTCCTTGCGGACCTGGGGACGTACGACGAGCGGGACGAGGATCTTGCCGACACCGTGGCCCTCGAAGTCGACCTCGATCGTCACATGGGAGCGCCGGCCCTCGTCGAACGGCTCGACCTCGCCGTGCACTCGCGCCCGTACGGGGCCGTCGACACCCCGCATGCCCCAGCTGTGCGGCGGGTCGTACTCCGTGACCTCCATGGTCATCGGCATGACCCGGCGGCCGACGTGCCGGATGACCCGCATCCGGGAGCCGACTCCGACCGGCCCCTCGTCGAGGCGTTCCGCGGACACGGCGCTCAGCTGCCACTCCGGCAGCCGCAGGGCGTCCGTGGCGTAGTCGTAGACGTCCTCGGGTCGCCGGTCGACATCGATGGTCTGTCGAATGCTGGACATGATGTCCCCCTTTGCGGCGTACACCTGAATCGTCCCACTTGGTGACGCGGCAGGCACCTGCGCACAACAACAGCGAGCCCCCGCCGACCCTCGGACGGGAGCTCGCTGCAAAAGCCGCAAAGGCCACAAAAGCCGTGACGGCCGTAAAAGCCGTATCGCCTCAGCCGGACCCGACGAAGAGCACGAGCAGCAGCCACACCACCGGAGCCGTGGGCAGCAGCGAGTCCAGCCGGTCCATGATGCCGCCGTGCCCCGGCAGCAGCGTGCCCATGTCCTTGATGCCGAGATCCCGCTTGATCATGGACTCGCCGAGGTCGCCGAGCGTGGCGCTGACCGCGACCGCGAGACCGAGCACCAGGCCCTGCCACCAGGCACCGCCGTCGATGAGGAACTCCAGGCACAGCGCCCCCGCCACCATGGCGAAGGCGATCGCGCCGAGCAGTCCCTCGCGGGTCTTGCCGGGACTGATGCGCGGCGCGAGCTTGTGACGGCCGAAGCGCCAGCCGACGGCGTAGGCGCCGGTGTCGCTGACGACCGTGAGAAGCAGGAACGTGAGCACCCGCTGCGGACCGTCGCCCGCCGTCAGCATCATCGCGACGAAAGTCGCCAGGAACGGCACGTAGAACGCCGCGAAGACGCCCGCCGTGACGTCCCTGAGGTAGTTCTCGGGCGGTTCCGTCATGCGCCACACCAGCACGGCCAGGGCCGTGAGCGCCATGGCGACCCAGGCGCCCTCGGCGCCCCTGACGTACCCGGCGACGACCATCGCGGCACCGCCGAGCGCGAGCGGCACGAGGGGCGCCCGGATGCCCTTGCGTTCCTCCAGCCGCTTGGTCAGCTCCCACAAGCCGACCACGACGGCGACCGCGATCACGCCGACGAACACGGCCTTGACGACGAACAACGACGCGACGATCACCGCGCCGAGCCCGACGCCGACCCCTATCGCGGCACTCAGGTCGCGACCCGCGCTCTTCTTCTGCGGCTTGGGTGCCGGCTCTGCGGCGTCGGGCATGGGCTCCGGATTCATCTCGTTTCGGACCGGGGAGCCGCTCAGCCGAGCGGCCCCCCGGTCGTCATCCTGGTTTCCGCCGTATGCGGCTACGTCGGGCACGATGGGCATGGGGCGAGTCTGAGGCGCGTCATGCGCATCGTATGCGGGACCCGCCGGAGCGGCTCCCTGGACGTGCCCATGGCCAGGGCTGTGGGCGTGCCCCTGGCCATGCCTTTGGTCGGTGGGCCCCCAGTACCCGGCCTGTGGCGGCGCCCCCCAGGAAGAGTCGTTCATCAGACCTCGAGCAGCTCCGCTTCCTTGTGCTTCAGGAGCTCGTCCACCTGCGCGACGTACTTCGCGGTGGTGTCGTCGAGCTCCTTCTCCGCACGGCGGCCCTCGTCCTCGCCGACCTCGCCGTCCTTGATCAGCTTGTCGATGGCGTCCTTGGCCTTGCGGCGCACGGAGCGGATGGAGACCTTGGCGTCCTCACCCTTGCTCTTGGCGACCTTGATGTACTCGCGGCGGCGCTCCTCGGTCAGCTCGGGGAACACCACCCGGATGATGTTGCCGTCGTTGCTCGGGTTGACGCCCAGGTCCGAGTCGCGGATGGCCTGCTCGATGTTGCGCAGCGCGCTCTTGTCGAACGGGGTCACCACGGCCATGCGCGGCTCGGGCACCGAGAACGAGGCCAGCTGGTTGATCGGGGTCGGCGCACCGTAGTAGTCGGCCACGATCTTGTTGAACATCGCCGGGTGCGCACGGCCGGTGCGGATCGCGGCGAAGTCCTCCTTGGCGACCACGACGGCCTTCTCCATCTTCTCCTCGGCCTCGAGGAGGGTCTCTTCGATCACCACTTGCTCCTGCGTGTCTTGAGTAGGCCCGGCTGCGGTTCCATGTGGGGCGGCGGCCGGCTGCGTCGCGTCTTCTTCCTGCACGGTTCCCGACCGGCAGGACATTGTCCATCCCCCGGCCCGGCTCCGTCCCGTCCGTCCCCCGGACGGGGTTGTTCTCGGGGTATCAGTCCCGGCTGCCGGGGTCCCCCACCAGCGTGCCGATCTTCTCACCCTTGACGGCGCGTCCGATGTTGCCCTCCGCCAGCAGCTCGAAGACCACGATCGGGAGCTTGTTGTCGCGGCACAGCGTCACAGCCGTGGCGTCGGCGACCTTCAGATCGCGCGTGATGACCTCCCCGTACCCGAGATGGTCGAACTTCACCGCGTCCGGGTTGGTCTTCGGGTCGGAGTCGTAGACCCCGTCCACGCCGTTCTTGCCCATGAGCAGCGCCTCGGCGTCGATCTCCAGGGCGCGCTGGGCGGCGGTGGTGTCCGTGGAGAAGTACGGCATGCCCATACCGGCACCGAAGATGACCACACGACCCTTCTCCAGGTGCCGCACGGCGCGCAGCGGGATGTACGGCTCGGCGACCTGGCCCATGGTGATGGCGGTCTGCACCCGGCAGTCCACTCCCACCTTCTCCAGGAAGTCCTGGAGGGCCAGGCAGTTCATGACCGTGCCGAGCATGCCCATGTAGTCGGAGCGGGCCCGGTCCATGCCGCGCTGCTGGAGCTCGGCACCGCGGAAGAAGTTGCCGCCGCCGATGACGACCGCGATCTGCGCACCGTCGCGCACGACGGCCGCGATCTCGCGGGCGATCTTGTGCACCACGTCGGGGTCGACGCCCAGGCCGCCACCGCCGGAGAAGGCCTCTCCGGACAGCTTCAGCAGAAACCGGCCGCGTACTTTGCCGTCGTCGCTCTTCTGGGCCTTGGTGGTCATGGGGGATCCCGCCTCTTTCACGTGGTGCACATACGAAGAAGGCCATTGCCGGTGGGGCGTGGTTCGCATCCCATACGGCAATGGCCTCCTCGTCAGATCTGCTGTCGTCCGCCACCCCTGTGACGGCGTACCCGGACGACTGCTGCCGACCCTATCGGGGCCGGGCGTCGATCGCGGTACGGACTCAGATGCCGACCTTGATGCGCGTGAAGCGCTTCAGGGTGACACCGGCCTCGTCCAGGACCTTCTGGACGGACTTCTTGTTGTCGAGCGCGTAGGGCTGGCCGAGCAGCGTGGCGTCCTTGAAGAAGCCGTTGAGGCGACCCTCGACGATCTTCGGCAGGGCGGCCTCGGGCTTGCCCTCGGCGCGGGTGGTCTCCTCGGCGACGCGGCGCTCGGACTCGACGACCTCGGCCGGGACGTCCTCCTTGGAGAGGTACTTCGGCGCGAAGGCGGCGATGTGCTGGGCGACGC
The DNA here is from genome assembly GCF_014205255.1 of Streptomyces caelestis. Lineage (GTDB taxonomy): Bacteria > Actinomycetota > Actinomycetes > Streptomycetales > Streptomycetaceae > Streptomyces > Streptomyces caelestis. Next base: position 6,218,635 of record NZ_JACHNE010000001.1, on the reverse strand, counting down.
CCTTGGCGATCTCCGCGTTCGGCTTGTCCAGCTCGACGAGGACACCGATCTGCGGGGGCAGGTCGGGCATCGTGCGGTGCATGTACGCCGTCACGTAGCCGTCGGCGAACTGCGCGAAGCGGTCCAGGACGATCTTCTCGCCCAGGTTGGCGTTGGCCTCGTCCACGAACGCCTGGACGGTCTTGCCGGCCTCGATCTCGGAGGCGAGCAGGGCCTCGAGGTCGGCCGGGGAGGTCTTGGCGACGTGCTCGGCGATGGCGGTGGCCGCGGCCTGGAACTTCTCGCCCTTGGCGACGAAGTCCGTCTCGCACTTCAGCTCGACGAGGACACCGGAGGAGTTGTCGTCGGCGATGATCGAGACGACGGCACCGTTCTCGGCGGAACGGCCCTCGCGCTTGGCGACGCCCTTCTGGCCCTTGATGCGGAGCGCCTCGACGGCCTTCTCGACGTTGCCCTCGGCCTCGTCCAGCGCCTTCTTGCAGTCCATCATGCCGGCGCCCGTGAGCTCACGGAGCTTCTTGACGTCGGCGGCGGTGTAGTTCGCCATGAGTCTGTGAATCTCTCTCGAAGTCTGGAAGATCGAAGATCTGCGGTGCGCTCCCATGGAGACGGAGCGCCCTGTCCTGCCGCTGACCTACGGGTGAACGGCGGGAGCGGACTTCACCGCGCCGAAGGCGCAAGTGAGGCAGTACCGCTCCCGCCGTCAACTCGGGCTGACGGGTCAGGCCTGCTCGGCCTCGGTGGCCTTCTCGCCCTCGGCCGGCTTCTCGGCCTCGGCGGGGGCGGCCTCAGCGGCCGGAGCAGCCTCGGCGGCCGGGGCGGCCTCAGCGGCGGGGGCGGCCTCAGCCTCAGCGGCGGGGGCAGCCTCGTCGGCCTTCTTCTCGCCCTCGAGCAGGTCGCGCTCCCACTCGGCGAGCGGCTCGCCCGCGGCCTTCTCGCCCTTGCCCTCGGTGGCGACACCGCTGCGGGAGATGAGGCCCTCGGCGACGGCGTCGGCGATGACGCGGGTGAGCAGGGTGACGGAGCGGATCGCGTCGTCGTTGCCCGGGATCTTGTAGTCGACCTCGTCGGGGTCGCAGTTGGTGTCGAGGATCGCGACGACCGGAATGTTCAGCTTCCGGGCCTCACCAACGGCGATGTGCTCCTTCTTGGTGTCCACGATCCAGACGGCGCTGGGCACCTTCTGCATCTCGCGGATACCGCCGAGGGTCTTCTCCAGCTTGGCCTTCTCGCGCGAGAGCACGAGAAGCTCCTTCTTGGTCAGACCGGACGCGGCGACGTCCTCGAAGTCGATCTGCTCGAGCTCCTTGAGGCGCTGCAGACGCTTGTAGACGGTCGAGAAGTTGGTGAGCATGCCGCCCAGCCAGCGCTGGTTGACGTAGGGCATGCCGACGCGGGTGGCCTGCTCGGCGATGGCCTCCTGCGCCTGCTTCTTCGTGCCGACGAACATGACCGTGCCGCCGTGGGCGACGGTCTCCTTGACGAACTCGTAGGCGCGGTCGATGTACGACAGCGACTGGAGCAGGTCGATGATGTAGATGCCGTTGCGCTCCGTGAAGATGAAGCGCTTCATCTTCGGGTTCCAACGACGGGTCTGGTGACCGAAGTGGACGCCGCTCTCCAGCAGCTCCCGCATCGTGACGACGGCCATGGCCGTATCTCCTTGTGCTTCTCGGTTGTGCCGCGGATGCCGGACGGCTTCCGCGCCTGACGCCCGCTGCGCGCCGTGCCACGAGGGACCGAGGGGCGCTGATACGGCCCGTTGCCGGGGTGCGTATCGGGGCGTGCGAAGTCGACCCGGTGACCCGGATCGCCACCAGAAGTGTACGGGACCCGCGGGGCACCGGGTGACGCCGTTGTCCACAACCGGACGGCGGTCCACAACCACGGGCCGTGACTGGCGGCGGTCCGGGACGCTTTCCGCATGCGAGTGAAGCGATGTGTACCTGTTTGTACGCGCCTGGTGCTGGTGCTGGTCATGACGACGGCCGTCCTGCTGGCCCCTCCGCCGCCCCTGTTCGCGGCGGACGCACCCGTCGCGGACGTCACCGTGCCGACGGTCGGCCGCACCTGGCCCGTCGGCTTACGCCCCCAGCTCCTCCGCGGCTGGGAACCCCCGGCGACGGCCTACGGCCCCGGCCACCGAGGCGTGGACCTGGCGGCAGCCCCGGGGACGCCGGTACGGGCGGTGGCGGCGGGCCGGGTGTCCTTCGCGGGCCGGGTGGCCGGCAAGGGGGTCGTCTCGGTGGAGCTGACAGGGACGGGCGAACCACCGCTGCGCACGACCTACGAGCCGGTCGCGGCGGCGGTGGAGGAGGGCGAGGAGGTGGAGCCCGGCGAGGTGATCGGCACGGTGGACGCGACGGGCTCCCACTGCCCGGTCACATGCGTGCACTGGGGGCTGCGCAGGGGCGAGACCTATCTGAACCCCCTGTCACTGCTGCCACCTTGGCTGCTCCGCAGGGGGCCGTCGCGACTACTGCCGGTCTACGGGGCTACCTAGCTGCGGGTAAGCAGCGGCACCTCGCCTAGCTGCGGGCAAGCAGCGGCACCCCGCTACGCCGGGCTGTGCACCCACCCGCCCCGGCGCCAACGCGGCTCAGCCCCTCACACCCCGCAGGGCCATGGACACCGCGGCATCGGCAATCGCCCCTGGATCTTCCGCAGCCCCCAGCTCGATCCGCCGCACCGCCGCGTCCACAACCCCCTGCAACAACATCGCCGCCAGTCGAGGCTGCTCATGCCCCAGCTCACCCAGCGCCTCGACGATCATCGCTACCAGCCCGCCGTGCGCCGCCCGGATCTTCTCCCTGGCCCCGGCGTCCAGCTCACTCGCCGAGATCGCCACCACGGCCCGGTGCCGCCGGTCCCCCACCAGCTCCAGCTGCTGCCGCACATACGCCTCGACCTTGGCCTCGGCCGACCCCGCCCGCTCCATCGCCGCCGACACGTCCGCGGCCCAGACGGGAAAGTCGACCTCGCACAGCTCCTCGACCACGGCCGCCCGTGACCGGAAGTACTCGTAGACGGACGAGCGCGCGAGCCCTGTCCGCTCGGCGAGGGCGGGGAAGGTCAGCGCCTCCGTACCGCCCTCGGACAACAAGGCACGAGCCGCGTCCAGCAGGGCGGCTCGCTGCATCGACCGGTGCTCGGCCACGGAGGCCGCTCGAATCCTTGGCACGTCAGCCACTTTACGGACGCGTCAGTCCCGGCGGGAGAGGCTCCCGCCGGCCCGTCGTCTTCCGGCCAGGTCAGCGGCCGAAGCTCGCCAGTTTCGCTCTCAGCTGGAGCACCGACTTGGTGTGGATCTGGCTGACCCGGCTCTCGGTCACGCCCAGCACGTTCCCGATCTCGGCCAGGGTGAGCCCCTCGTAGTAGTACAGCGTGACCACGGTCTTCTCCCGCTCGGGCAGCGTGTTGATCGCCCGGGCGAGGAACCTGCGGAGTTCCCGGTCCTCGGCGACCTCCACCGGGTTGTCGGCGGCGGTGTCCTCCAGCGTGTCCATGACGCTCAGCCCGTCGCCGCCCTCACCCCCGCCGTGCAGCAGCTCCTCCAGGGCCACCACGTTGGCCAGCGACAACTGACTGAACACCGCGTGGAGTTCCTCCACCGCGATGCCCATCTCGCCGGCCACCTCGCCCTCCGTCGGCGTCCGCCGCAGCCGCGCTTCCAGCGTGGCGTAGGCACGCTCCACGTTGCGCGCCTTCTGCCGCACCGACCGGGGGATCCAGTCCAGGGCCCGCAGCTCGTCGATCATCGCGCCCCGGATCCGGGTGATCGCGTACGTCTCGAACTTGATCTCGCGGTCGATGTCGAACTTCTCGATCGCGTCGATCAGCCCGAACACCCCGGACGAGACGAAGTCCGCCTGCTCGACATTGGACGGCAGGCCCACGCTGACCCGGCCGGCGACGTACTTCACGAGCGGCGAGTAGTGCAGGATCAGCTGCTCCCGCAGCCGCTCGTCCCCCGTCGCCTTGTACGACCGCCACAGCTCGTCGAGCGTCGAGGGAGCGGGCGGCCGCACGCTGCCACCGTCACGGGCGGCTGGGGGGATCGCCGCCCGGTCGGACCCGGAGGTGTGCTGGGGCATTCGTCGCCTTGTGCCGTTCTGCTGCGGAGTGGTGCTGCTGGGATGGGCTGTCTGTCTGATGTCGAGTTGCCTGTCAGTGTCGGGATCCTCGTGAGCGTAGCGTGACTGTGGTGTCGCGGTGCGCGAAGGACGGAGGTCAAGGCGGGCGGAGATACGTTCCGGAGGGCGTCCCATCGGGTCGGCCGACTCGCTCTGTGTGATCACCGGAGAACCCCAACTGGGCGAATTTCCAAGGGATGTCGGCGTTCCCCCGGACGGCCGAACACGCACGGTCAGCATGGCCCGGGACCGCCGCGGACCGACATCACCGCCTGGCGTGTCAACTTCCAGCCGTCGCCGTGTCGTTCGACGTAACCGAGTGCTCGGAGTTCGTACAGTCTCGCGATCGCGTCGTCCTGTGCGGTCTGTGCCCGGCGCGCGATCTCGTCCGGCCGGGCCACCCCGCCACCCGGCAGCGCGGCGAGCACCTGCCGGGTGGCCGGTTCCAGCAGGTCCCGGGGCAGGACGGGGCCGCGCCGGTCGGGGGCCAGCTGTCCGATGGCGCCGACCAGCTCGACGACGTCCGCGGCGTCGGTGACCAGGGCCGCCTCCCCGCGCAGCAGCTCATGCACCCCGGCGGACAGCCCGCTGGTGGCCGGGCCCGGCACGCCCATGGTGTGCCGGCCGAGGCGCTGTGCCGCCCGTGCCGTGACCAGGGAGCCGCTCCGGTGGGCGGCCTCGACGACCACCGTGCCGCGGGTGAGTGCCGCGATCACCCGGTTCCGCAGGATGAACCGGCTCGGTGTCGGGTGCTCGCCGGGGGGCAGCTCGCCGATGACCAGTCCCTGTTCGGCGATCCTGCTGATCAGCTGGGTGTGTCCGCGCGGGTAGGGGCGGTCGACGCCGCAGGCGAGGACGGCGACGGTGGCGCCGCCCGCGCCGAGGGCGCCGCGGTGGGCGGCGCCGTCGACTCCGTAGGCGCCGCCGGACACCACGACCCAGCCCTGCTCGGCGAGGCCGGCGGCGAGCGTGGCCGCCATGTGCGCCCCGTACTCGGTGCAGGCGCGGGCGCCGACGACGGCCACCGACTTCAGCGCCCACATCCGCAGACTGGCCCGCCCACGCACCCACAGCCCCAGCGGCCGGGCGTCCCCGAGATCGTCGAGCTGCCCCGGCCACTCCGCGTCCCCCGGGCCGACGAACCGCACCCCGGCCTGCCGGGCGACGGCGAGGTCCTCACGCGGCCGCGCCGCCTCGGCCCTGGCCAGCAGCCCCTTCCACCGCTTCCCGCTCACTCCGGCCAGGGGCCGCCCACCCTCCGCCAGCCGGCGAGCCAGCCCCCGCACTCCGAGTTCCCGCACCCACCGCCCACCGGCCTCGTCGCCGGGCTCGATGACACGGGTGAGAAGGACCCGGGCGAGCAGCTCCTCGTCCGGCTCCTCGGCGACGCTCACGTCAGCGCTCCGATGGCCATGGGGACACCCCGCGGGACGCCGGTACGCAACTGGAGCGCGAGCGCGACGTCCGTCGCGTCGGGCCGGCCGTGGCCGACGAGATCGGCGACGGTCCAGGCCACGCGCAGGACACGGTCGAGGCCGCGGGCGGTCAGGACGCCCCGCTCCAGGTGGCGCTCGGCCTCGTCCATCGCCCCGGACACCGCGTACCAGCGGCTGCGCAGCTCGCGGCCCGGTACCTCGCTGTTCGTGCGCCACGGCGTGCCGGCGAGGCGCTCCGTGGCCCGCTCCCGGGCCGCCCGTACCCGGTCGGCGACCGTCGCGGTGGACTCGCCCCGTGCCCCGGAGGCGGTCAGCTCGGTGCGGGTGACGCGGTCCACCTCGACGCGCAGGTCGACCCGGTCGAGCAGCGGGCCGGAGAGCCTGGCCTGGTAGCGGCGGATCGCCGAGGGCGGGCACTCGCACAGGTCGTCCCGCTGCGAGAACCGGCCGCACGGGCAGGGGTTGGCCGCGAGCACCATCAGGAACTTCGCCGGGAAACGCACGACTCCCGCACTGCGCGCGATGACGACATGCCCCGCCTCCAGCGGCTGGCGCAGGGCGTCCAGGGCCTGGCTGTTGAACTCGGGCGTCTCGTCCAGGAAGAGGACCCCCCGGTGGGACAGCGACACCGCGCCGGGCCGCGCGATGCCCGGGCCGCCGCCGACGAGCGCCTGCATGGTGGCCGAGTGATGCGGGGCGCAGTAGGGGGCGACGTCGATCAGGGGCTTGCCCGGGGGCAGCAGGCCCGCCACCGAGTGGACCGCGGTGACCTCCAGTGACTCCTGCCGGCCGAGCCGGGGCAGGATGGCGGGCAGCCGCTCCGCGAGCATCGTCTTGCCGGCGCCGGGCGGCCCTTCCAGGAACAGGTGGTGTCCGCCCGCCGCGGCCACCTCCACCGCCGTGCGCGCCGAGATCTGCCCGACGACGTCCGCCAGATCGTGGCCGGGCTCGTGCTGGGCCGCGCCGACGCTGTGCATGCCCGTGGCGGCGCCCGTGCCCGGCATGCGCAGGCCGGCGAGGAGCGGGTCCGGGCGGCCCTGCTCGTCCGGATCCTCGTCCGGCACGGGTTCGTCGGCCAGGACGGCGATCAGCTGGCGCAGGCTCCGGACGCCCAGTACGGAGACCCCGGGCACGAGGGACGCCTCGACGGCGGCACACTCCGGCACGACCACCTGCTCATATCCCGCGTCCGCCGCCGCCAGCACCGCCGGCAACACCCCGCGCACCGGCCGCACCCGCCCGTCCAGCCCCAGTTCGCCGATCATCACGATGTCGGCGAGGACCCGGGGGTCGATACGCTCGGCCGCGCCGAGGACCGCCGCGGCGACGGCCAGGTCGAAGCCGCTGCCGCTCTTGGGGACGGAGGCCGGGCTCAGGCCGACCGTGAGTTTCTTCTGCGGCCAGGCCGCGCCCGAGTTGACGACCGCGGCACGCACCCGGTCCCGGCTCTCCGTCAGGCTCTTGTCGGGCAGTCCGACCAGCGTGAACGCCGCGACGCCCGGCTCCAGGTCGGCCTGGACCTCGACGACCACGCCCTCGACGCCCACCAGCGCCACCGAACACGTACGGGCGAATGCCATCAGGCCACCCCCCGCACGTGCTCGACGACGGCGGCGCCGCGAGCCGGCAGCAGCACTCCGACCACGTCGATGCGGACCCCGCCGGGCGGTGCGCCCCCGTGCGTCTGGATCCACCGCTCGGCGAGGTCCCGCAACCGCTCCGCCTTCTGCGGGGTCACGGCGGCCATCGGATGCTCGAAGGGACCCTCCCTGCGGGTCTTCACCTCGCAGACGACCAGGACGTCCCCGTCCCTGGCCACGATGTCGATCTCACCGGTCCGGCCGGAGCGCCAGTTGCGCTCCAGGACCGTCAGACCGGTCTCCGCCAGCCGCCGGGCCGCCAGGGTCTCTCCGTACCTGCCCATCGCACCGCGTGCGTTCATGTCGGCACCACCTCCGGCGCCAACGGTCACGCAACCGCCCCCACGAAGTGGATCTTGGTGGACGGCTCAGGGGTTGTGGACAACTCCGTCACCCACTCGGCGAAACCTCACCCGCTCGGCAGTTCGAGGTCACTCTTGTTCAGCTCCTCGATGTTCACGTCCTTGAACGTGAGGACCCGTACCTGCTTCACGAACCGAGCCGGCCGGTACATGTCCCACACCCAGGCATCCGCCATGGACACCTCGAAGAACACCTCACCCTGGACCGAGTGCACCTGCATCTCGTAGTCGTTGGTCAGGTAGAAGCGCCGCTCGGTCTCGATCACGTATTTGAACAGACCGACGACATCGCGGTACTCCCGGTAGAGCTTCAGCTCCATCTCGGTCTCGTACTTCTCGAGGTCCTCGGCGCTCATGGCATGTTCCCCTTCAGCCGTGCGATCCCACCATTGTGCGCCAGTCCCGTGCGCCCCTAGACGATTTCCGGGTCAAGGATCACAGGCCTGGCCGGGGGACCTTCGTCGAGCAGCGTGCGCAGCAGCCCGGCGAGTCTGGTCGGATACACCGTCTCATGTGCCCGGGAAAGTTCCGGACACGTCCACCAGCGCGCTCCGGCGACACTGCGCCGCTCCAGCTCGGTCAGCCCCACGGCCTCGATCGCCGTACGGTCCGTACGAGCCAGGAAGTACCACTCGTCCTGGTCCCAGCGGCGGCCCGCGAACGGGAAGGAGCACATCCGCCGCCACAGCACCGGGCCGAGCTCGACCTCGGTGATGCCCGTCTCCTCGGCGAGTTCCCGCAGGGCGGCCTCTTCACGGGTCTCCTCGCCCTCCACACCGCCGCCGGGGGTGAACCACCAGTCGTCGGCGGGATCGTCCGGCTCGTGTCCGTGCAGCAGCAGGATGCGGTCCTGCGGGTCGAGCAGTACGACCCGGGCGACCTTGCGCAACCCGCCCTCGTAGGTGTCCTGGCCCGCCCCCACGGCCTCAGCGGACACCTGTGGGCTCCGCGCTCGCCCGCCGGGCCCGGGCCGCGCCCGTGCGCTTGGCGACGGGACCGTAGGCGCCCCCGCCCAGGACGAGCACGGCGCCGGCGATCACCAGGACGGTGATCGTCCGCAGCGGTCCGGGCGAGGACAGGGCACCGAGCGGCTCGAAGCCGGTGGGGCGCTCCAGCATGCCCTTCATGGGCCAGACGACGGCGTCGACGCGGGCGTCCACGGAGGAGCGCGCCACCGTGCCGCTGGCGGCGTCGGTCAGGTGGGCGGTGGAGTCCACGGAGTTGCCCCGCTCGTCACCGAGCAGGAAGAGACGGCCCTTGGGGACGGTCACGGCCGGGAAGTTGCTCATCTCGGCCGGCGTGCCCTCGGGCAGGTACGTCTCGTCGATCTCCTTGCCGTTGACCTTCAGCTTGCCGTCCTGGCAGCAGGAGACCGTGTCGCCGCCGACGGCGACCACGCGCTTGACCATCGGGGCGTTGCCCCAGGTGGCGTCCTTGAAGACGACGACGTCACCGCGGCGCACCTCACCGCCGTCGACGCGCTGGGCGAGGATCCTGTCGCCCGGGTCGATCGTCGGCGTCATCGAACTGGTGGGCACGGTGTACGGCAGGTAGACCACCGCTCCCCAGGCGAAACCCCCCAGGAACAGCACAAGGCCCAGTGCGACGGCCAGCCCGGACAACCGCTGTCCGGTCCGGCTGCCCACCGGGCCCGAGCCTGTGCCACCGCTGCGCGGGGCCGTGTGCGTCATGCTGTCGCCACCCATGGGTCCGCACCCTACCCGGGGGTACCGACCGGGGTCAGCCCACCGCCGGGATCACTGCTTCCTGCGGCGCCACAGCACCACCGGCACCACACCCAGCAGCGCCAGCCCCTGCGGCGCCACCGCCGGCCCGGCCGCGGCCGACTGGGCGTTCAGACCGGCCTGGTCGAAGGTGTCCGGCACCGGCAGGTTGTCCCAGCGGTTGATCGGCCAGGCGACGACGATGGCCCGGCCGACGACATCCTTCACCGGGACCATGCCCTTGTGCTCGTCCGACTGGTTGTAGCGGGAGTCCCGGGAGTTCTGCCGGTGGTCGCCCATGACCCAGATGTAGCCCTCGGGAACCTTTACCTTGAACTGACCGCCCTGGTCGTCGACGCTGCACGGCGTGTTGCCGGGGTAGACGTACGACCGCTCGTCCAGCGCCTTGCCGTTGACCGTCAGCGGGCCCGAGCCCTTGCACTCGACCGTGTCGCCGCCGACGCCGACGACCCGCTTGATGAGGTCCTTCTCCTCCGCGGACGGCATGAGGCCGATCCAGCTGAGGAACGTCTGCAAGGCGTTCGGATCCGCCACCGGCTCGCCCGCCAGCCAGTTGTCGGGGTCGTGGAAGACGACGACCTCGCCACGCTCGGGCTCGGAGCCGAACCAGGGGGTCAGCTTGTCGACCAGGACCCGGTCACCCTGCTGGAGGGTGTTCTGCATCGAGTCGGAGGGGATGGAGAACGCCTGGAGCAGGAAGGTCTTGATCAGCAGCGCGAGCACCAGCGCGATGCCGATCAGGATGGGCAGCTCCTTCCAGAAGGAGCGCGGTTTCTTCGGCGTCCGGGCCGTGCCGCCCGGTCCCTCGCCCTCGGCTGTGCTGTACTCGCCTGTCACCCTGTCATCCTCGGCTGCCCCGGAGTCACTCCCGGGGGTCACGGCGCTGTCCGCGGCCGGGACGGCGGATCCCGCGGGACGTCCGCGGTGCTCCTCGCCATCGTGTCCCGACCGTGCGCCAACCGCCACATCCCCCACGCCAACTCCTCACTCTGTGCCGCCGCCTGCCCCATACACGACGCAGGCCCACCACTCCCATAACGAGCGGGAGTTCCGCAGGGGTCGGGAGCTGGATCGTTCCGTTCGAATCGTAGGAGGCAACCCTATGCGACAGTTCGGGAGCAGCGGTCGACCCGGTGGCCGAGTCGGACACGGAGGCGTACGTGTTCGGTTCCTCCAGGGTGCTCCAGTGCCCGAAGGGCCAGGCGATGACCATGGCGCGGCCCACGACCTCCTCCTCGGAGACCGTGCCGCCGTAGTCGGTGTCCTGGTGGGCGCGGGAGTCCGCGGAGTTGTTCCGGTGGTCGCCCATCACCCACAGCCGGCCCGGGGGGACCGTGATGTCGAACGGTGTGTCGGACGGGGCGTTGCCGGGGTACAGGTAGTCCTCGTTCAGCGGGATGCCGTTGACGGTCACGCGTCCTTGGCTGTCGCAGCACGTGACGCGGTCTCCGCCGACGCCGACGACCCGCTTGATGAGGTCCTTCTCGTCGTCGGACGGCAGCAGGCCGATGAAGGTGAGCCCTTCCTTGACCTGCTTGATGACGATGGGATCGTCCTTCGGAAGCGTGGTCTGCTCGTCCTTCAGCCAGCCGCCGGGGTCCTTGAACACGACGACGTCCCCGCGCTGCGGCTTGGAGCCGAACCACGGGGTGAGCTTGTCGACCAGGACGCGGTCGCCGATCTGGATCGTCTGCTCCATGGAGCCGGACGGGATGACGAAGGCCTGGACGAGGAACGTCTTCAGCACGAGCGCGATGAGCACGGCGACGCCGACGAGGAGGGGTATCTCCTTGACGGCACCGCGCCTGCGGCGCCGCTTGACCTTCTTCTGGAGCTTGCGCCGCTCGGCGCGCGTACGGCCGCCGGACGGGCTGGCGGTGCGCCGGGCGCCGGTGGGCAGCAGGTTGTCCGCGGGGCTGGCGGGGACGCCGCGCGGTTTGCCGCGGTTACCCATGGGCGCCCGCCCTTCCGGCGGCGGGGGCGGGCACGCGCGTGTAGGCGTCGGGGCGATGCAGCCGGGTGGCGTGGCCGAAGGGCCAGACGATCCAGTCGGCGCGGCCGATCACCTCGTCGACCGGGACCATGCCGCCGCCCGGCGAGCCGAGGTGGTCGCGGGAGTCGCTGGAGTCGCCGCGGTGGTCGCCGAGGACGAAGAGGGTGCCGGCGGGCACGGCGACGTCGAAGGGCACCGTGGAGGGGCTGTCGCCGGGGTACAGGAAGCCCGCCTCGTCGACCGGCCGGCCGTTCACCTGGATCCTCCCCTCCTCGTCACAGCAGACGACGTGGTCTCCCCCCACGCCGACAACGCGTTTGATGTAGTCCGCGTGCCCGAAGTACCCGGTCCCGTCGAACACGACGATGTCTCCCCGCTGCGGCTCGGCACCGAAACGGTACGCCAACTTATTTACGAGAACCCGGTCCCCGATCCTCAATCCCTGCTCCATGGATCCGCTGGGGATCTGGAAGGGCCGCAGCACGAACGTGCTGAGCAGCAGCAGGAAGAGCAGGCAGGCCAGCAGCGTCAGAGTGATCCGGCCGCCCGGGACCCACTCGGTGACACGCGACAACGCGAAACGCGACCGTTCCTCCGGCCCTCCGGGATCCGAGGTGTCCTCGGAGCCGGAAGGGCGGGAGGAGCGATCGCGCTCCGTCGGCTGTGCTTCGGTGTCCATCGGAGCCAGATGCTATCCGGCCCCGATGAGAACTCCGGAAAGCGCTCAGTTCTCGCGCTTCTCCTTGATCTTCGCGGCCTTGCCGCGCAGCTCGCGCAGGTAGTACAGCTTGGCGCGGCGGACGTCACCCTTGGTGACGAGCTCGATCTTCTCCACGATCGGGGTGTGCACCGGGAAGGTGCGCTCGACGCCGACGGAGAAGGAGACCTTGCGGACCGTGAAGCTCTCGCGCACGCCGGAACCCTGGCGGCGGATCACCACACCCTTGAACTGCTGCACACGGGAGCGGTTGCCCTCGATGACGCGGACGTGCACGTTGACCGTGTCGCCCGGACGGAAGGCGGGGACGTCGCTGCGCAGCGACGCGGAGTCGACGGTGTCGAGCAGGTGAGACATTTCGTCTGCTTTCCTCGCTGATGCCACAGGTCATCAACGGAAACTAGGTGTTTCGGATTCAGGGCTGTGCGGATCGGAGCGGGCGTCGTCTCCCCCTGTGGCAGGGGCGCACGCCGGACGGACGCACAACAGCTGGCTATTCTTCCACGCCGTCGGTCCTGCGCCAAAATCGGCCGTACGGCTCCCCCGCCGGGTCGGGTTCCCAGCCCAGGATGGACAGCATCTCGCGGTCCTTCTTGTCGAAGGCCTTGGGGTCGCAGTGCTCGATGAGGTCGGGCCGGTGGGCCGTCGTGCGCTTCAGGGCCTCGTCCCGCCGCCACCGGGCGATCTTCCCGTGGTGGCCGCTGAGCAGCACGTCGGGGATGTCCCGGCCGCGCCACTCGGGCGGCTTGGTGTAGACGGGACCCTCCAGCAGGCTCGCCATGGCGCCGGGTGCGAAGGAGTCGTCCCGGTGGGACTCGGCGTTGCCCAGGACGCCGGGCAGCAGCCGCGCCACGGCCTCCGTGACAACGAGGACGGCTGCCTCGCCACCGGCCAGGACGTAGTCGCCGATGGACACCTCGTACACCGGCATCCGCGTCGCGTACTCGTCGACGACGCGCCGGTCGATGCCCTCGTAGCGGGCCGGCGTGAAGATCAGCCAGGGGCGCTCGGAGAGGTGGACGGCGAGCTCCTGGGTGAAGGGGCGGCCGCTGGGCGTGGGCACGATGAGGGCCGGCTCGTGGGAGCCGGTCTCGTAGCCGTCGGCCAGGACGGAGTCCAGTGCCTCTCCCCAGGGCTCGGTCTTCATGACCATGCCCGGGCCGCCGCCGTAGGGCGTGTCGTCGACGGTGTTGTGGCGGTCGTAGGTCCACGAGCGCAGGTCGTGGACGTGCACGTTGAGCTGTCCACGCGCGCGTGCCTTGCCGACGAGGGAGACGTTCAGCGGTTCCAGGTACTCGGGGAAGATCGTGACGACGTCGAGGCGCATCACGACTCGTCCCGGCTGGAGGCGATCTCGGCGCGGTCGTCGATCAGGCCCGGCGGCGGGGTGATGACCGCCTTCTGCTCCTCCAGGTCGATCTCGCTGACGATCTCCTCGACGAAGGGGATCATCACCTCGCTGCCGTCCGCCCGCTCCACGATGAACAGGTCCTGGGTGGGCAGGTGCGAGATCTCCGTGATCCGCCCGACCTCCGTGCCGTCCGCGGTGACCACGTCGAGGTCGATGAGCTGGTGGTCGTAGTACTCGTCCTCGCCCTCGGGGAGTTCCTCCGGGTCGATCTCGGCGATCAGGAGGGTGTTGCGCAGGGCCTCGGCGCCGGTGCGGTCGCTGACGCCCTCGAAGCGCAGCAGGAGACGGCCGCTGTGGACGCGGCCCGTCTCGATGGTGAGCGGTCCCGCGGAGGCGGGATCGGTGGCGAGCACGGCGCCGGGCGCGAGCCTCAGTTCCGGCTCGTCGGTCCGTACCTCGACGGTGACCTCGCCCTTGATGCCATGGGCACGGCCGATCCGTGCGACTACCAGCTGCACGTGTCCATTCTCCTGTCATACGACTGCGGGCCGGGGACGGCCCTCAGGCCCTCCCCGGCCCGAGCCGGTTTGCGATAAGCGTCAGCGGACGTGGTCCACGTCGACGAGGTCGACGCGGACACCGCGACCGCCGATGGCGCCCACGACGGTACGCAGGGCGCGCGCGGTGCGGCCGTTGCGGCCGATCACCTTGCCGAGGTCGTCCGGGTGGACCCGGACCTCGAGCACTCGCCCGCGGCGCAGGTCGCGCGAGGCGACCTGCACATCGTCAGGGTTGTCGACGATGCCCTTCACGAGGTGCTCGAGAGCCTCCTCGAGCATGCTCAGGCCTCGGTCGAAGCGGACTCGGCAGCAGCCTCGTCCTTCTTCTCAGCCTTCTTCTTCTGGGTGATCGCCTCACCCTTGCCCTCGTCGTCGCCGCCGAGAGCCTCGAACGACGGACGCGCGGCCTTCTCGGGCTGCGTCAGCAGCGGAGCCGGGGCGGGCTCGCCCTTGAACTTCTGCCAGTCGCCGGTCTTCTTGAGGATGGCCATCACGGGCTCGGTCGGCTGGGCGCCGACACCGAGCCAGTACGCCACACGCTCGGCGTCGACCTCGATCACCGACGGGTTGTACGTCGGGTGGTACTTGCCGATCTCCTCGATCGCACGACCGTCACGACGGGTACGGGAGTCGGCGACGACGATGCGGTAGTGAGGCGAACGGATCTTGCCCAGACGCTTCAGCTTGATCTTGACTGCCACGGGAGTGGGTTCTCCTGGATTTGACGTGGTTGGGCACGGCGAGATGGCCGCGTGGGGTTGCGGTACCCGAGTGCCCGATGGACGCGTCAGCCGGAGGAGAGAGGGGTCCTGTGCGGCTGTCGAGTACAGCTAGCCATTCTGCCACACCCTGCCGGGCGGCTTTGACCGAGGGGCTCGCCCTGCTGTGCGGGCATGCGGCGGGGCGCCCGGCGTGGAGGTGAAGTACGTCGGGTGCCCTGCCCGGCAGTGGCGGGTGCTTGTCCCTACCGGCAGCCACGAGATGCCGGTTGCGGACGTCAGCCGGCCACCGCTTGCGCCCCCACGATGTCCGGGATCCGGAACGGCTTGCCGCAGCCGCCGCAGACGATGGGCGCCTGAGCGAGGACCGACGGCACGACGCGTACGTTGCGGCCGCAGTCGCAGACCGCCTTGACGCGGACGCCGCCGCCGGAGGAGCCGTGGCGGGCGGCCGGGCCCCGGAAGGTGCGGGAGGTGTCGGAGGAGGTGGCGGCCGTGTGGGCCTTGAGGGCGCGCTGGAGGCGCTCCATCGTCGGCCGGTAGCGTCGCTTCGCCTCGGGGGTGAGCGTGACCAGGGAGAAGCCGCTGCTGGGGTGCGGTTCCTCGGGGTGGTCCAAGCCCAGCTCCTCGGCGATCGCGAGGAATCTGCGGTTGTGGTAGCGGCCGGCACGGGAGGTGTCGCGGACGCCGCGGGCGGCGGCGATGCCATGGACTGCCTCATGGAGCAGTCGCTCGAAGGAGAGCTCGTGACCGCACGCGGACGACGACTCCCCGATCAGGGACTCTGGCGCGGCAAGGTCGGGCAGCTCGGGGTGGTACCGCTGAATATCGGCCCACGCCTGTGCCAGCTCTGCGGCGAGAACAGGTGGTGTCTGTGTCGTGCTCACGTAATGACAACGAGCCGGGGTGCCCCGGTGTTCCGATTCCGGGGCATCCCAAATAATTTGCACGTACCCGTCAGTTGCCTCTGATGCGTCCCGACGAGGGCGGGTGCGCGGATCTGTGGAGAAGCCTCACAGCTCACCACAAGGTGGTGCGTAGTCCCGCGTACGCCCCGGCGCGTAGATGATGTCCGCGCGCCGGGGACACAGAGGTCCGCGCATACGCAAGAGGCGTTTCGGCCGCCTCGCGTCCCACTCGGTGAGCGCGCGCCGCGGCTCAGTAAGCGCGTGCGACGACCGCGACGTTACCGGGTGCGTCGTCGGCGTCCGGCACCGACCCGTCCTCGGCGACCAGACACCGTACGGTCACCGCGTGATCGGCCAGCTTGGCTTCGCCCTCCTCGCCGAGCACCGCCCAGGGGATGCGCGCCCAGCCGCCGGCGCCCACGGCCTCGACGGCCTCGTCGATCGTCGAGACCTCGGTGGTACGGGACTCGCGGCGCTCCCGGGACTGCCTCAGCAGCAGTGCCTGGTCCTCTTCGAGGATCTTCGGCAACAGGGACACCAGGGCGTCGAGGGAGACCGGCTCCTTGCCTCCCCCAGTGCCGGACCCAGGGATGCGGCGCGCCAGCATCGCGGTGCCGTTCTGCAAGTCGCGCGGGCCGACCTCGATCCGGACCGGCACGCCCTTGAGCTCCCAGTCGACGGCGCGGCGGCCGAAGGGGGTGTCGGTGCGGTCGTCGACGTGGACACGGACCCCGGCCGCCTTCAGCCGGTCGCCGAGTTCGCGGACCTTGGCCAGAACCGCCTCGTCGCCCTTGATCGCGAGCACCACGGCCTGGATCTGCGCCAGCCGCGGCGGGACGCGCAGGCCGCTGTCGTCGCCGTGCATCATCACCAGGGCGCCGATCATGCGGGTGGTCGATCCCCAGGAGGTCTGCCAGACCAGTTCCTGCCGGCCGTCCTTCGAGAGGTACTGCGTGTTGAAGGCCTTGGCGAAGTTCTGGCCCAGCTCATGGCTGGTGGCCATCTGCAGGGCCTTGCCGTCGCCCATCATGCCTTCGAGCGTGAGGGTGTTGACGGCGCCGGCGAACCGCTCCTTGACGGTCTTGCGGCCGGGGACGACGTCCATCGCGAGGACGTTCACCATGAAGTCCTCGTAGACCTGCCGGTGAATGCGCGCGGCGAAATCGCGCGCCTCCTCGTACGTG
Organism: Streptomyces caelestis; assembly: GCF_014205255.1. Lineage (GTDB taxonomy): Bacteria > Actinomycetota > Actinomycetes > Streptomycetales > Streptomycetaceae > Streptomyces > Streptomyces caelestis. The sequence goes on along the minus strand of NZ_JACHNE010000001.1, from coordinate 6,201,886 downwards.
GCGTGCGCGGTGTGGCCCTCCTGCCAGAGGAACTCGGTGGTGCGCAGGAAGAGGCGGGGCCGCAGCTCCCAGCGCACCACGTTCGCCCACTGGTTGATGAGCAGCGGCAGATCGCGGTAGCTCTGCACCCACTTCGAGAAGGAGGCGTTGACGATCATCTCGGAGGTGGGCCGCACCACGGCGGGCTCTTCGAGTTCCTTGCCGCCGCCGTGGGTGACCACGGCCAGCTCGGGCGCGAAGCCCTCGACGTGGTCCGCCTCCCTGGTCAGGTACGACTGGGGGATCAACAGGGGGAAGTACGCGTTCTGGGTGCCCGTCTCCTTGATGCGGGCGTCCATCTCGGCCTGCATCCGCTCCCACAGCCCGTATCCGTACGGTCGGATGACCATGGTGCCGCGCACCGGACCGTTGTCGGCGAGCTCCGCCTTGGTGATCAAGTCCTGGTACCAGCGCGGGAAATCGTCCGCCCGGGGGGTGAGAACGGGTGCCTTGGTCATGGCGAGATGGTACGGGCCGGCGTTGCCGGAATGTGAAATCTCGCCATAGGCACATGACAACTCATATGCCGTGCCGCATTCCACTGGACGACAGGTCGAGGGGGGAGTTTCCTGGCATACGGGGGTAGTGCGAGCGCACTGTCACGGGGGCCATGGAATCGGGCAAGAGGCAACTCTCGGCGGATTGGGGCGCTTACTTATGACACCTACGCTCGTGCGGCAGCACCTGCCTCACGCGGGGGCCGCACCCCGCGTGGACCTGCGTGCACGCGCGCGTGACTGGTCCGAGATCCAGGAGCGGATGCTCGTACCGCTCTACGAGGCCGTCTACGAGCGACTGGACGTGGGTCCCGCGACGCGGCTGCTCGGCCTCGGCTGCGGTTCCGGACTCGCCCTGCTGATGGCCACCGCCCGGGGAGCGGCGGTCACCGGTGTCGACGCTTCCCCCGAAAGAGTGACCCTCGCACGGGAGCGGCTGCTGCCCGGGGCCGGGGCCACGCGCGCGCGGGCGGACACCCGGCTGGTCGACGGCTCGCCCAGGGACACAAAGGAGCCGGGCGCTCCGGCGTACACCCTGGTGACCGCCTTCGAGCCGATCGGGTGCCTCGCGGGCGACTCGGAGGGGCTGGGCGGGCTGCTCGCGGAGGCGACACCGCTGGCGGGGCGCGGAGCGGCCGTGGTGCTGGTCGGCTGGGGTCCGCCGGAGCGGTGCGCCACGACGTCCGTGCTGCGGGTCGCGACCAAGCTGGCGGAACCGCTGCGCAGCACGGGCAGCTGGCGTCCCGCCCTCCGCGACGACCTGGAGGAGGTCGCCCAGCGGGCGGGTCTCAAGCCGGACGGGTCCGGGCGAGTGGCGTGCCCCTTCGGGTACGCCGATGTGGACAGCGCGGTACGCGGGCTCAAGTCGACGGGGCTGTTCGACGCGGCGATCACGGCGACGGACCAGGTGCAGGTGGACAAGGAGCTGACCGAGGCCCTGCATCCGCACCAGCGGCAGGACGGGACGGTGTGGATGCCGAACGTGTTCCGGTACCTGATCGCCCGGACGCCCTGACGCACCACGGTCTGCTGGAAGTTCCGAACAACCACCCGACGGGCGAACCGCAGCCGAACCGCTGAGGGCGCCCCCTTCGGAAGGGGGCGCCCTCAGCGCTGTTCGGGAACGGGCCCTCAGCCCATGAACTTCTTGAACTCGTCGGGGAGTTCGAAGTCCTTGGCGCCCTGCTGCGGCAGCCCGAAGGCGTTGCCGCCCTCGGCGGCGGCCGCGCGGCGGGCGGCTTCCTCCTGCTCCTGCTGCTTGCGCTTCATCGGGTTGCCGGAGCGCTGCTTGCCCTTGGCCTGCTTCTGCTTCTTCTTCGCCCGGCCGGGGCCGCCGCCCATGCCCGGCATGCCGGGCATCCCGGGCATGCCGCCGCCCTGGGCCATGCGGGACATCATCTTGCGGGCCTCGAAGAACCGCTCGACCAGGTTCTTCACCGCGCTGACCTCGACACCGGAACCCCGCGCGATACGGGCGCGGCGCGAGCCGTTGATGATCATCGGGTCCTGGCGCTCGCCCGGGGTCATCGACTTGATGATCGCGGCCGTGCGGTCGACGTCCCGCTCGTCGAGGTTGTTGATCTGGTCCTTCATCTGGCCCATGCCCGGGAGCATGCCGAGCAGCTTGGAGATGGAGCCCATCTTCCTGACCTGCTCCATCTGGGCCAGGAAGTCGTCGAGGGTGAAGTCCTGGCCCTTCTTGGAGGCCAGCTTCTCGGCCATCTTCTGGGCTTCGGCCTGGTCGAAGGTCTTCTCCGCCTGCTCGATCAGGGTGAGCAGGTCACCCATGTCGAGGATGCGGGAGGCCATCCGGTCCGGGTGGAAGGCGTCGAAGTCGTCGAGCTTCTCGCCGTTCGACGCGAACATGATCGGCTTGCCGGTGATCTGCCGGATCGACAGGGCCGCGCCACCGCGGGCGTCACCGTCGAGCTTGGAGAGCACCACGCCGTCGAAGCCGACGCCGTCACGGAAGGCCTCGGCGGTGTTGACCGCGTCCTGACCGATCATCGCGTCGACGACGAACAGGATCTCGTCGGGGCTGACCGCGTCCCGGATGTCCGCGGCCTGCTGCATCATCTCCTGGTCGATGCCCAGGCGGCCGGCGGTGTCCACGATGACGATGTCGTGGACCTTGGACTTGGCGTGCTCGATGGAGTCCTTGGCGACCTTGACCGGGTCGCCGACGCCGTTGCCCGGCTCGGGTGCGTAGACCGCGACACCGGCGCGCTCGGCGACGACGCTGAGCTGGTTCACGGCGTTCGGGCGCTGGAGGTCACAGGCGACCAGCAGCGGCGAGTGGCCCTGCTCCTTCAGCCAGTGGCCGAGCTTGCCCGCGAGGGTGGTCTTACCGGCACCCTGCAGACCGGCCAGCATGATCACCGTGGGCGGCTGCTTGGCGAAGCGCAGGCGCCGGGTCTCGCCGCCGAGGATGGTGACCAGTTCGTCGTTGACGATCTTGAGAACCTGCTGGGCCGGGTTCAGCGCCCTGCTGACCTCGGCGCCGAGCGCGCGCTCCTTGACGTTCTTGATGAACGTGCGGACGACCGGCAACGCCACATCCGCCTCGAGGAGCGCGATCCGGATCTCGCGCGCCGTGGCGTCGATGTCCGCCTCGGAGAGCCGTCCCTTGCCGCGCAGGTTCTTGAAGGTCGCTGAGAGGCGATCGGAAAGAGTATCGAACACGGCGCTCGCGGTCCTCGGGGTCGGAGACAGACTGGGGAATCGCCCTCCAGGGTATCCCGGCGTGACAAGTCGCCGGGTCGCCCTCACCCACGCAGTGTCTCCTCCAGCTTCCGCGCCACCGACTCGGCCTCGTCGCCGGGCAGCGGCGCCCCCTCCGGGCCGGTCACGTAGAAGGCGTCGACGGCGTTGGCACCGAGCGTCGAGACGTGCGCGCTGCGCACCAGGACGCTCGCGTCCTCCAGGGCGCGGCCGATGCGGAACAACAGGCCCGGGGCGTCCTGGGAGCGGACCTCGATGACGGTGGCCAGCCGGGAGGCGGCCGGGTGGACCGACACCCGGGGCGGCGGGGCCACCACGCCCCGGCGGCGCGGATAGGCCGCGTCCCGTTCGGCGAGGCGGCCGGCGATGTCCAGGGAGCCGTCCAGCGCCCGTACCAGGTCGGCGCGGAGGCGGGCGGCCTGCGGCAGGGAGCCGTACTCGGCGGCGACCCGCCAGTCCAGCAACAGAACGGTGCCGTCGACACCGTCCGGGAGGGTCAGGGACCGCAGCTCCGCCGTTCGTACGGTCAGCCGGTGCATGGCGAGGACACCGGCCACCGCGGGCAGCACACCCGGCTGATCGGGCACGGCGATGAGCAGTTCCACGCCGAGCGGCTCGGGGTCGCCGGAGGGCTCCTGCCCGGCGGGCGGCTCGGTCTGCGCCCGCAGGGAGAGGACCGGGCTGCCCGTCGCGACCGCCTCGATGGCGAGCCGCTCCTGCTCGGCGGTCGGCGCCGCGTCCTCGGGGTCGGCCGGGACGTCCCCGGCGAGCACCGCCGAGACCCGCTCGACCAGGTCGGCGACGAGCGAAGCGCGCCAGGACGACCAGGCGGCCGGGCCGGTGGCCAGGGCGTCGGCCTCGGTGAGCGCGTGCAGCAGTTCCAGGGTGCCCTGGGAGCCGACGGCCTCGGCGACCGCGCGCACGGTGGCCGGGTCCTCCAGGTCGCGCCGGGTGGCCGTCTCGACGAGCAGCAGATGGTGCCGGACCAGGGTGGCGACGACGGACACGTCGTGGCGGTCGAAGCCGATGCGGGCGGCCACGTCCTTGGCGATGATCTCGCCGGCCACCGAGTGGTCGCCGGGCCAGCCCTTGCCGATGTCGTGCAGCAGCGCGGCGACCAGCAGCAGGTCGGGGCGGCTGACGCGGCGGGTGAACTCGGAGGCGCGCACGGCGGTCTCGATGAGATGCCGGTCGACGGTCCAGATGTGCACGGCGTTGCGCTGGGGACGGCAGCGCACCCGCTCCCAGTCGGGCAGCAGCTGCGTGATCAGCCCCTCGGCCTCCAGCGCCTCCCAGACCTCGATGGTCGGGCGGCCGGAGCCGAGCAGGGTGACGAGCTGTTCGCGTGCCTCTGCGGGCCAGGGCGTGGGCAGCGGGCGCACGGTGGCCGCCAGGCGCCGTACGGCGTGCAGGGAGATCGGGAGTCCGGCCTGCGCGGCGGCGGCCGCGGCGCGCAGCGGCAGAACGGGGTCGCGCTCGGGGCGTGCGGCACGGGCGAGCACCACCTCGCCGTCCTGCTCCACCACGCCTTCGGCCAGCGGAGAACGCTCGGCGGTCGGTTTCCCGCCGCCCAGCATGGCGCGCAGCCGGGGCCGCACGGCGCGCGACCGCAGCACACGCCCCACCTCGCGCCAGGTGACATCACTGGCGTACGAGACGAGCCGCGCCGCCTCGTACACCTGCCGCAGCAGCGTGTCCGCGTCGAGCAGTCCCAGTTCGGCGGCCACCTGGTCCTGCTCCTGGAGGGCGAGCCGGTCGGTCGCCCGCCCGGTGGCCAGGTGCAGTGCGTCCCGCACGTCGAGGAGCCGGCGCCGGGCGTCGGCGAGGCCCTCGCGCGGGGCGTCCGCGAGCCAGGAGGCGGCGACGGCGCGCAGGGCGGTGGCGTCGCGCAGCCCGCCGCGGGCCTCCTTCAGGTCGGGTTCCAGGAGGTACTGCAACTCGCCCTGGCGCTCGGCGCGTTCGGCGCACAGTTCCTGGAGTTCGGGGAGGCGTTTGGGCGCCTGGTTGCGCCAGTCGGCCAGTACGGCGGTACGCAGTCCCGCGGTGAGGCCGAGGTCACCGGCGATGTGCCGGGCGTCCAGCAGTCCGAGCTGCACCTTGAGGTCCTCGCCGGCCGTCTTGCGGGCCTCGGCGGGCGTCCGGACGGAGTGGTCGAGGGCCAGGCCCAGGTCCCAGACGGGGTACCAGAGCCGGTCGGCGAGGGCGGCGACGGCCTTGGGGTCGCTGCCGTCGTGCAGCAGGAGCAGGTCCAGGTCGCTGCGGGGAGACAACTCGCCGCGGCCGTAGCCGCCGACGGCGACCAGGGAGGCCCCGCGCAGCCCTTCCGCGCCCGCGGCGAACAGGCCGGTGAGCCAGTCGTCCGTCAGGTCGGCCAGGGCCGCACGGCGCGGCGGCCCGGACCGCGCCTCCTCGGTGAGGAGACGCAGCCGGGCCGCCGCGTAGCCGCTGGGTCCCGAGTCTTCTGCTTCCTTCTGCACGTCCGTACCCGTCACCCAGCGACTCCTGTTCTGTTGTTCCTGCCTCAGAGGGCGTCCGGACCGCGCTCGCCGGTCCGCACGCGTACGGCCGTGTCGACCGGGATGGACCAGACCTTGCCGTCACCGATCTTGCCGGTGCGGGCCGCCTTGACCACGACGTCGATCAGCTGCTCGGCGTCGTCGTCCTCGACCAGGACCTCGATGCGGATCTTGGGGACCAGGTCGACGGTGTACTCGGCACCGCGGTAGACCTCGGTGTGGCCCCGCTGACGACCGTAGCCGCTGGCCTCGGTGACCGTCAGGCCGTGTACGCCGAAGGCCTGGAGGGCCTCCTTGATCTCGTCGAGCCGGTGCGGCTTCACGACGGCGGTGATGAGCTTCATGCGTCCACCTTCTTGCTCTCGGCGCCGGCCACGCCGGCCGCGACGGCGGCGGTCTTGGCGGCACCGCCACCGGCGCCGCTGAAGTCGTATGCGGTCTCGGCGTGCTCGGCCTGGTCGATGCCGGCGATCTCGTCGTCCTCGGTGACCCGCATACCCATGGTCTTGTCGAGGATGAAGGCGAGGAGCGCGGAGACGATCAGCGAGTAGGCGAGCACCGCGAAGACACCGGCGCACTGCTTCCAGAACTGGGTCAGGCCGCCACCGTAGAGGAGGCCCTCGACCTCGGACTGGCCCTTGCCGCTGGCGAAGAAGCCGATCAGCAGGGAGCCGACGACACCGCCGACCAGGTGGACACCGACGACGTCCAGGGAGTCGTCGTAGCCGAACTTGTACTTCAGGCCGACGGCCATGGCGCACAGCACACCGGCGATGACGCCGACGGCGATCGCGCCGAGCGGGGTGACCGCGCCACCGGCCGGGGTGATGGCGACCAGACCGGCGACCGCGCCGGAGGCGGCGCCCAGCGTGGTGAACGCGCCGTGGCGGATCTTCTCGTAGGCGAGCCAGGCCAGCATGGCGGCGGCGGTGGCGACCTGCGTGTTGACGAACATCAGCGCGCCGACGCCGTCGTCGTTGCCGAGCCAGGAGCCGGCGTTGAAGCCGAACCAGCCGAACCACAGGAGCCCCGCGCCGAGCATGACCAGCGGCAGGCTGTGCGGGCGCATCGGGTCCCTCTTGAAGCCGACGCGCTTGCCGATGACCAGGATCACGCCGAGGGCGGCGGCACCGGCGTTGATGTGGACCGCCGTACCACCGGCGAAGTCGATCACACCGAGTTCGAAGGCCCAGCCGCCGGTGCCCCAGACCCAGTGCGCGACCGGGAAGTAGACGACCGTGGCCCACAGGGCGACGAACAGCGCCCAGGCGCTGAACTTCACGCGGTCGGCGAGGGCACCGCTGATCAGGGCGGGCGTGATGATCGCGAACATCAGCTGGAAGACCAGGAACACGAACACCGGGATGGTGTAGCCGGGCCACAGCTCGGTCAGGCCGATGTTGCCGAGGCCGACCCAGTCGGAGTTCCAGCCGATGAGGCTGCCGGAGTCGGTGCCGAACGCCATGGAGAAGCCGTACAGCACCCACAGGATGGTGACGATCCCGAGGCTGATGAAGCTCATCATCAGCATGTTCAGGGTGCTCTTGACGCGGACCATGCCTCCGTAGAAGAAGGCCAGGCCCGGGGTCATGAGCATCACCAGGGCGGAACAGATGAGCATGAACCCTGTGTTGGCGGCAGACAGCTTGGGTGCTTCTGCGGCAAGGGTGATGGCTGGTGCCATCGGCGTCTCCTCGTCGTTGGTACGGCCCCGTGCGGGCGAAGCCTCGAGCGGAATGAGGGGTGGGCCGGTTATGCGCCACGAGATTGGCGCAGCGCGGTTTCGGTGGAAGCCCCTCGTTGTTTCGCCGCCGTGACGAAGGCGCTCTGTGTGTTACGCCTCGATGAACTGCCGGATTGTGGGCGCGTCGATCGTTATCGTGACGCAATCTTCCGCGCGGAAGCGGGTCCGGCCGCGGTCGGCCTTCCGATGACCTGGCACGGGGGAGCCGAGTCGGACAGTTCGGGAGGGCCGGCCGCGGCCGGGGTCCAGGTGGGGCGGGCAGGTCTCACCGGGTGGTGGCTCAGACCGCCTCGGCCGTCTCGGGCAGCTCGGCGGCGAGCCGCTCGGTGAGGTCGACGACCTCGCCGAGGTCACCGAAGTCGCGTGCGGCCGAGTCGACCGTCTTTCGGATACGAGTGTTGACCCGCTCGGAGCGGACCTTCTTGGCGACCTGCATGGCCTGCGAGGCGAAGACCGTGCACTGCTCGGGCTCGCGCTGGAGGAGGTTCACCGTGGCCATCCCGATCAGGTTCAGCGCATACGACCGCTGGTGCTCGCCGTCCTCGGCGAAGAGCTCGACGGCCCGCTGCATCAGGGGTTCGGCCAGCGAGGCGTACGTCGGGCTGCGGCCGGCGACATAGGCCAGGTCGCGGAACGAGTGGGAGTTCTCGCCGTACAGCTCGGCCTCGGAGAAGAAGCGGATCCAGTCGGGGTCGGGCTCGTCCCACTCGTCGGCCTCGGCGAAGGTGTCCTCGGCCATCCGGACCGCCCGCTTGCACTTGCCGGGCTGCCCCATGTTGGCGTAGGCGCGGGCCTCCATCGCATACAGCATCGACTGGGTGCGCGGGCTCGCGCAGTCCCGGCTGCCGTACTGCGCGAGGTGGATCAGCTCCAGCGCGTCGTCGGGCCGACCGAGGTGGATCATCTGCCGGCTCATGCTGGACAGCACGTACGAACCGAGGGGCCGGTCACCGGCCTCCTTCGCGGCGTGCAGCGCGAGGACGAAGTACTTCTGGGCGGTCGGCTGGAGCCCGACGTCGTACGACATCCAGCCGGCCAGCTCGGCGAGTTCGCCCGCGACCTTGAACAGGCACCGGGTGGTGGCCTCGGGCTGCGGCTCCTGGAGCAGGTCCGTCACCTCGTGCAGCTGCCCGACGACCGCCTTGCGGCGCAGGCCGCCGCCGCACTGGGCGTCCCACTGCCGGAACATCACGGTCGTGGACTCCAGCAGGTCCAGCTCCGGCTTGGAGAGCCGGCCGCGGGCCCGCCCGGAGGAGCCGGCCGAGGGCTCGGGCGCCGACCGCGGGGCCGGGGGCGAGGGGACGAGCCAGCGCTGCATGGGCTCGATGAGGGACGGGCCCGCAGACAGGACCAGCGAGCTCCCGAGGAAGCCGCGCCGCGCCAGCATCAGATCGCTGCGCGAGAACTCGCTGAGCAGGGCCACGGTCTGCGGGCCCGTCCAGGGCAGGTCGACGCCGGTCGCGGAGGGTGACTGGCGCGCGGTGCGCAGCCCCAGGTCCTCGACGGAGACGACGACGCCGAAGCGCTCCGAGAACAGCTCGGACAGGATCCTGGGGATCGGTTCGCGAGGGTTCTCGCCGTCGAGCCAGCGGCGCACGCGCGAGGTGTCCGTGGAGATGTGGTTGGCGCCCAGCTGGCGCGCCCGGCGGTTGACCTGGCGGGCGAGCTCGCCCTTGGACCAGCCGCTGCGCACGAACCAGGAGGTGAGCAGCTCGTTCGGGCGCTTGTCAGCGTGCGTCGCGTGTGCAGCGTCCGTCCCGCTTCCGCCGTTGCCGCTCACTGGAACGCCCCCATCCCTGAGACCACTTGTCGCCGAGTGCGCCAAGCCCTATCAGCATGCCGGTTCGTACGGCCGTCCGTCCGACCCTTGTCACCCTTCGAACGGAATACCGACTTGCCTCCGGCATACCCACGAGTGCATGTGCTCCCGGGACTCGTGCACACAAAGTAATCCTACGATCACCCGTCCAGCCACGGCTCACACGGAAACGCCACCATTCGCCACCCCAACGAATGAACCCATGTACGCGTCATCGCGATTCACTTGACACAGGACGACCAGGAACGGGTGCAGCGATGCGCCCGGGGGCGCGTGTCGCCAGGCACGCAACCCTGGCACATCCGGGCGCCGAGTGAGCCGGTCGCCGCCGGGAAGGTGGGAACAGAGAGTCACATCCCGCGTCCGCTGCGTAACTACCGGTGCGCCGGACCCGTTGGAGGGGGCATGGGCTTCACGATCGGCATCAGCCGGGGCATGCGCGACATCCGGTCCGGCTCACGCCGCCGCGGCCGCACGTCGGACGGCACCGCCGTGGCCGAGTACACCGGCCTGTGGGGCTGGGACGTGGTGCCGGGCGCCCGGGCCGCGGCGGGGGCCTGCTCCTGCGGCCGCCGTGACTGCCCGGCGCCGGGCGCGCATCCGCTCAACTTCGCGCCGGTGATCCCCGCCGGGGCGACGCTGGACGAGGTGACCGAGGCCTGGGGCGAGTTCCCCGGCGCCTCGGTGATGCTGCCGGTGGGCCGGGCGTTCGACGTCATCGAGGTGGCCGAACCCGCCGGCTGCCGCGCGCTGGCCCGGCTGGAGCGCATGGGCCTGCCCGTCGGCCCGGTCGTGGCGACCCCGGACGGCCGTGCCCACTTCTTCGTCGCCCCCGGTGCCGCCGCCGACCTGCCCGGACTGCTCTACCGCATGGGCTGGGACGACCCGGCCGCCCTCGACCTGCGCGGCCTCGGCCCCGGCGCGCACATCACGGCACCGCCCTCCGACCGCGGCGGCCTCGGCCCCGTGCGCTGGCTGCGCTCCCCCGCCCTGGACTCGGCGTCCAGGCCACCCGAGGCCCGCCTGGTCCTGGGCACGCTGGCGTACGTGGCACACCGGTCACGCGCCTAGCGCGGCACCTCGCACAGCGAAGCGCCCGACCCCGACTGCATCTCGGGGGCGGGCGCTTCCCTGCCGAATACGGATCTCAGGAGCCCACGCTCCGATGCCGTCCGCAGCTCAGTCTCCGATCAGGGCGTCGACGAACGCCTCCGGCTCGAACGGCGCCAGGTCGTCCGCGCCCTCGCCGAGCCCGATCAGCTTGACCGGGACACCCAGCTCGCGCTGGACCGCGACGACGATGCCGCCCTTGGCCGTGCCGTCGAGCTTGGTGAGGACGATGCCGGTGATGTCGACGACCTCGGCGAAGACCCGGGCCTGCACCAGGCCGTTCTGGCCGGTGGTGGCGTCGAGCACGAGCAGCACCTCGTCCACCGGGGCGTGCTTCTCCACGACCCGCTTGACCTTGCCGAGCTCGTCCATGAGGCCGGTCTTGGTGTGCAGGCGGCCGGCCGTGTCGATGAGCACGACGTTCGCGCCCATCTCCTTGCCCTCCTTGACCGCGTCGAAGGCGACGGAAGCCGGGTCGCCGCCCTCCGGTCCGCGCACGGTGTGGGCGCCGACGCGCTCGCCCCAGGTCTGGAGCTGGTCGGCGGCGGCGGCACGGAAGGTGTCGGCGGCGCCGAGCACGACGCTCTGGCCGTCGGCCACCAGGACACGCGCGAGCTTGCCGGTGGTGGTGGTCTTGCCGGTGCCGTTGACGCCGACGACCAGCACGATGCCCGGCTTGCGGTCCTCCGGCTCGGTCCTGACGGTGCGGTCCATGTCCCGGCCGACCAGTGTGACGAGCTCCTCGCGCAGCAGGGTGCGCAGCTCCTCGGGGGTGCGGGTGCCGAGCACCTTCACACGCTCGCGCAGGCGCTCGACCAGTTCCTGGGTGGGCTGCACGCCGACGTCGGCGGTGAGCAGGGTGTCCTCGATCTCCTCCCAGGTGTCCTCGTCGAGGTGCTCGCGCGACAGCAGGGTCAGCAAGCCCTGACCGAGAGCGTTCTGCGAGCGGGAGAGCCGGGCCCGCAGCCGGACCAGGCGACCCGCGGTGGGCTCCGGGATCTCGATCGCGGGAGCCTCGGCGGGCGGCTCCTCGACGACGACCGGAGCCGAGCCGTCCGGGAGATCCACCTCCTCTATCGTGCGCCGCGGTTCCTCCCGCGGCGTCTCGGCCTCGTCGCCGACGTGCGGCTCGGCCGGTGGGGCGGTGATGTCGGGCGCTGCTGGCGGGGGCGGGGGCAGCTGCTTCTTGCGCCGGCTGCCGACGATGAGCCCGCCGAGCGCGCCGAGCACGACCACGGCGATGACTACAGCAAGGATGACGATGTCCATAACGCGTCCAGTATCGGCCATGGGGCCCCGGGTCACCCTGCGCGCACCGCCCTCCCGGGACAAGGGCCGCCGGATCTCCACACCCCTGGATGTCTGACGCTCCGTCAGCTAACGTCCTCCGGACACCCGCCCGGTGAAGGGAGACGTCCCATGCCCGTCTCGGTCGTACGCTTCAACCTCGTCGCCCCCGGGGCCGCCCCGGCCGAGCTCGGCGCCCGTTACCGGGCGGCCCTGGAGATGGCCTCGTACGCCGACGACCGGGGCGTGACCACCGTGCAGACGGAGGAGCACCACGGGGCCGACAACAACTGGCTGCCTTCGCCGTTCTCCTTCGCGGGGGCCGTCTTCGGCGCGACCCGGCGCGTCTCGGTCACCGTCTCGGCGGTCATCGGCCCGCTGCACGACCCGCTGCGGCTCGCCGAGGAGATCGCCGTGCTGGACCTGCTGAGCGGCGGCCGGCTGGTGACGGTCGCCGGGATCGGGTACCGGCCCGAGGAGTACGACCTGTTCGGCGTGGACTTCGCCCGGCGCGGACGGCTCCAGGACGAGCTGCTGGAGACGCTGCTCGCGGCCTGGACGGGCGAGCCCTTCTCGTATCGGGGCCGCAGGGTCCGGATCACCCCGCGTCCGTATACCGAACCGCATCCCCTGCTCCTGGTCGGCGGCTCCTCCAAGGCCGCCGCCCGCCGGGCCGCCCGGCTGGGCCTGCCCTTCTTCCCCAGCGCGCACCTGCCGGAGCTGGAGGCGTACTACAAGGAACGGCTCGTCGAGTACGGCACCGAGGGCTGGGTGCTGATGCCCGCCGCCGAGACACCACTGCTGCATGTGGCGGAGGATCCGGACCGGGCCTGGGCGGAGTACGGGGAGCACTTCCTGCACGAGGCGCGGACGTACGCCTCCTGGCAGTCGGGCGGCGTGCGGTCCGCGGTGAAGTCGGCGGCGGCGACGGTCGAGGAGCTGCGCGCGGAGGGCGTGTACCGGATTCTCACGCCCGAGCAGTGTGCGGGGCTGGGGCTGGACTCCTACGTCCTGCATCCGCTGGCCGGCGGGATGCCGGTGGAGGAGGGGTGGCGGAGTCTGCAGCTGTTCGCGGGGCGGGTGATGCCAAAGCTGGCGGGCTGACACTCCCGATATCCGGTGGAACACCTCCGCCCGTCGGTGATGCACTGCGCGCATGACCTTGGCGGTGGATGTGTTCGTGCGGGACACGGACGGCGAGTGGCGGGTCCTGGACGTCCCGGAGGGGTGCGACGACTCGGCCGGCTTCGAGTCCTGGCGCCGGACGGTGTGGGGCTCGGGGACGGTGCGCTCGCTGGGCGCCCGTTACCTTCCGGTCCTGGCCCAGAACAATCTGCTGGTCGAGGCCCCGGAGGTACCGGATTTCCTGCGGGAGGTGGCCCTGCTGCGGGCGAACCTCGACCTGATCGCCGCCACCACCGAGCGCCCGCGCGGGATCACGGAGCGCCGGGATCAGCTGGAGTCACGGCTGCGCAACATCGAGGCGGCGGCCCTGCGCGCCCTGGAAAGCGGCGCCGGCGTTCTGATCTGGTGAGACAGCGGACCGCCGCCCCGGCTCGGGCAGTGGCCGAACCGGGGCGGCGGCGGGTTACGGGGAGAGGGGCAGCGGGGACTTTGGCCCTCCTCCCCGAGTGTGCGGGACGAGCCCGAGTGTGCGGGACGGGCTCAGCCCATCTCCTCCAGGGCCTTGCCCTTCGTCTCCTTGACGAACTTCAGGACGAACGGGATGGAGAGCGCGGCGAACGCCGTGTAGATCACGTAGGTCACGGAGAGGTTCCAGTCGGCCAGCGACGGGAAGCTCGCGGTGATGGCCCAGTTGGCGATCCACTGCGCGGCGGCGGCCACACCCAGGGCGGCGGCGCGGATCCGGTTGGGGAACATCTCGCCGAGCATGACCCAGACGACCACGCCCCAGGACAGGGCGAAGAAGAGGACGAAGATGTGCGCCGCGATCAGGGCGATCCAGCCCTGCGTGGCGGGCAGCTTGCCGTCGACGAGGTGGTGGGAGAACGCCCAGGCCTCCAGCGCCAGGCCGACGACCATGCCGATCGAGCCGATGATCGCGAGCGGCCGGCGGCCGACGCGGTCGACGAAGATCATCGCGATGACGGTGCCGACGATGTTGATGATCGACGTGGTGAAGGAGTAGAAGAACGAGTCCGTCGGGTCGACGCCGACCGACTGCCACAGTGTCGAGGAGTAGTAGAACGCGACGTTGATGCCGACGAACTGCTGGAAGACCGACAGGCCGATGCCGATCCAGACGATCGGCTTGAAGAAGAAGCTGCCGCCGAGCAGGTCCTTGAAGCTGGACTTGTGCTCGCTCTTCATGGCGCCCTCGATCTCGGCGACACGGGCGTCCAGGTCGATGTCCTTGCCCTCGACCTCGGCGAGGATCTCCCGGGCGCGCTCGTGCTTGCCGACGGAGATCAGGAAGCGCGGGGACTCGGGGATGGCGAAGGAGAGCAGCCCGTAGAGGATGGCCGGGATGACCATGACGCCGAGCATGACCTGCCAGGCCTCCAGGCCCATCAGCTTGCCGCGCTGGTCGCCGTCGGCGGCGTTCAGCACACCCCAGTTGACCAGCTGTGACACGGCGATGCCGATGACGATCGCGGCCTGCTGGAAGGAGCCGAGCCGGCCGCGGTAGGCGGGCGGGGCGACCTCGGCTATGTAGGCCGGGCCGATGACCGAGGCCATGCCGATGGCGAAGCCGCCGACGACGCGCCAGAAGGCGAGGTCGTACAGCGCGAAGGGAAGGGCCGAGCCGACGGCGCTGATCGTGAAGAGGATCGCGGCGATCTGCATGCACCGGATGCGGCCGATGCGGTCGGCTATGCGGCCGGCGGTCGCGGCACCGATGGCGCAGCCGATGAGGGCGATGGCGATGACCTGGGCGAGGGCTGCGGAACCGATGTCGTAGCGGCCCCGGATGGCCTCGACGGCGCCGTTGATCACGGAACTGTCGTAGCCGAAGAGGAAACCACCCATCGCGGCGGCCGCCGCGATGAAGATGACATGCCCGAGATGCTCGGGATGAGCCGCCCTGGCTCCTGACTTGGGGGCCTGCGCTGTGCTGGTCACGTGTACTCCTCGGGCCACCGGCAACGCTGCCGGAGCGAATCAGCCTTCGAGGTGCCACCTGAAGGTACCTGAAGGTAAAAGGAACGTTGCCGAGACTATGCCTTCAAGTTTCGAAGTCAATAGGTCGGCAGCTGTGAATCTGAGGCAGAAGTGTGCCCATGATGTGTTCAAGTGTTGAAGCCATCGAGAGCTGCAGGTGAGACCGGTGTAGGCACCATCCATCTAGCGGAGGCGCTGGCTGATGACCTTCGACACACCATCGCCCTGCATGGAGACGCCGTAGAGCGCGTCGGCGACCTCCATGGTGCGCTTCTGGTGGGTGATCACGATCAGCTGGGAGGCTTCCTGGAGCTCCTGCATGATCCGGATGAGCCGCTGGAGGTTGGTGTCGTCGAGGGCGGCCTCGACCTCGTCCATGACGTAGAACGGGCTGGGCCGCGCCTTGAAGATCGACACGAGCAGCGCCACGGCGGTCAGCGACCGCTCCCCGCCGGAGAGCAGGGACAGCCGCTTGACCTTCTTGCCCGGCGGACGGGCCTCGACGTCCACGCCCGTGGTGAGCATGTTGTCGGGGTCGGTCAGGATCAGCCGCCCCTCACCCCCCGGGAAGAGCCGGCTGAAGACGCCCTCGAACTCCCGGGCCGTGTCCCGGTATGCCTCGGTGAAGACCTGCTCGACGCGCTCGTCGACCTCCTTCACCACCTGGAGGAGGTCCGCCCGCGTCTTCTTGAGGTCCTCGAGCTGCTCGCTGAGGAACTGGTGGCGCTCCTCCAGCGCCGCGAACTCCTCCAGGGCGAGCGGGTTCACCTTGCCGAGCTGCTGGTAGGCGCGCTCGGCGGCCTTCAGTCGCTTCTCCTGCTCGGCCCGGACGAACGGCTTCGGCTGGTTGCGCGGGTGCTCCGGATCCTCCGGCAGCTCCTCGCCCTCGGCGGGGGGCGAGGGCGGCACGAGCTGATGCGGTCCGTACTCCGCCACCAGCCCCGCCGGTTCGACACCCAGCTCCTCCAGCGCCTTGGTCTCCAGCTGCTCGATCCGCAGCCGCTTCTCGGCGCCGAGTACCTCGCCGCGGTGGACCGAATCCGTCAACTTGTCGAGTTCGGCCTTGAGATCGCGTCCCTCGGTGCGGGCGCGGGCGAGTTCCTGTTCGCGGCGGGCTTTGGCGGCCTCCGCGGCGGTGCGCTCCTCGTCGGCGCGGGCCAGGGAGACCTCGACGTGCGCGAGCAGCTGCCGGGCGCCCGAGCCGACGGCCTCGGCGACCGCCGCCTCATGCCGCAGGCGGGCCCGCCGCTGCTCGGCACGCGCGCGTGCCTCGCGTTCCGCGCGGGCGGCCCGGTCCAGGGAGTCTGCCCGTCCGGCCAGGCCCTTGACCCGTTCCTCGTGCGTACGGACCTGGAGGCGGGCCTCCATCTCCGTCTGGCGCGCGTTGGCACCGTCGGCGGCGAGCCGGTCCCGTACGGACGTGTCGGGCTCCTCCTCGATCGGCATCTCCTCGGCGACGGCGAGCCGCTCGGCGAGTTCCTCGACCTCCGCGAGTGCCTTGTCGAGGGCCTCCTGTGCCCGGGCCGCGGCGGCGGTGGACCGCTCGGCCTCCCCTGCCGCGCCCCGTGCCTGCCCGGCGAGCCGGCCGAGCTGCTGGGCGACGGCCGACTTCTCCCGGTCGGCGGCCCGGCGCCGCTCCCCCAGTTCCTCGACCAGCGCGGCACACTCCTTGCGCCTGGCCATGGCCGAGTGCTGGGCCTCGGTCAGCTCCCCGCAGCGGACGGCCAGCTCCTCCAGCTCGGCAGCGGCCTCGTCGACGGAGGCCTGCACTTCGAGGAGGCTGGGGACGCCCGCGGAGCCGCCGTGGGCGAAGTGGGCGCCGAGGAGGTCACCTTCGGCCGTGACGGCGGTGAGGTAGGGGTGGGCGTAGACGAGGTCTTCGGCGTCTTCGAGGGTGCCGACGATGACGGTGTTGTGCAGGAGGCGCCGTACGGCCGGCATGAGGTCGCTGGGGCCGCGGACCAGGTCGGCGGCGAAGTGCTGCGCAGGCGGTGCCGGGAGAGGCCGGCGGTCGTCTGCGGGTTCGTCGGGGCTGGTCGCGCAGTTCCCCGCACCGCTTCGGGGCGCTTCCGGTGTTCCCGCCAGGAGCAGTGCCGCCCGGCCTCCGTCCTGCTTGCGCAAGAGCCTGATCGCGTCGGCTGCCGATGCCGGGGTCGTCACGGCGATCGCGTCCGCCGCCGCTCCGAAGGCCGCTGCCAGGGCTACTTCGTGGCCGGGGGTCACCGTCAGGAGTTCCGCCGCCGGGCCGAGGAGGCCGGAGAGACGGTCCTTCGCCGCGAGCAGTGTCCCGGTGCCGTCCTTGCGGCGCAGGCCGAGCGCCAGGGTCTCGTGGCGGGCCTGGGTGGCGGCGCGATTGCGTTCGGCCGCCGTGACCGCCTCGCGGGCTGCCGTGAGGGCGGCCTCGGCCTCGGCGAGCTGCTGCTTCGCCGCCTCGTGCTGCTCGGCGAGTTCCGCGTCACCGGCGTCGAGGCCGTCGACCTCCGCCTTGAGGGCTTCGTACTCCTCCTGGGCGGCGACGGCACGTTCCTGCGCCTCGTCGCGGGCGGCGGCCAGGCGTTCGATCTCGGCCTGGGCGGAGGCGGCGCGGGAACGGGCCGCGTTGACCTGGCCGCTGAGCCGGGCCAGTCCCTCGCGCCGGTCGGCGATGGCGCGGGCGGCGTCCTTCAGGCGCCGTTCCTCCTGGGCCAGTTCGCGCTCCAGCTCGGCGCGGTGGGCGACGGTGTCCTCCAGGGCGCGTTCGGCCGCCTCCAGGGCCGCTTCCAGCTCGGCCTCCTGCTCGCGGATGCGGGCCGCCTCGCGCTCCATGTCCTCCGGGTCGCGGCCGCGCCGTTCCTCGGGGGGCGCGGAGGTGGCGCTCTGCACGCGGGCGTCGGCCAGCGAGATCGTGCCGCGCACCCGCTCGGCGAGCTGGGAGAGCTCGTACCAGGTCTGCTGGGCGCGCTGGAGGCGCGGCGTGAGCTGCCGCACCTCGTCCTCCAGGAGGGACTCGCGCTGGAGCGCCTTGCGCAGCTCCTGCTCGGCGGCCTCCTTGCGTGCCTTCAGCGCGGCCTCGTCGGCGACCTCGGCCTTGAGGGCTTCCCGCAGCCGTACGAGGTCGTCGGCCAGCAGGCGCAGCCGGGCGTCGCGCAGGTCGGCCTGGATGACGGCGGCCCTGCGCGCGACGGCGGCCTGGCGGCCGAGGGGCTTGAGCTGGCGTCTGAGTTCGTCGGTGAGGTCCTGCACGCGCGCGAGGTTGGCCTGCATCGCGTCCAGCTTGCGCAGCGCCTTCTCCTTGCGCTTGCGGTGCTTGAGGACGCCGGCGGCCTCCTCGATGAAGGCGCGGCGCCCCATGGGGTCGGCGTGCAGGACGGAGTCGAGCTGGCCCTGTCCGACGATCACGTGCATCTCGCGGCCGATGCCGGAGTCGGAGAGCAGTTCCTGGATGTCGAGGAGGCGGCAGGTGTCGCCGTTGATCTGGTACTCGCTGCCGCCGTTGCGGAACATGATCCGCGTGATGGTGACCTCGGCGTACTCGATGGGCAGGGCCCCGTCGGAGTTGTCGATGGTCAGGGACACCTCGGCCCGGCCCAGCGGCGGGCGGCCGGTGGTGCCTGCGAAGATGACGTCCTCCATCTTGCCGCCGCGCAGGGATTTGGCGCCCTGCTCGCCCATGACCCAGCTGAGCGCGTCCACGACGTTGGACTTGCCCGAGCCGTTCGGTCCGACGACGCACGTGATCCCCGGCTCGAACCGGAGTGTGGTCGCCGAGGCGAACGACTTGAACCCACGGAGGGTCAGGGCCTTGAGGTGCACGCCGCCGGACTCTACCGCTCGGGTTCGTCTCACTCCATGAACCCACGGTTTCGCCACTGAACGCGCAGGGCACACCAGACGTTAAGACGGTGAAAGGATGCGGGGGAAAGAAAGAAGGGACGCCGACGGCGTCCCTTGCACTTCTGACAACTCAGCGGTTGTGACGGGCGGCCCAACCACTGCGGTGCTGTTGTGGAGCGGTGCAGTGATCAGGTGAGCGCAGGCTCCGCCTGGTGTGCGTCAACGCTCTCCATGATCCTGTCGTGAGAAGCGGCAGCCGTCAGCGCTTCGTTCTCCGCCTGGATCCGTACGAGCTCGGATTCCAGATCCTGGACGCGCTGCTGGAGCCGTCGCATCTCGGCGAGGAGTCGAGGGTCGGAGCCGCCGACGTAACCGAGAAGCGCCTTTGCCATGATGGATGGTCCTCCACAATGAGTGACCGACCGATGCGGTGTGGGTCGTGAGGGATTCCGCACCCGCAGTCTTGGCAGGGCCTGGAGTTGTGCTGCCGTTCAGCCATGCCAAACAGCTAAGGTGCGCGGGGTGCTTTCAGCGTCTCACCAAAAAGTTTGACGGTCAACACGATCACGCCCTGCATTGGCGGGCGACCCGGGCGCGCACGGCCTGGAACGGCGGTGCTGCGGCTTCTGCGGGGCCCTCGGGGCGTGGCGATCATCCTTGCGTGTGCGGCCTGTCAAGGCAAGTGATTCTTGCAATCACCAGCAAGTTTCTGTCCGAGGCGACCTCGGCGACCGGTCAGCGGGCGGCCCCGGGGGCCGCCCGGCGGGGTGACATCAGCGGATGGCGAAGCCCTCGTAGCCGCCGCGCGGTGTGTCCCAGATCTCGGTGACGCCGTCCACGCGCCCGGGCGTGTCGTCACTTTGGAGCCACTCCAGCAGTCCCTCACACCCCCCGCGCGCGCCCTCCGCGACCACCTGGACCCGCCCGTCGCCCAAATTGAGAGCAAAGCCACTCAGGCCGCCGATCTCCAGGGCCTTGGCCCGCGTGAACCAGCGGAAACCCACACCTTGGACGCGTCCACGCACCCAGGCGACCAGTCGCACATCCTCACTCATGACTGCAACCTAACCGCCCGAACTCTCTCCGGGCACTTCCTCCACTTGCGCCATGCGGTACCGTCCCCACCCAACGAATCTCATATGAAACTCACACGATCGAGTGAGTTTGGTGTTGATCTCGAGGACGAGTCGACCGCCAGGACGAGGAAGGCCAGGACATGGGACGCCACCGACGCTCCGCCGCCGGCCGCGCCGCCACGGGCCGCGCCACGGGGATCACGCAGGCCGACGGCTCCGTGGCAGGCCACGACCCGCTGCGCTCCCCCGCGGGAGACGGCCCGACGATGGGCATCGCGCCCTACCTGAACCCCGAGGCGTACGCCGACGCCTACGCGGAGAGCGAGGCCTACCTGTTCGCCACGGGTGCCTCCCAGCCGGGTGACGGCCGTGACCTGCGGACCGCCGAGACGGCCGCCTTCGCCGACGACGGCTTCACGCCCGACGGCGGCGCCCGACGCGCGGGCTCGCACCGCCGCCGGAAGAAGACCGCGCGGCCGATGCGCACCGGGCTGCTCGGCGTGTCCGCGGCGGTCGCCCTCGGCACGGTCGCGGTCGCCACGGGCGCGGTGCCCGGCCTCGAGAACTACCAGCTCGGCGGCGGCACCGGCGGCGCCGACAAGGTGCAGGCCGGGGACACGCCGACGAACGGCCCGACCGAGCAGGGCGGCACCACCGGCAGCGCCGACGGCCGGTACGGCGCGCCCACGAGCCGGGACGCCGAGCGCTCCCTCTCGCCGTCGCCGTCCGCCTCGAAGTCGTCGGCCGCGCCGACGAAGACGCCGGAGAAGCCCGAGCGGACGCAGGAGAAGACGCCGGAGAAGAAGAGGCCGACCGCCACCACTCCCAGCGAGAAGCCGGACAACACGCCCTCCCGTACGGCCACGAAGGCGCCGGTGAAGCCCAGCGTGCCCGCCTCCCTCTCCGAGGAGTCCGCCGCCGCGGCCCAGGTGCTCGCGCTCGTGAACGAGGAGCGGGCGAAGGTGGGGTGCAGTGCGGTCGCCGCGAACAGCGCGCTGACCGAGCTGGCGCAGAACTACAGCGAGGACATGGCCGCGCGGGGCTTCTTCGACCACACCGACCCGGACGGCCGGACGCCGTGGGACCGGGCCGAGAGGGCCGGGATATCCAACCTCGGCGGGGAGAACATAGCCCGCGGCCAGGCCGACGCGGCGGCCGTGATGGATGCCTGGATGAACAGCCCCGGCCACCGCGCCAACATCCTGAACTGCGACTTCAAGACGCTCGGCGTCGGGGTCGAGTTCGGGTCGGGCGGCCCGTGGTGGACCCAGAACTTCGGCTACTGAGCTCCTGCCCGAGGTTCAGGCGGCGGCCAGGCCCTTGAGGAAGACCCTGGCCGTCTGCGCCACGCGGCGGCCCAGTTGCTCGGCCGTGGCGATGTCGGCCTTGTGGACGGCCTCCGGGCCCTCGTCGGCGTTGGTCTGGGCGGCAGCGCCCGTGAAGACGCCGAGACGGTTCAGGTCGTGTTCGGAGCCGGTGCTGCTGTTCCAGCCCGGGAGCAGACCCAGGTTGACCCAGTGCATGCCGAGCTGCGCGGCGAGGATCTGGAAGTACTGCAGGGTGTGCAGCTTGTCGCCGCTCTTGGAGGCCGAGTTGGTGAAGCCTGCGGCCAGCTTGTCCTTCCAGGCCTGGGTGGCCCAGCGCTTCGAGGTGGCCTCCGCGAAGACGTGGAAGGCGCCGGACGCGGTGCCCATGTAGGTCGGCGATCCGAACACGATGGCGTCCGAGCCGTCGAGGGTCGCCCACTGCTCCTCGGTGATCTCGTCGACCTTGATCAGGTGCACCTCGGCACCGGCCTCGGCGGCACCGGCACGGACGGCCTCGGCGATGACGGCGGTGTGACCGTAGCCGGAGTGGTAGGCGATGGAAACAACAGGGGTGGTCACGTAAGTACTCCTGAAACAGGCAGGTCGCTGACGGTGACCAAAGGAAAGCACTAACTTTCAGTTAGTGCAACCTGTCGGTTAGCGCTGTGTTGGCGTAGGCTGGGTATATGACCACCACCCAGGAGCTCACGGAGGGGCTGGACGACCTCCCGTACAGCGTGTTCGCCAAGGCCTGCCCCTCGCGCGGCACGCTGGAGCACGTCACGGGCCGCTGGGGCGCACTGACGCTGGGCGCCCTGTACGAGGGCTCGCTCCGCTTCAACGAACTGCGTCGCCGGGTCGACGGCGTCAGCGAGAAGATGCTCTCCCAGACGCTGCACGCGCTGGAGCGCGACGGCCTGGTGCACCGCGAGGCCCAGCCGACCAACCCGCCCCGCGTGGACTACGAACTGACACCGCTGGGACGCGGAGTGGCCGAGCGGCTGCTCGCCCTGATCCACTTCGTGGAGGGCAGCATGGACGAGGTACTGGCCGCTCGCGAGCGGTACGACTCCGCTAGGGCGTGATCCGCGGCGGCCGCTGGCACTTCGGGCAGGAGTAGCTCGACCGGTTCATCCAGGGCCGCCGGCGTATCGGGGTGCCGCAGCGGCGGCAGGGCAGGCCCTCGCGGCCGTACGCGTCGAGGGACCGGTCGAAGTAGCCGGACTCGCCGTTGACGTTGACGTACAGGCTGTCGAAGCTGGTGCCGCCCACCGCGAGGGCCGCGTTCATCACGTCCCGCACATGGCCCAGGAGCAGCAGGGTGCGCGGGCGCGTGAAGGTCGCGGTCGGGCGCTCGTAGTGGAGGCGGGCCCGCCACAGGGCCTCGTCCGCGTAGATGTTGCCGACGCCGCTGATCAGTGACTGGTCGAGCAGGGCCCGCTTGATCGTGGACCGTTTGCGGCGCAGCGCCCGGTGGAAGGCCTCGTCGTCGAAGAGCTCGTCGAGCGGGTCGCGGGCGATGTGCGCGATGACGTCGGGCAGGCCGTCGGGGGTGTTGTCGTGCAGCGACAGACCGCCGAAGGTGCGCTGGTCGACGAAGCGGAGTTCAGTGCCCAGAGCATCGCTGAAGCGGACGCGGATGCGCAGGTGCTTCTCGTCCGGGGCCGTGTGCGGCTGGACCAGCAGCTGGCCGCTCATGCCGAGGTGAGCCAGGATCGACTGGTCCGTGTCCTCCAGGGGCAGCCACAGGTACTTGCCGCGACGGCTCGGGGTGCCGATGCGGTGGCCCTTCAGACGGTGCGCGAAGTCGTCGGCGCCCGCGAGGTGGCGGCGTACCGCGCGCGGGTGCAGCACCTCGGCCTCGGCGACGGTCCGGTGGGCGACCCACCGCTCAAGTCCGCGCCGTACGACCTCGACCTCGGGCAACTCGGGCATGGGGTCCCCCGTCACAAACCTGTGGATGACCGAGCGCCCGCCCCCGGGCAGGGGCGGGCGCTCGGGTGCGCTGTGCGGTGCCGGCCGCCGGTGCGGGCGGCCGGCACGTCAGCCGTCGACGCTGCTGCCGTCGACGACCGTGTGGGCGGCCTGAGCCGCCGCCGTCTGCGTCGCCTCGGCGGCCTTCGCCGCCTTGGCGCGCTCGTCCGCCGCGGCCCGGATGGACCGCCACGCGGACTCGGCGGCCTGCTGCTCCGCCTCCTTCTTGCTGCGGCCGGTGCCGGTGCCGTACGAGACGCCTCCGACGCGGGCGGCAGCAGTGAAGGTCTTCTCGTGGTCGGGGCCGGTCTCCGTGACCAGGTACTCGGGGACGCCGAGCCCCTCGGTCGCGGTGAGCTCCTGGAGGCTGGTCTTCCAGTCCAGGCCGGCTCCGAGGTTCGAGGATTTCTCGATCAGGGGGTCGAACAGGCGGTGCACCAGCTCCGCCGCCGAGTCCAGGCCCTGGTCGAGGTAGACCGCGCCGATCACCGCTTCCAGGGTGTCGGCGAGGATGGACGCCTTGTCCCGGCCGCCCGTGCCCTCTTCACCCCGGCCGAGCCGGATGAAGGAGCCCAGGTCGAGCTCGCGCCCCACCTCGGCGAGCGCACGCGAGTTCACCACCGCGGCCCGCAGCTTGGCCAGCTGGCCTTCGGGCAGGTCGGGGTGGGTGCGGTACAGCGTGTCCGTGACGACCAGGCCGAGCACGGAGTCCCCGAGGAACTCCAGGCGCTCGTTGGTCGGCAGACCGCCGTTCTCGTATGCGTACGACCGGTGGGTCAGTGCTCGCACCAGAAGGGCGGACTCGACCTTGTAGCCGAGCCGCCCTTCCAGAAGCGTGTGGGACGAGGCCTGGTTGTCCGCCGTCGCGCTCCCGCTCACACGGGAGGACTTGTTCTTAGGCGTGGACACAGTGCCTCTCACCAGCCGCTCAGACCTCGAGGACCTGGCGCTTGTTGTAAGTGCCGCACGAGGGGCACGCGATGTGCTGCAGCTTGGGCTCGTGGCAGCGCTCGCACGCAACCAGGGTGGGGACCGCAGCCTTCCACTGCGACCGGCGGTGGCGCGTGTTGCTGCGCGACATCTTCCGCTTCGGAACAGCCACGGCTACTTCTCCTGCTTCTCGTCGACGCCAGGTTCGGCGCCGCTCATCTCGTCCTTCTCGCCGTCCCTCATGGTGCCGGCGAGTCCCTGCAATGCCGCCCAACGGATGTCGACGGCGTCATGGTGGTGGTCCGGGTCGTCCGCCAGCCGTGCGCCGCACTCGGCACACAGACCAGGGCAGTCTTCCTGGCACACCGGCTGCATCGGCAGTGCGAGCACCACCGCATCACGCAGCACGGGCTCGAGGTCGAACAGGCCGTCCTCGAGGAAGAGCCTGTCCTCGTCGTCCTCGGCGTCGTCGCCCGGTTCCGCGATCACGCGGCCCCGGTCGTCGGCGTCAGGGTACGAGAACATCTCCTGGAAGTCCGCTTCGACGTCGAGCTGAAGCGGCTCCAGACACCTTACGCACTCCCCCTCGGCAGCGGCACGGGCGGTGCCTGTGACGAGCACCCCTTCCATGACCGACTCCAGGCGGAGATCGAGCTCCACCGGGGCACCTTCCGGCACTCCGATGACTCCCTTGATACCGAGGTCCTTGGGAGCGTCGACCGTGCGGGTCAGGCGCTGTAGCGCACCGGGCCGCCGACCCAGCTCGTGCGTGTCGAACACGAGAGGGTTGCGGTGGTCGAGGCGGGCGTTCAGGGCCATTCCTGCTTTCGGTCTGCTGAGCTGAGGGAGACGCCACCCTTCGGTGTTCCCGGGCAGCGTTGATCGCGGACGTACACGCGACCGAAGAGCCAGGATACTGGACCTTTGCCTGTCGGCCCAATCCGGTGCTCAGCCGTTGCCGCGGCCCTGCTCGTAGGCCCGGAGCTGCTCGGCGCTGATCATTCCGGTGTCGAAGAGGCTGGTCTCGTCCAGGGCGTATCCCTGTGGGCTCTGTGGGCTCTGATGCCCCTGTTGTGGCTGCTGGGCCTGGTTCGGGTCGTACGCGGGCTGCTGCGGGTCGTAGCCCTGGTAGGCGTAGGGATCGGCCTGGTAGCCGTACTGGTCCTGCTGGGCGGCGTACGGCTGCTGCGGGTAGCCGCCGTAGGGGTCGGGCTGCTGCTGGATGGGGGCACCTCCCGCCGGAGCGTAGCCGGAGGTGGGGGAGTAGGCCGGCTGCGGCTGGCCGTAGTCCTGCTGCTGGGCGGGCTGCTCGGCCGGGGGCTTCTCCTCCGCGAGGCCGGCCAGGCCGGCGAGGTAGTCGGCGTCGCTGGTGTGCTGGACGGTGCTGGTGTCGTCGGCCAGGGCGCCGAGGTCGTCGGTGGCGATCCGGCCGTGCAGCTTCTGCCGGCCGCGGCCGACGGCCTCCAGGGTCTTGGCGAGGACCGCCTCGAAGGCGCCGAGCTTGATGTCGACGTACTCGTCGGCGGTACGGCGCTGGGTCTCCGGGTCGTGGCTGCGCTCCGGGGCGTCCTCGTCCTGGTAGCCCTGCTCGTCGGTGCCGGGGCCGGTGCCGAGGAGCTTCTCACGGCCGCGGCCGACGGAGCCGAGGGTCTTGGTGAGGACGACCTCGAAGTTGGCGAGCTTGGAGTCGACGTACTCGTCGGCCTCGGCGCGGATCTCCTCGGCCTCCTTGCGGGCCTCGGCGAGGATCCGGTCGGCTTCGGCCTGGGACCGGCGGGCGACCTCGGTGTCGGAGATCAGGGAGCCGCGCTCGGCGTGCGCGCTCTGGATGATCCGCTCGGCCTCCTGGCGGGCCTGCTCGACCATCTGCTCGCGGTCGCCGATCAGCTCCTGGGCCTGGGCGAGGGAGCCGGGCAGCGCCGCGCGCACCTCTTCCAGCATGGAGAGCAGTTCGGCGCGGTTGACCACGCACGAGGCCGACATGGGCATGGACCGGGCGCCGGAGACCGCGGCGACGATCTCGTCGAGCTTCTTCTGCACGTCCACCGTATGCTCGCCACTCTCTACAGATGCTTGGAGACGGACGGGACGACTGTACGGCCCTGGGGTCCCCGGGGGACACCGGGTGACGGGGTGTCAGAGTCCTGTGGGGCGCCCCGGGGCGCGTTCAGTCCTTCCGCAGGCGCTCGGTGAGGGCCTGGAGGACTTCGGCCGGCACCAGGTGGGAGACGTCGCCGCCCCAGGTCGCGACCTCCTTGACCAGGGAGGACGACAGGAAGCTGTAGGTGGGGTTGGTGGGGATGAAGAGGGTCTCCACGCCCGAGAGGCCGTTGTTCATCTGGGCCATCTGGAGCTCGTAGTCGAAGTCGCTCACCGCGCGCAGGCCCTTGACGATGGCGGGGATGTCGCGCTGCTTGCAGAAGTCGACGAGCAGGCCGTGGAAGGCCTCGACGCGGACGTTGCCGTACTCGGCGGTGACCCGGCGGATCAGGTCGATCCGCTCGTCGATCTCGAACAGTCCCTTCTTCGACTGGTTGATCATCACCGCGACGTAGACCTCGTCGTACAGCCTGGAAGCGCGGGAGATGATGTCGAGGTGTCCGTTGGTGATCGGGTCGAACGACCCGGGACATACGGCGCGGCGCACTTGTGATCCCTCGCTCTCCGGTCCGGTCATCGTGCGTCTTCGCACGTAGAGGCGGCGCGACCGTACCAAAACGTTCCCTCGCCGTAGCGACGGGCCCGGAGGGCCTCGAAGCCCTCGGGCCACCGGAATTCACCGCCTCTGGTGCTGCGCTCCACGGTGACGAGGGCTTCTTCGGCGAGCCAGCCTTCCGCGCGGAGTGTGAGCAGGATCTCGCGAAGATCGTCGTCGGTGACGGCGTACGGCGGATCGAGGAAGACGAGGTCGTACGGGTCGCCTGGGGGTGTCGTGCGGATGATCTGTTCGGCTTTGCCTGATCTGACCTCGGCGCCGGGGAGGCCGAGGGACTTCACGTTGTCGCGGACCGTGCGGACGGCTTTGGCGTCGGCTTCGACCAGGAGGGCCTGGCCTGCGCCTCGGGAGAGGGCCTCCAGGCCTACGGCCCCTGATCCCGCGTAGAGGTCGAGGACGCGTTCGCCTTCCAGGGGGCCGCCGAGGAGGGACTGCCAGGTGGAGAAGAGGCCCTCGCGGGCGCGGTCCGATGTGGGGCGGGTTCCTGTTCCTGGCGGGACGGCCAGGCGGCGTCCGCCGGCTGTGCCGGCGATCACGCGGGTCATCTTCAGTCCTTGGTCGTGGGCGGCTTCAGGTATCAGTGTGGCTGGTCGCGCCCGCGCGGCGGTAGCCGCCTGTGGACTACAGCCCCGCGCCCCCAAAAGAGAGTCAGTCACCCTCACCCCTTCTCCAGGTACTGCTCCCTCTCCTCGTCCAAGAGGGCGTCCAGTGCTGTCCGCAGGGCGGGGAGGTGGGTCAGCTCCGGGTCCTTCGCCACGACGGCCGCCGCCTCCTCTCTCGCCTCCGCGATGATCTCCTCGTCCTCGATGACCGCGAGCATCCGCAGGGAGGAGCGGGTGCCGGACTGGGCCTGGCCGAGGACGTCGCCCTCACGGCGTTGTTCCAGGTCGATGCGGGAGAGCTCGAAGCCGTCGAGGGTGGCGGCGACGGCGTTCAGGCGCTGGCGGGCCGGGCTCGCCTCGGGCATCTCGCTGACCAGGAGGCACAGGCCCGGGGCCGAGCCACGGCCGACGCGGCCGCGCAGCTGGTGGAGCTGGGAGACGCCGAAGCGGTCGGCGTCCATGATCACCATCACGGTGGCGTTGGGGACGTTGACGCCGACCTCGATGACCGTCGTGGCGACCAGGACGTCCGTCTCCCCGGCGGCGAAGCGGCGCATGACCGCGTCCTTGTCGTCGGGGTGCATACGGCCGTGCAGCACCTCGACCCGGAGGCCCTGGAGGGGGCCCTTGGAAAGCTGTTCGGCGACGTCGAGGACCGCGAGGGGCGGACGCTTCTCGGCGGCGTCCTCCGGGGACTCGGCGGACTCGGAGGGCTTCTTCCTGCCGGACTTCTTGGGGTCGTCGTCCTCGTCGCCGATGCGGGGGCAGACCACGTACGCCTGATGGCCGTTCTCCGCTTCCTCGCGGACCCGTTCCCAGGCGCGGGCCAGGAAGTGGGGTTTGTCGGCGGCCGGGACGACATGGCTGGCGATCGGCGAGCGGCCGGCCGGGAGCTGGTCGAGGACGGAGGTCTCCAGGTCGCCGAAGACCGTCATGGCGACCGTGCGCGGGATGGGCGTGGCCGTCATGACCAGGAGGTGCGGGGGCTGTTTGCCCTTGCCGCGCAGGGCGTCGCGCTGCTCCACGCCGAAGCGGTGCTGTTCGTCGACCACGACCAGGCCCAGGTCGTGGAACTGCACCTTGTCCTCGATCAGCGCGTGTGTGCCGATGACGATGCCGGCCTCGCCGGTGGTGAGGTCGAGCAGGGCCCGGCGGCGGGCGGCCGCGCCCATGGATCCGGTGAGCAGCACCACCTTGGTGGCCTGCTCGGCCCCGCCCAGCATGCCGCCCTCGGCCAGCTCGCCCATCATCTCGACGATCGACCGGTGGTGCTGCTGGGCGAGCACTTCGGTGGGCGCGAGCATGGCGGCCTGGCCTCCGGCGTCGACCACGGCGAGCATGGCGCGCAGGGCCACCATGGTGTTGTGGGTGACGGTGAAGTTGTCGGTGACGTACGCATGGCTCGGGTGGGCGACGCTGATGCACTGGACGGGCTTCCGCCCCACGTACTCGACCGCCCGGATGCCGCGTCGGAACCTGTTGTCCTTCGGCCTCGGACGCACGCGTTCCGCTTTGCGGGTGAGCCGGAACGGGGCGTAAGCGTCCGGCAGGGACACCTGCACGGTGTACGCGGCCTTCTTCGGCAGCACTCGCGCCCGGCCGCCCAGAGAACGTACGAGCCATGCGACGTCCTCCGCGAGTCGGCGCGAAGCCGAGCAGAGGGAGATGTTCACGCCGTCGGCTTGGACAGTGCCGTCCGTGTCCAGAAGTCCCTGCAACACGGCGAGACGGTCCTTGATCGGAGCGTTCTTGAAATCCTGAGGGACGAACGTGTCGTGGGACGTCGTTCCCCAGAGGCCCAACTCGCGCAGGACCTGGATCACTGGGTTGCGCACTCCTCCGGCACGCCGCTTGAGCTGGATCGTGTAGTCACAGTGCGATTCCTTCACCGGTACCAGCCGGCATTCCGGCGCTACTGCCGCCGCTACCGCGTCATGGATCTCGTCGTCGATGATGGAAAGACGGAGATCGTGCCGGAACGAACCGTCCCCCAGCAGCAGTCCGATCAGGTACGGGTCGAGGGGCAGCCCGGCGTCGCCGCCCAGATCGACCGGCTGGGCCGGCGGGATGTACCACTTCGACGACCCGTTGGCCTTGAACGTGTCGAGACGGATCTCCCGGGTCGTCAAGACCTTGGGAGCCTGGCCGCGGTGCCAGCCACAGCTCGTACCGACGATCCAGAGATGCTCGTCGTCGCACTCGACGGAACTCCCGTCGGACAGGACCAGTCGCCACACATCGCGCTCTCCCTGAGGAAAGACGCCGGCGATCAGCGCGATGTCCCCGTCCGGCACCACCACCTCGTCACCCACCCGCAGATCCCCCATGGGGCGGAAGCCCGTGGGTGTGAGCACCAGCGAGTCGAGGGGCTGGGCCTTGCCCGATCCGACCTCCCCCTGCAACAGGCGGTGCATCGGATGCTCGGTCGCCAGGTCGTCGAAGATCTCCCGGGAGACTCGCTGCTGGCCCTCGGTGAGGGTGAAGGGGAGGCGGGCGTCGA
Organism: Streptomyces caelestis; assembly: GCF_014205255.1. GTDB lineage: Bacteria > Actinomycetota > Actinomycetes > Streptomycetales > Streptomycetaceae > Streptomyces > Streptomyces caelestis. The sequence goes on along the minus strand of NZ_JACHNE010000001.1, from coordinate 6,172,112 downwards.
AGGCCGTGAGGAGGCCGTCGGGGCTGGGTTCGCGGGGGACCGCCGGGAGCTGGGCGTCCGCGTGGCGGCGGCGGGCCAGGGCGACCTGGAGGACGAAGGCCTCGTCCCACTTGAGGCGGGCGCGGGCGTCCTCGATGTCCGCCTTGGTGTGCGGGCGGTGGATCTTCAGGAGGGCTTCGGGGAGGGGGACCAGGCCGCGGCCCTCGCGCAGGGAGTCCGGCAGCGGGTCGAGGGCCTCCTGGGCGGTGGGCAGGACCGTCTGGATCGCTTTGCCGATCTTCCAGGACTCCAGCTTGGCGGTGGCCGGGTAGATCGGGATCAGGGCGCCCGCCCAGGTCTCGACGGACTCGCCGGGGTCTTCGGAGTCACCACGCAGCAACTCGTAGGCCGGATGGGCGAGTTGGAGGCGGCGGTTGAAGACGGAGACCTTGCCCGCGAACATCGCGCGGGTGCCCGGCAGGAGCTCCTTGTGGGGCTTGTGAACGCCGTTGCCGAAGAAGACCAGTTGGAGGCGGCCGCTGCCGTCCGTGATCGTGACCTCCAGGCGCTGGCCCTTGCCGCGCGGGGCCCTGGCTGAGGCGAAGGTGTGCAGGCGGGCGTCGGCGACCTGGGCGACCACCGTGACGTGCTCGTCCATGGGCAGGTCGGCGAGGTGCGTGAGCTGGCCGCGCTCCTCGTACCTGCGCGGGTAGTGGTGGAGGAGGTCGCCGACGGTGAGCAGGCCGAGGTGCTCGGCCATCACCTTCGCGGTGGCGGGGCCGAGCACCGACTTCAGTGGTTGTCGCAGCGGTTCGTGAAGTGCGGGCACGAGATCCATTGCACACCACACCACTGACAATGCCGTAGAGGCCTTGGCGCACGTCGCCGTATACGTCCCGGAAACCCCTGGTCAGGCGGCTGGTTCGGGCCTTAGGATGACGCCCTCCCGGCCCTCCTTCGCGGTCACCTTCCCACCAGGACCGCCCGACCCCGCGCCGTCGCGAGTCCCCCACCGGCGCCGTGAAGATGGACTCCCAGACCTCACAGGCATCCCAGCCGTCCCATTCGCCTCAGTCACCTCATACGTTCCAGGTCGACCTGCGGGGCCTGGTGGACCTGCTCTCCCAGCATCTCTACTCCAGTCCCAAGGTGTATCTGCGCGAGCTGCTGCAGAACGCCGTGGACGCCATCACCGCCAGACGCGCGGCGGAACCCGACGCTCCGGCCCGGGTGCGGCTGTCCGCGGAGGGCGGCGCCCTGCGCGTCGAGGACACCGGTGTCGGGCTCACCGAGGCGGACGTGCACGACCTGCTCGCCACGATCGGGCGCAGTTCCAAGCGCGCCGAGGGCCTTCAGGAGGCGCGTTCCGACTTTCTCGGGCAGTTCGGCATCGGCCTGCTGGCCTGCTTCGTCGTCGCCGAGCGGATCCGGGTGGTCAGCCGCAGCGCCCGTACGCCCGGGGCGCCGCCGGTGGAGTGGACGGCGTCCGACGACGGTTCGTACACCGTGCGGACGCTGCCGGACGCCGAGCGTCCCGAACCGGGCACCACCGTGCATCTGGTGGCCCGGGCCGGAGCCGCTCAGTGGCTCACGCCCGAGCGGGTCGGCGCGCTGGCGCGGGACTTCGGGTCGCTGCTGCCGTACGACGTCCGGGTGGGCGACGAGCCGGTCACCGACCTCCCGGCGCCCTGGGACCGGTCGTATCCGAGCCCGGCCGGTCGCCGTGTCGCCCTGGCCCGGCACTGCCACGAGCTGTTCGGCTTCACCCCACTGGACACGATCGACCTGGCGGTGCCGCTGGCCGGCATCCGCGGGGTGGCCTACGTGCTGCCGTCGGCGGTCAGCCCGGCCCAGCGCGCGGGGCACCGCGTGCACCTCAAGGGCATGTTGCTGACCGAGCGGGCCGAACAGCTGCTGCCCGACTGGGCGTTCTTCGTGCGCTGTGTCCTGGACACGGACAGTCTGCGGCCGACGGCGTCGCGCGAGGCGCTGTACGAGGACGAGACGCTGACCGCCGTACGGGAGGCGCTGGGCGAGCGGATCCGGGCCTGGCTGACCGGTCTGGCCGCCGGTGATCCGGAGCGGCTGGCCGCGTTCCTGTCGGTGCACCACCTGGGCGTGAAGTCCCTGGCCCGGCACGACCGGGAGATGCTGCGCACGATGCTGCCGTGGCTGCCCTTCGAGACGACCGACGGGCGGCTGTCCCTGGAGGAGTTCGCGCAGCGGCACCCGGTGGTGCACTTCACGCGGACCGTCGAGGAGTACCGGCAGGTCGCGCCGATCGCGTCCGCGCAGGGCATCGGCGTGATCAACGGCGGCTACACGTACGACAGCGAGCTGGTGGAGGCGCTGCCGTCGGTGCGGCCGGGGACCGTGGTCGCCGAGCTGGACGCCGAGACGGTGACCGCGCATCTGGACGCGGTCGACCCGGCCGAGGAGCTGGCTCTGTCCGGCTTCCTGGCGGCGGCCCGGGCCCGGCTCGACCCGCTGGGCTGCGACGTGGTGCTGAGGGCCTTCCACCCGCTCTCGCTGCCCGCGCTGCACCTCGACGACCGGGACGCCCGGCACGAACAGGCCCGGGCCGACGCCGAGGCGCAGGCCGACGACCTGTGGGCGGGCATCCTCGGCTCCCTTCGCGGCAGCGCCCCCCGCGCGCGTCTGGTGCTCAACCACCTCAACCCGCTCGTCCGGCGGATCAGCTCGCTGCACGACCCGGAGCTGATCGGCACCGCCACGGAGTCGCTGTACGGGCAGGCGCTGCTGATGGCGCAGCGACCGCTTCGGCCCGCCGACTCGGCACTGCTCAACCGCGCGTTCATCGGCCTCCTGGAGTGGGCCACGCACAGCGAGGACGGTCAGGCATGAGCGAGATCACGGACTTCGACGCCCTGCGCCGGGCGATGGCGGAGAACTCCGAGCAGCCGGAGGGCCCGGCCCGCAACGCGCGCGCCGAGGAACTGCTGACCGCCGCAGAGAAGCTGAACGTCCCGCTCGCGGTGATCGAGGCGCTCGGACACCAGCTGAAGGTCTACAACTACAGCTCCGAGAAGGCCAGGGTGTTCGTCCCGTTCGCGCGGCTGCTGCGCATGTGGGACGAACGCCCCGAGGACTTCGACGAGTACGAGACCCACTCCCTGCACTGGGTCTTCAAGTGGGTGTCGTCCGGCATGCTCGACCAGCCGCACATCCCGCTCGCGTCGATCGAGAAGTGGCTCGGCGAGATGGAGCACCGTTACCGGCTCGCCGGGTACTCCGAGCGGGCCGTGCGCAGCGCCGAGCACAGCGTGGCCGCGCATGTGGGGGACCTGGCGCGGGCCGAGCGGGCGTATGCCGCGTGGCTGGCCGCCGACCGGGACAGCATGGCCGACTGCCACGCCTGCGAACTGCACGGGCAGGGCTGGTGGCAGGCGGAGCAGGGCCGGGACGCGCAGGCGCTGGAGCTGTGGCGGCCGGTGCTGGAGGGCGAGTACGCCTGTGCCCACGAGCCGCACGCGGCCCTCGCCTCCTCCCTGGTGCCGCTGCTGCGGCTGGGCCGCCTGGACGAGGCACGCGCGAACCATCTGCGGGGCTTCCGGCTGGTACGGGCCACGGAGAGCATGCGCGGCGCCTACGCGGAGCACGTGGAGTTCTGCGCGCTGACCGGCAACGAGGCGCGCGCTCTGGAGCTGCTCGCGGAGCGGCCGGCGTACTTCACCGACGACGGGCAGCCGCAGAGCAAGCTGGACTTCATGAGCGTGGTGGCCCTGCTCATGGACCGCCTGACCGGGCTGGGGCTGGGTGACCGGCAGGTGCCCGGTCCAGCCGGCCGCGAGTGGACCGCCGGGGAACTGGCCACGCACGCGCGTGCGGAGGCCCTCGCCCTGGCGGCCCGCTTCGACGAGCGCAACGGCACGACGTACGTCAGCGAGCGGGCACGCGCGCGTATGGAACAGCGCCCGCTGGTGGAGCGGCTGCCGCTGGGGGTGCGGTCGGTACGGCCGGTGCCGCCGCCCGCTCCCCCGAAGGTCACGGGCGCCGCCACCGGGCAGCCGGATCTGCCCGCCCTGCTGGCCGAGGCACGGCGGCTGTCGGACAACCTGCGGCCGGACGCCGTGGAGGCGTGGGCGGCGGTCGCCGAAGCCGCGGAGGGCGTGGAGCTGGACCCGCGCGACCGGGCCGAGATGGCCGACCACGAGGCGATGGGTCTCGGCCCCGAGGGCGCCGCGCTCTTCGAACGGGCCGCAAAGCTGTACGCGGCGGCGGGTGACCCCGGGGAGGCCCTGGCGGCACGCACGCGTGCGGCGTACGTGCGTGCTCTCGGGGGTGACGTGGAGGCGGCGCTCGCGGCCGTGTCCGGCCCCTACGACGAGATCCTCGCGCTGTACGCCGCCGGCGACACCGGGATACGGCAGACGGCGTCCGTCCTGATGGGGCGGGCCCGGATCCTGATGCGCCGGGCGCACGAGGCCGGGGACCGCAGGGCCGGGGAGGGTCTCGCAGAGGCCGAAGCCGCTGTCCGGGAAGTCCTGGCACTCGTCGACGGGCGGGCCGGGGAGGACGTGCGGCTGGCCGCGCGGGCCGCCGAGGCACAGGCGATGCTCGCCGAGCTGGCCGGACTGGCCGGGGACCTGGAGACGTCCGCGGGGCTGTTCGCGCGGGGCGCGGCGGCGTTCGTCGCCGCGGGGCTGCCGTGGTTCGCGGTGGAGTACGAGGCCCGGCTGGCCTCCCTCGCCCACCACCTGGGCGACATGGCGGAGGCGGAGCGGGCGCTGCGGGCGGCCCTGGAGCACGGCGGAGCCCAGCTGGAGGCGCCCGGACGGGCCCAGCTGCACCTCCAGCTCGCCGAGTTGACCGGCGGCCGGGGCGAGGCCGTAGAGGCCGCTCGGCACGCCCTGGAGGCCGTGCACTGGGCCGACGAGGCGGGCGAGAGTGCGACGCTGGGCGCCTGGGCCCGGCAGCAGCTCGGCGGGTTCCTGCTGCGGCAGGGACGGTGGGCCGAGGCCGCCGAGGTCCTGGAGTCGGCGCTGCCCGACCTGACCGCCGAGACGCACGGCGACGGGGCGATCGTGCAGGCGCAGTGGTGGCTCGGCGACTGCCTGAGCGAACTCGGCGAGCACCGCGCTGCCGCCGAACGGCGTCTCCAGGCCGCCGAGATCGCCCGGCACTGGCCCGAGCAGCACGACCACGCGACCCTGGCCCACCTGGCCGGGGAGTCCCTCGGACAGGCCGGGCTGGCCGACGAGGCGGACCGGGCCTACGCGCGCGCGGGCGACCTGTGGCGCGAGCTCGGCAACGTCCACGGGCTGATCCGCTCCCTGCGCGCCCGTGCCTGGCTGGCGTTGCGCGCGCAGGACGGTCTGGCGCAGGCGCGCGCCCTGATGGCGGAGGCGGTCCGGGAGGGCGAGGCGGCGCGGGACACGACGGCCGACGCGGAGTCGCGGCAGCGGCTCGTCGCCGAACTCGGCCACACCTACCGGCAGTTCGGCGACCTGCTGGCCCGGTCCGTTTCCGACGGCACCGACGACGCCCCGGCCCGGGCCGTGTTCGAGGAGTCCCTGTCCCAAGTGCTGCGGGCGGCGGAGGTGTTCGCCTCCCTCGGGGACGCCGCCCTGCACAGCCGCACCGGGGCCGAGCTCGCCGCGGGCCGGCTGGAGGCCGACCTGGGCCGCCCGGCCGACGCGGCGGCACGCGCGCGTGCGGTGCTGGCGACGTACGACCGCTACGGCGGCTACGACGGCTCCGAGACCGACGACGGGGACGGCGACGGCGAGGCCGTGCGGGCCCGGCGGGCGGAGGCGGAGCAGATGCTCCGGCTCGTGGCGGAGGGCTGATCGCCGGTCCCGCTCACTCCACGCCGATGAGCAGCAGGGCTCCCTGCCGTCCGCCCCGGTACACGACCGTGTCGACGGCGAGGTACCCCTCGCGGACCCGGCCCTCCAGGTGCTCGGCGATGGTGTCGGGGGCCTCGTCGCCGAGCACCAGGGTGACCATCTCGCCCCCGGCCGCGAGCATGCGGTCCAGGACGGCCTCGGCTGTGGCCGTGACGTCCGAGCCGATCACGGCCACGTCGCCGTCGATCAGGCCGAGGACGTCACCGGCCTGGCAGATGCCGGCCATCGTCCAGGCCTGGCGTTCGGCGACGGTGACCTCGGCGTAGCGGGTCGCGCCGGCCGCCGAGGTCATCGACACCACGTCCTCGTCGAAGCGGCGCTCCGGCTCGTGCACGGCCAGCGCCGCGATGCCCTGCACCGCCGAACGGGTCGGGATGAGGGCCACGCGGATGCCCTCGGTACGAGCCCGCTCGGCCGCCGCGGCGGCGGTGTGGCGCAGCTCGGCGTCGTTGGGCAGCAGCACGACCTCGCGCGCGTGGGCCCGCCGTACGGCCTGTACGAGCTCGCCGCTGGCGGGCGGCTCCCCGGGGCGCGCGAGCACGGTGGTCGCGCCGGCCTCGGTGTACAGCCCCACCAGGCCCTCGCCGGGCACCACGGCCACGACGGCACGCTGGGCACGCTCGCGGGGAGGACGCTCGGCGCCGGTGGTGTGCACGTCGCCGGCGCCGAAGTGCGTGACGCGGATCCGGTAGGGCCGCCCGGCCTCGATGCCCGCCTCGACGGCGGCGCCCGCGTCGTCGACATGGACGTGGACGTTCCACAGCCCGTCGCCGCCGACCACGACGAGCGAGTCCCCGAGCACGTCCAGCCGCTCCCGCAACCGCGCCACGGCCGCGTCCTCGGCCTCCAGGAGATAGATCACCTCGAAGGCGGGGCCGTCCTGGTCGGCCATGGCGGCACTGTCGGCACACTCCCCGCGCGGGGCGCCGACGGCCGGAGCGAGTCCTTCGGCTGCTTCCACGCGCGCGTGCGGGGGTCGCGAGTCCGCGTACAGGTCCTGCGAGTCCTCGGCCGGCCCTGCGAGCACGCTCGATGCCGAACCGTCTCCTCGACCGGGCTCGCCGGCCTCGGACACCACCGCGCTCGCCGCCCCCGCGCCCATCCGCAGCGCACCCGCCGTGACCGGCGCCGCCACCTCCCGCGGCCTCTCCCCCGTGAACGTCTCCACCAGCGCCCCGAGCACCGCCACCAGCCCCCGCCCCCCGGCGTCGACCACCCCGGCGCGCTCCAGGACGGGCAGCTGGCCCGGGGTCGCGGCCAGGGCCGCGCGCGCTCCCTCATAGGCCGCCCGGGCCACCGCCCCGCAGCCGCCCTCGGCACCGCGGGCGGCGTCGGCGGCGGCCGTGGCGACCGTCAGGACCGTGCCCTCGACGGGGTGAGCCACGGCCTGCCGGGCGGAGTCGGCCGCGTGCCGCAGTGCCAGCCGCAGGCCCTGGCCGTCGGCATGCGCGGGCTCGCCGTCGACGTGCGCGGTCCCGGCGTCGGCCAGCACCTGGGACATGCCGCGCAGCAGCTGGGCGAGGATCGTCCCGGAGTTCCCGCGGGCACCGATGAGGGCCCCGTGCGCCATCGCCCGTGCGGCGTCGGCCAGCGTCGGCCCCTCGGGGCCGGACCTCGCCGCATGCCCCGCGAACACGGCCTCGACCGCCGCGACGGCGGACTCGACGGTCAGGTACAGATTGGTGCCGGTGTCCCCGTCCGCCACGGGATAGACGTTGATCGCGTCGATCTCCTCACGCGCCCGCCCCAGCGTCTCGAGTGCGAGACCGCACCAGGTGCGCACCGCGACAGCATCGAAGAATGTCTGCGGCACCTGCGCCACTGCGCCTCCCTGAGCTGCTGGACGTGGCAGGCAGCGTAGACCCCGGGGCGGTGTCCACCGGAAGTGGGCACGGGAGAGGTCCCGGGCCGACCGTGGTAGTTTCGTTCTACGGGCGCAGCCGTTGTATGCTGCTCCGGTTGCCCGATCCGCATCGGGCCATTCCCCTGGCAGCGCCACTCAGATCCTACGACCTGACCCCGGCATGCCGGGATCAACCGTAAGTGCATCTGAAGTCTTTGGAGTGACCCGTGGCTGCCAACTGCGACGTCTGTGGCAAGGGGCCGGGCTTCGGCAACAACATCTCGCACTCGCACCGCCGTACGCCCCGCCGCTGGAACCCGAACATCCAGCGTGTGCGTACCGTGGTGGGCGGGACGCCGAAGCGCGTGAACGCTTGCACCTCGTGCATCAAGGCCGGCAAGGTCTCGCGCTGACGCTCCGCTAGCGCGCGGCCACTGCTGGTTCGCTGTAGAAAGCCGGTCCACCCCTGGTGGACCGGCTTTTTGCCGTGCCCGGATGTTCAGCAACCGGTGCGGAAGCGCCAGCCATGATCCACCGGCCCGATCCCCCCGCCGAGGGCGAACCCGGCCTCGATCGCCCCGGTGACGTATTCCTTGGCCGCCGCCACCGCCTCCGGCACCGTATGCCCCTTGGCGAGCTGTGACGCGATGGCGGAGGCGAGGGTGCAGCCCGTGCCGTGGGTGTGCCGGTTGTCGTGCCTCGGCGCCCGCAGCCAGTGCTCCTCGGAGCCGTCCGTGAGCAGGTCCACGGCGTCCCCGGACAGGTGACCGCCCTTGATCAGCACCCACCGCGGTCCGTATCCGAGCACGGCCGCCGCGGCCCGCCGCAGCTGCTCCTCCGTCTCGACGCGCACGCCCGTCAGCTGGGCGACCTCGTCGAGGTTGGGGGTGGCGACCGTCGCCACCGGCAGCAGCTTCGTACGGACGGAGCCCAGCGCCGAGGCGGCGAGCAGGGAGTCGCCGTGCTTGGAGACGCCCACCGGGTCGACGACCACCGGGGCGTCCGTGCCCGCGATCAACTCGGCCACCGTCTCCACGAGTTCGGCGGAGGCCAGCATCCCGGTCTTGACCGCCTGGACGCCGATGTCGTCCACGACGCTGCGGTACTGGGCCCGCACCGCCTCCACCGGCAGCTCCCAAGCCCCCTGTACGCCGAGGGAGTTCTGCGCGGTCACCGCCGTGAGGACGCTCATGCCGTGCACGCCGAGGGCGAGCATCGTCTTCAGGTCGGCCTGGATGCCGGCGCCGCCGCCCGAGTCGGAGCCCGCCACCGTGAGGACGTTGGGAATCATGACTCCATGTCTCCGAAGTGGTCCCAGCCGCCCTTGCTGGTCCACGGCGCCCCGTCGACCGTCACCTGGGGCAGCGCCGACGGGTTGAGGACCTCGCCGATGACCTTCCAGCGGGCGGGCAGCTTCACGTCCGGCGGGAAGGTCGCCACGATCGCGTGGTCCTCTCCCCCGGTCAGCACCCACTGCATGGGGTCGACGCCGACGGCCTGCCCGATGTCGTTCATCTGGGAGGGGATGTCGATCGCCCCGGAGCGGATGTCGATACGGACCTTGCTGGCCTCGGCGATGTGCCCGAGGTCGGCGATCAGCCCGTCGCTCACGTCGCACATGGCGGTCGCCCCGAGCCCGGCGGCGGCCGGACCCGCGTGGTACGGCGGCTCGGGGCGGCGGTGGGCCTCCACGAAGGCGCGCGGCGAGCGGAACCCCCGGGAGAGCACCGCGTAACCGGCCGCCGACCAGCCCAGCCAGCCCGTCACCGCGACGAGGTCGCCGGGCTGCGCGCCCGCCCGCGTCACCGGCTCCTGGTTGCGCAGGTCGCCGAGCGCGGTGATCGACACCACGATCGAGTCGCCGCGTACGACGTCACCGCCGACCACGGCGGCACCGGCCACCTGGCACTCGTCGCGCAGGCCGTCCATCAGCTCGCTCGGCCATGTCACCGGCAACTCGGCCGGAACGACCAGACCGAGCAGCAGCGCGGTCGGCACGGCGCCCATGGCGGCGATGTCGGCGAGGTTCTGCGCCGCCGCCTTGCGGCCCACGTCGTAGGCCGTCGACCAGTCCCGGCGGAAGTGCCGGCCCTCCACCAGGATGTCCGTACTGGCCACGACCCTGCGGTCGGGCGCGGCCACCACGGCGGCATCGTCGCCGGGGCCGACCCGGACCGCCGGGGTGGTGGTCAGACGGGAGGTGAGCTCCCTGATGAGCCCGAACTCACCGAGCTCACCAACAGTGCCCTTCATTGCCCTTTCTCCCCTTCTGTCCCTGTCCGTGCCCGGTCGCGAGGCCTCTCGGTCCTCGTTACGGTCGAAGTGACCGTCAAGTTCTGCCGGACCTGCACCCCGGCGCGCAAGACCCGGTCCCCGCAGGTCTCCCCGCGGCGAGCGGCGACGCGATACCGTGGCGTTCCTTTTCCCCACATGATCCTCGTGGCCGCCCTGGAGGTTCCGTGGTACAGGCGTACATCCTGATCCAGACGGAGGTCGGCAAGGCGTCGACCGTCGCCGAGACGATCAGCAAGATTCCTGGGGTCATCCAGGCCGAGGACGTCACAGGACCGTACGACGTGATCGTGCGGGCCCAGGCCGACACCGTCGACGACCTCGGCCGCATGGTGGTCGCCAAGGTCCAGCAAGTGGACGGCATCACCCGCACCCTGACCTGCCCGGTCGTCCATCTGTAGCCCCCGTCTACCCTGTGCCGGTGAACTCTTTCCGTCACCGGCACCGTTCTGTGTCCCGCGTTTTCCTCCGCCTGCCCGCTCTCGCGCTGTTGATCACTGCCGCGGCCTGCTCCTCGGCAGACGACAGCGCGTCGGCGGCGGTTCCCAGTCCGGGCGCGAAGGTCGCGGAACTGTGCCGGAACCTGGACAAGGTACTGCCCGCGAAGGTGGACGGGGAGCGCCGCGAGGATCCCGAGCCCGCGTCGGCGCTGACGGCGGGCTGGGGCAGCCCGGCGATCATACTTCGCTGCGGTGTGCCGCAGCCGCCGAAGATGGTCGATCCGAAGGTGGCCGACGGACGGGATCCGGATGCCGTCGCCGGGGGTGTGAACGGGGTCGACTGGCTGATGGAGAAGCAGGACGACGGGGGGTACCGGTTCACCTCGGCGAACCGTGAGGCCTATGTCGAGGTGGCCGTGCCGGAGGGCGTGGACAGCTCGGGGGTGCTGACCGATCTGGCTTCGGCCGTGAAGAAGGCGATCCCCAAGGGGATCGCCTCCTGAGCGCCGTGCATCGAATGCCGTTCTGGGACGGTTCCTAGCGAAGGCCCGTGGAACGGCGAAGTGCCGCCTGCACCAGGCGGTCCACCAGCTCCGGGTAGCTCACCCCGCTCGCCTGCCACATCTGCGGATACATCGAGATGGGCGTGAAGCCGGGCATCGTGTTGATCTCGTTGATCACGAACTCGCCGTCCTCGGTGAGGAAGAAGTCCGCGCGGACCAGGCCCTCGCAGGACGCCGCCTCGAAGGCGTCGACCGCCAGGCGCTGCACCTCGGCCGTCTCCTCGGGCGTCAGAGGCGCCGGCACGATTCCCGGCGTCGAGTCGATGTACTTGGCCTCGAAGTCGTAATAAGCGTGTGCCTCGGGAGAGGGGATCTCGGCGGGCGCTGAGGCCCGGGGACCGTCCTCGAACTCCAGGACGCCGCACTCGATCTCGCGGCCGCGCAGCGCGGCCTCCACGAGGATCTTCGGGTCGTGCCGCTGGGCCTCGGCGATCGCCGCGTCGAGCCCGGAGAGGTCGTCGACCTTGGTGATGCCGATCGACGAACCGGCGCGCGCCGGCTTCACGAACAGCGGCCAGCCGTGCTCACCGGCGAAGTCGACGATCTTCTTGCGGGCGCCGGCCTCGTCGCGCTCCCACTCGCGCGGGCGGACCACCACGTACGGGCCGACCCGGAGCCCGAACGAGGTGAACACCCGCTTCATGTACTCCTTGTCCTGGCCCACGGCCGAGGCGAGCACCCCCGAACCGACGTACGGGACACCGGAGAGCTCCAGGAGGCCCTGCAGGGTGCCGTCCTCGCCGTAGGGGCCGTGCAGCATCGGGAAGACCACGTCGACCTCGCCGAGCGCCTTGGGGACGGACCCCGGCTCGCTGTAGACGACTTCGCGGTTGGCGGGGTCGACCGGGAGGATCACTCCGCCCTCGTCGGACTCGGCGAGCAGGTCGACGCTCGGCTGGCGCCGGTCGACGATCGCCATCCGCTCCGGTTCGTCCGCCGTGAGCGCCCAGCGGCCGTCCTGGGTGATGCCGATCGGCAGGACGTCGTACTTCGTCCGGTCGATGGCCTTGAGGACGGCGCCGGCCGTGACCACGGAGATCCCGTGTTCGGAGCTGCGCCCGCCGAACACGACGGCCACACGCGGCTTGCGCGGCGGCTGCTCGGGGCTCTGGGGGAGGTTCTCGGTGCTCATATCGCGTTGAGAGTACCCGTTGGTAGGGCCGGGATACAGCGCCTCCGGACCCGCGTCGCTCAGCGTCGTTCCGGCTTCGCGCTGCGCGACATCAGCTCCTTGAGAGCCACCACCGGAGGCTTGCCCTCGTGCACGATGCCGACGACCGTCTCCGTGATGGGCATGTCGACGCCGTGCCGACGGGCCAGATCCAGCACGGATTCGCAGGACTTGACGCCCTCGGCGGTCTGCTTGGTGACCGCGATGGTCTCCTGGAGGGTCATGCCCCTGCCGAGGTTGGTGCCGAAGGTGTGGTTGCGGGACAGCGGCGAGGAGCAGGTGGCCACCAGGTCGCCCAGGCCCGCGAGTCCGGAGAAGGTCAGCGGGTCGGCGCCGAGCGCCATGCCGAGCCGGGTGGTCTCGGCGAGACCGCGGGTGATGAGCGAGCCCTTGGCGTTGTCGCCGAGGCCCATGCCGTCCGCGATGCCGACGGCCAGGCCGATGACGTTCTTGACCGCGCCGCCGAGTTCGCAGCCGACGACGTCGGTGTTGGTGTACGGGCGGAAGTAGGGCGTGTGGCAGGCGGTCTGGAGCCGCTGGGCGACGGCCTCGTCGGTGCAGGCTACCACGGCGGCGGCCGGCATCCGCGCGGCGATCTCGCGGGCCAGGTTGGGTCCGGTGACCACGGCGATGCGGTCCGGGCCGACCTTGGCGACGTCGTCGATGACCTCGCTCATCCGCATCGCGGAGCCGAGTTCGACGCCCTTCATCAGCGATACGAGGACCGTGCCGGGGGCGAGCAGCGGCGCCCAGTCGGCGAGGTTGGCGCGCAGGGTCTGCGAGGGCACCGAGAGGACCGTGAAGTCGGCGTCCGCGGCGGCCTCCGCGGGATCCGTGGTGGCCCGCACGTTCTCCGGGAGTTCGACCCCCGGGAAGTAGTCGGGGTTGGTGCGGGTGGAGTTGATCGCCTCCACGACTTCCGGGCGGCGTCCCCACAGGGTGACCTCGCACCCGGCGTCGGCGAGCACCATGCCGAAGGCCGTGCCCCACGAACCGGCGCTCAGCACCGCCGCCTTGACCGGCTTGCTCACTTGCCCAGCCCCTTTTCCTGTGCCGACTGTGCGGATTGTCCCGCCGGTGCCGACTGCACCGGCGATGCCGCCTGCTGCCCGCCCCGCTGTGTCTGCGCCTTGGTGCGGCGCCGCTGTTCGATCCGCTCCCGACGCGGGTCGTAGGGCGTCTCGGGCGCCTGCTCGCCGCGGATCTCCTCCAGCTGGCGGGTGACGGCGGCCATGATGACCTCCGTGGCCTCCTTCAGGAGCTCCGCGGTCATCTCCCGGTCGTAGAACCGCGTGAGGTCCACCGGCGGCCCGGCGAGCACGTGGTGCGTCTTGCGCGGCAGGAGACGCGGCTTCTTCGAGTACGGCGGCAGCAGTTCGTTGCAGCCCCACTGGGCGACGGGGATCACCGGGCACTTGGTCTGGAGGGCGACGCGGGCGGCCCCGGTCTTGCCGGTCATGGGCCAGCCCGCCGGGTCGCGGGTGAGGGTGCCCTCGGGATAGAAGGCGACGCATTCCCCGCGGTCCACGGCGTCGATCGCGGCCCGGAAGGCGCTCAGCGCGTCCGTGCTCTCGCGGTAGACGGGAATCTGCCCGGTGCCGCGCATCGCGGCGCCGACGAATCCCTTCTTGAAAAGCGCGCTCTTCGCGAGGAATCGCGGGACGCGCCCGGTGTTGTACTGAAAGTGCGCGTAAGCGAAGGGATCGATGTGCGAATTGTGGTTCACCGCGGTGATAAATCCCCCCTCGACCGGAATGTGCTCCATTCCGCGCCAGTCCCGCCTGAGCAGCACCACCAGCGGCGGTTTGCAGAGCACCGCGGCGAAGCGGTACCAGAAGCCGATTCTGCGGCGGGGCACGCGGACACCTTCCTCTAGGGCCTGGGGCGGGGGCCACGGGGGCCGCACAAGTGTCGCCCCCGCCCGCCGGTCTGTCGAGAACACCGTACGCCCCGACACGCCGGGCGCCGGTGGCCCCGGGTGACAATGACCGCGACAAGAGAGGGACGGGACATCTGTGCAGTGGACCTTGGTCGTACCCCTGAAACCCCTGGCCCAGGCCAAGAGCAGGCTTGCGGACACCGCGGACGACGGGCTGCGGCCGGACCTGGCGCTCGCCTTCGCCCAGGACACGGTGGCGGCCGCGCTGGCCTGCTCCGCGGTACGGGATGTGGCAGTCGTCACGGACGACGCCCGGGCGGGCCGTGAACTGGCCGCTCTGGGCGCGGCGATCATTCCCGACGAGCCGGGAGGCGGCCTCAACGTCGCCCTCGCACACGCGGCGGGGGCCGTCCGGTCGGCACGTCCCGAAAGCCCGGTGGCCGCACTGAACGCCGACCTGCCGGCACTGCGCCCGCAGGAATTGGCCCGGGTGCTCGATACCGCCGCCGAATTCCCACGCGCATTTCTCCCGGACGCGGCCGAAATCGGTACGACTCTGCTGGCCGCCGCCCCGAGGCGGCAATTGTTCCCGGCTTTCGGTATCGATTCCCGGGCCCGGCACCGCGCCTCCGGGGCCGTGGAACTGTCCCTCGCCGCCGTGGATTCCGTACGCCAGGACGTGGACACCGGCGACGACCTGCGCACCGCGCTGGCCCTGGGGGTCGGCCCTCATACGGCCGCGGCCGCCGCGCGGTTGCTGATACCCGGGCAGTAGGCTGCGGCCATGCAGGCGACCGCGTACACGTACGACCCCGAAAGCCGCAGTGGGCAAGTCCTCCTGGACGACGGCACCCCGGTGCCCTTCGACGCGGCGGCGTTCGACGCGGGGGGTCTGCGGCTGCTGCGCCCGGGACAGCGGGTGCGGATCGAGGTGGAGGGCGCGAGGGAGGACCTCCGGATCACTCTGGTGACCCTCCAGACCCTCTGACCACTCCCTGAACACACCGCGGGCCGGACTCCGTACGGAGTCCGGCCCGGCGCGTGAGTGCCCCAGCACCCCTACTTCTTGCGGGCGGTGGTCTTCTTCGCGGTGGTCTTGCGCGCCGTCGACTTCTTGGCGGGCGCCTTCTTGGCGGTCGCCTTCTTCGCCGGTGCCTTCTGGGCGGTGGTCTTCTTCGCGGCGGTGGTCTTGGCCGTCGTGGTCTTGGCCGGAGCCTTCTTCGCCGTGGTCTTCTTCGCGGCCGCGGTCTTGGTGGTGGCCTTCTTCGCCGGCGCCTTCTTGGCCGTGGCCTTCTTCGCGGCGGCCGTCTTGGCGGTCGCCTTCTTCGCGGCGGCCTTCTTGACCGTCGCGCCGGCGCCGCCGGTCAGGCTGCCCTTCGGAGCCTTCTTGACGGAGACCTCGCCACCGCGCGGCAGCTTCTTCGAGCCGCTGACCAGGTCCTTGAAGCCCTGGCCCGCGCGGAAGCGCGGAACGGAGGTCTTCTTGACCCGAACCCGCTCGCCCGTCTGTGGGTTACGGGCGTAGCGGGCCGGACGGTCGACCTTCTCGAAGGAACCGAAGCCGGTGACGGAAACCCTCTCACCTGCGACGACCGCGCGGACGATGGCGTCCAGTACATGGTCGACAGCGTCGGCGGCCTGCTGTCGGCCGCCCATCTTGTCGGCAATCGCTTCTACGAGCTGCGCCTTGTTCACGTCTTCCCCTTCGGAGACATTGCCAGAACGAAAGTGTTCTAGCTTTTTCGCACGTTAGGCAGATATATACCGCAAATCAAACACGAAACGGGCTTATCACCCTTGTGCCGCAACGAACTCGACGATGTTGTGCGGTTCACCGTTCCTCATCAGGGAGACGTCCCTCGTCGAGGTTCGCGGTGAACCGCTCCAGCCGCCTTGCCGCGTCGGCGAGATCGTGCTTGGCCGCGGCCGTAATGACCAGCAGCTTCCGGGTCAGCGCCATCCGTACGCCCTCCGGGACTTGCAGTGCGCGCACCCTTGCGTGCGCTTCCTTGAGTTGGCCCGCGACTGCCGCATAGAGCTCGAGTTGGCCGTCGTGTTCCATGCACAGATTGTGCCATCTGGGGCGAGTTGTCGCCTGCGCAGGGGACAACTGGCGCCTCAAACGGTCTTCCGGGCACACACGGACGTCACGGCTGTACATCTCGCGTACCCCAACAACCACCGGCATAACGTGGGAAGTTGAGGGCTCGGCTCAGGACGGGCAGGGCCGTTCGGGTGCAGAAACGGCTGTACCCCCGATCGGGCTGATCGGGGGTACAGAGGGGGTGTTGCGGTGGCCGAAAGTCGCCTTGCCTAGGGGCGGCGGACCGTGCTCCGGATCAGACCGGGAGCGTCTGCGGCTTGAACGACGGGCGCTTCGCCTCGTACGCGGCGATGTCCGCCTCGTTCTGGAGGGTGATCGAGATGTCGTCGAGGCCGTTCAGCAGCCGCCAGCGGGCGTTCTCGTCCAGCTCGAAGGAGGCGGTGATGCCCTCGGCGCGCACCTCGCGGGCGACCAGGTCGACGGTGATCTCGGCCTGCGGGTCCTTCTCGGTGAGTTCCCACAGCGCGTCCACGATCTTCTGCTCCAGAACGACCGTGAGCAGGCCGTTCTTGAGCGAGTTGCCGCGGAAGATGTCGGCGAAGCGGGAGGAGATCACGGCCTTGAAGCCGAAGTTCTGCAGCGCCCAGACGGCGTGCTCGCGGGAGGAGCCGGTGCCGAAGTCGGGGCCGGCGACCAGGACGGTCGCGCCCTGCCGCTCGGGCTGGTTGAGCACGAACGACGCGTCCTTGCGCCAGGCCTCGAACAGCCCGTCCTCGAAACCGTCCCGCGTGACCTTCTTGAGCCAGTGGGCGGGGATGATCTGGTCGGTGTCGACGTTGCTGCGGCGCAGCGGGACGGCACGGCCGGTGTGAGTGGTGAATGCTTCCATGACTGATCAGACTCCAGCGGGCGTACGGACGTCGGCGTCGGCCAGGTCGGCCGGGGAGGCCAGGTGGCCCAGGACGGCGGTAGCGGCCGCGACCTGCGGCGACACCAGGTGCGTACGACCGCCCTTGCCCTGTCGGCCCTCGAAGTTGCGGTTGGAGGTGGACGCGGAGCGCTCCCCCGGGGCCAGCTGGTCGGGGTTCATGCCCAGACACATCGAGCAGCCCGCGTGCCGCCACTCGGCGCCGGCGTCCTTGAAGACCACGTCCAGGCCCTCGGAGACGGCCTGGAGTCCCACCCGCGCGGAGCCCGGGACGACCAGCATCCGTACGCCGTCGGCGACTTTGCGGTCCTTGAGCAGCTCGGCGGCGGCGCGCAGGTCCTCGATGCGGCCGTTGGTGCAGGAGCCTACGAAGACGGTGTCCACCTTGATGGAGCGCAGCGGCTGGCCGGCCTCCAACCCCATGTATTCCAGGGCCTTTTCGGCGGCGTAGCGCTCCGATGCGTCTTCGTACGAAGCAGGGTCGGGGACGGACGCCGAAAGCGGTACGCCCTGGCCGGGGTTGGTGCCCCAGGTGACGAACGGCGACAGTTCGGCGGCGTCGATGACGACCTCGGCGTCGAACTCGGCGTCGTCGTCCGTCCTGAGCGTCTTCCAGTACTCGACCGCGGCGTCCCAGTCGGCGCCCTCGGGAGCGTGCGGACGGCCCTTGAGGTACGCGAAGGTGGTCTCGTCGGGGGCGATCATGCCCGCGCGGGCGCCGGCCTCGATCGACATGTTGCAGATGGTCATGCGCGCTTCCATCGAGAGCTTCTCGATGGCCTCGCCGCGGTACTCCAGGACGTAGCCCTGGCCGCCGCCCGTGCCGATCTTCGCGATGATCGCCAGGATCAGGTCCTTGGCGGTGACGCCCTCGGGCAGTTCGCCGTTGATCGTGATCGCCATGGTCTTCGGGCGGGACATCGGCAGCGTCTGGGTGGCCAGCACGTGCTCCACCTGGGAGGTGCCGATGCCGAACGCCAGCGCGCCGAAGGCGCCGTGCGTGGAGGTGTGGGAGTCGCCGCAGACGACGGTGGTGCCCGGCTGGGTCAGGCCGAGCTGCGGGCCGACGACATGCACGACGCCCTGCTCGACGTCGCCCAGCGGATGCAGCCGCACGCCGAAGTCGGCGGCGTTCTTGCGCAGCGTCTCCAGCTGGATCCGGGAGACCGGGTCCGCGATCGGCTTGTCGATGTCGAGGGTGGGGGTGTTGTGGTCCTCGGTCGCGATGGTGAGGTCCAGGCGTCGCACCTTGCGGCCGCTCTTGCGGAGGCCGTCGAAGGCCTGCGGGCTGGTCACCTCGTGCAGCAGGTGCAGATCGATGAAGAGAAGGTCGGGCTCGCCCTCCGCGCGCCGGACGACATGGTCGTCCCAGACTTTCTCCGCGAGTGTCCTACCCATCGCTGTTCCCTCCGGCCGACGACGCTCCGCCGGCCCAACTAGAGATCTTCAAGAGGCGGGCCCGCGCCCCTGCGTTACCGGGCAACCGCCGCCAGACCCGTACGTCACGGGCCGCTGTGACTTCGTGTCTTCCAGAGTGGCGGGTTCCACGAGAATTTGAACTTGCGTTTCACAGAGTGAGACGCAAGTATCGTTGCATGGACAACAGTAGCGGCGTCGGCGTTCTGGACAAGGCGGCCCTCGTCCTGAGCGCTCTGGAGTCCGGTCCGGCCACCCTCGCGGGCCTGGTCGGCGCCACCGGACTGGCACGACCCACGGCCCACCGCCTGGCCGTGGCCTTGGAACACCACCGCATGGTGGCGCGCGACATGCAGGGCCGTTTCATTCTCGGCCCTCGTCTGGCAGAACTGGCCGCGGCCGCGGGTGAGGACCGCCTCCTCGCCACCGCGGGCCCGGTGCTCACCCACCTCCGTGACATCACGGGCGAGAGCGCGCAGCTCTACCGCCGCCAGGGCGACATGCGCATCTGCGTCGCCGCGGCGGAGCGTCTGTCCGGACTGCGGGACACCGTCCCGGTCGGCTCGACGCTCACGATGAAGGCCGGCTCCTCGGCGCAGATCCTGCTGGCCTGGGAGGAGCCCGAGCGGCTGCACCGCGGCCTCCAGGGCGCGCGCTTCACGGCGACGGCCCTGTCGGGCGTACGACGCCGGGGCTGGGCTCAGTCGATCGGCGAGCGCGAGCCGGGGGTCGCGTCCGTCTCCGCGCCGGTGCGGGGGCCGTCCAACCGCGTGGTGGCCGCCGTGTCGGTGTCCGGACCGATCGAGCGGTTGACGCGTCATCCTGGCCGGATGCATGCGCAGGCTGTGATCGATGCGGCAGGGCGCCTCTCCGAGGCGCTGCGACGTACTGGCTGATCGGCAGGGTGCTTCGGGGAGGGTCGGCCTCAACGCCGCGGCAGGCTTTCCCCGGGTACGCGGCAGGAGCGGTTTCGCTGCCGTCTGCGGGCCGCGCGGCTGGTCGCGCCCACGCGGCGGAGCCGCACATCGATCAGGCTCCGCGCCCCCAGGCAGGGAGATACGGAAAGGCCCCCCACCGAAGTGGAGGGCCTTCCCTGTACGTACCCCCGACCGGATTCGAACCGGCGCTACCGCCTTGAGAGGGCGGCGTGCTAGGCCGCTACACAACGGGGGCCTGGCTGCGTTTCCGCAGGTCCGAGCTGGTCTACCTGGACTCGAACCAAGACTAACTGAACCAGAATCAGTCGTGCTGCCAATTACACCATAGACCAATGTGGTTTAGACCAGTCAGTACCCCCGACCGGATTCGAACCGGCGCTACCGCCTTGAGAGGGCGGCGTGCTAGGCCGCTACACAACGGGGGCCCTAGCAGTCCCGAGATGATCGTTCATCGTTCGGAACCAGTACCCCCGACCGGATTCGAACCGGCGCTACTGCCTTGAGAGGGCAGCGTGCTAGGCCGCTACACAACGGGGGCTTGCGGATCGGAATCCGCTGGTGCAGATGAGCTCTGCGAGCTGGCCTACCTGGACTCGAACCAAGACTAACTGAACCAGAATCAGTCGTGCTGCCAATTACACCATAGGCCACTGGAACGCAAGCCCCTGGGGGGATCTTGTTCTAGTAGTGCGCCTGGGGTTCCTGCCTTCCGGCCCGCTCCCCGCGGCGCAGGAAGAACATTACCCGAAGGTGGACGGGGCTCCAAAACGAGTATCCGCGCCGAGCAGAGAGGGCAGTTCGGCGAGGGAGGCGATGCGGTGCGGCCCGACGGGCGGGTCGATCGTGGCGTACGCGCCCCCGCGGTCGATCCACACCGACAGCAGCCCGGCGTCGGCGGCACCCCGTCCGTCGATCTCCGGGTGGTCGCCGACGTAGGCGACCTGGTGCGGCGGCAGGCCGAGGAACTCGCAGGCCGCGAGGAACGCGCCGGCCTCCGGTTTGGAGACGCCGAGCTCGGCCGCGCACAGGATGGTCTCGAAGCGGTCGTGGACGCCGAGGACGCGCAGCTTGCGGTCCTGGACGTGGAGGCTGGAGTTGGAGAGCACGGCGTGCCGGTGGCTGGCGGCGAGGGCGTCGAGGACGGGCAGGACGTCCGGGAAGAGGGCCCAGGCCGTCTCGTAGTGGGCGATGTACCGCTGGAACCACGCCTCGGCCTCGGCATCGGTGAGGTCCTGGCCGAGGAACACGCGCACGCGGTCGCGCCGCTGGTCCTCGAAGGTGGCCTCACCGGCCGCGAAGCGCGCCCATTGCGCGTCGGTGATCTCCCGCCAGCGGGTGATGGCCTGCTCGACGGTGTCGTAGTCGTCGAGCAGGCCCTCGGCCGTCAGGTGGGCGCGCATGCCGAGGCGGTCGGCGGTGGTGTAGTCGAAGAGGGTGTCGTCGACGTCCCAGACCACGGCGTGGATCCTCATAATCGGACCGTACCCGCCGGCGGGTGCTCTCAGCCCACGGTTGTCGTGCCGGAGAGCGCGAGGTCCGGGCCCCGGCCGTCACGGGGCTGGGCGGTGAGGCGGGAGCATCCTGTGCACAGGGAGCATCCAACGTGCGTGCGGCGAGCGGTGGTTGGCCGGAAGGGGCCGGACGACGACTCGGGGGACGCGCGAAGGGCGGCGTCCGAAGCGGACGCCGCCCTCGTCGTGTGCGCGTTACGCGGCCAGCTTCGCCAGCGCCGCGTCGATACGGGCCAGGGTCTTCTCCTTGCCCAGGATCTCCAGCGACTCGAAGAGCGGCAGGCCGACCGTGCGGCCGGTGACGGCGACGCGGACGGGGGCCTGGGCCTTGCCGAGCTTGAGGCCGTGGGCCTCGCCGGCGGCCAGGACGGCCTCCTTGAGCGACTCGGCGGAGGTCCAGTCGGCCGCCTCCAGCTTCTCGCGGGCGGTGCGCAGCAGGGCGTCCGAGCCCTCCTTCATGGCCTTCGCCCAGCTGGCCTCGTCCTCCGCCGGCTCCGGCAGGAACAGGAAGTCGACGTTGTCGGTGATCTCGGAGAGCACCTTGAGGCGGGTCTGCGCGTGCGGGGCGACGGCCTGCCACTTGGCCTCGTCGAAGGCCTCCGGGGCCCAGGGGGCGAACGGCGCCTGGAGCCACGGGCGGCAGCGCTCCGTGAAGTCCTTCACGTCCAGCATGCGGATGTGGTCGCCGTTGATGGCCTCGCACTTCTTCAGGTCGAAGCGGGCCGGGTTGGGGTTGACGTCCGCGACGTCGAAGGCCGCGATCATCTCGTCCATCGTGAAGACGTCCTGGTCGGCCGAGAGGGACCAGCCGAGCAGGGAGAGGTAGTTGAGCAGCCCCTCGGGGAGGAAGCCGCGCTCGCGGTAGAGGTTGAGGGACGACTGCGGGTCGCGCTTGGAGAGCTTCTTGTTGCCCTCGCCCATCACGTACGGCAGGTGGCCGAAGGACGGGATCTGCTGGGCGATGCCCAGCTCGATCAGCGCCTTGTACAGGGCGATCTGGCGCGGGGTGGAGGAGAGCAGGTCCTCGCCGCGCAGGACGTGGGTGATCTCCATCAGGGCGTCGTCGACCGGGTTGACCAGCGTGTAGAGCGGGGCGCCGTTGGCGCGGACGATGCCGTAGTCCGGGACGTTCTCCGGGGTGAAGGTCAGTTCGCCGCGGACCAGGTCGGTGAAGGTGATCGTCTCGTCGGGCATGCGGAAGCGGACGATCGGCTCCCGGCCCTGGGCCTGGTACTCCTCGACCTGCGCGTCGGTCAGCTCGCGACAGTGGCCGTCGTAGCCGGAGGGCTTGCCTGCGGCGCGGGCGGCCTCGCGGCGGGTGTCCAGCTCCTCCTGGGAGCAGTAGCAGCGGTAGGCGTGACCGGCGTCCAGGAGCTTGGCCGCGACGTCCTTGTACAGGTCCATGCGCTGCGACTGGCGGTACGGCGCGTGCGGGCCGCCGACCTCGGGGCCCTCGTCCCAGTCGAAGCCCAGCCAGCGCATCGAGTCGAGCAGCTGGGTGTACGACTCCTCGGAGTCGCGGGCCGCGTCGGTGTCCTCGATGCGGAAGACCAGGGTGCCCTGGTGGTGCTTGGCGAACGCCCAGTTGAACAGGGCGGTGCGCACCAGGCCCACGTGCGGGTTACCGGTGGGCGAGGGGCAGAAACGGACGCGTACGGGGGAGCCGGGTGCGCTAGCCACGCTTGACAACCTTGTTGGTGAGAGTGCCGATGCCTTCGATGGAGACGGCGACCTCGTCGCCGACGTTGAGGGGGCCGACCCCAGCCGGGGTGCCCGTGAGGATCACGTCGCCGGGGAGCAGCGTCATGGCCTCGGAGATGTTGACGATCAGGTCCTCGATGGAGTGGATCATCTCGCTGGTGCGGCCCAGCTGGCGCTGCTGCCCGTTGACCGTGAGCTGGATGGTCAGGTCGCTCGGGTCCAGCTCCGTCTCCACCCAGGGGCCGAGCGGGCAGGAGGTGTCGAAGCCCTTGGCCCGCGCCCACTGCTTCTCGCGCTTCTGCACGTCGCGGGCGGTGATGTCGTTGGCGCAGGTGTAACCGAAGATCACGTCCTTGACGCGCTCGCGCGGGACCTCGCGGCACATCCGGCCGATGACCACGGCCAGCTCGGCCTCGTGGTGCACCTCCGCGGAGAAGGAGGGGTACTGGATCTCGTCGCCGGGACCGATCACCGAGGTGGACGGCTTGAAGAAGGCGAAGGGGGCCTGCGGGACCTCGTTGCCCAGTTCCCTCGCGTGCTCGGCGTAGTTGCGGCCGAAGGCCACGACCTTGTTGGGCAGCACCGGCGGCAGCAGCCTGACCTTGGCGACCGGCACCTTCGTGCCGGAGAGCTCGTAGTCCGCGAACGGGATGCCCTTGATGATGTCCAGGACGAGTTCGTCCTGCTTCTCGCCCTCGATGGCGCCGAAGGCGACGTTCCCGTCGATGGAGAACCTGGCGATGCGCACGGGATGCTTGGCCCCTTGACTGAAGCGGCTGGAGTCTGACGCTCCAGGCTAACGCGGGGAAGCGTCCGCGCCGCGCGCATGACGAAGGGGCGCCTCCGTCGACGGGGGCGCCCCTCGGTGCTCGTGTCCCGCCGCCGTGAGCATCCGGCGGCCGGTGCGCGTACTACCCGGTGTCACTCCGCGGCAGCGGCGGCCGCGACGGGGATCTCGGTGAGGATGGTGCGCTTGGGGTTGGCGGTCTGAGCAGGGAGTTCGGCGCGGTGCTCCGGCTGTTCCGGCGTCTGCAGTTCGTCGGCGTCGTCCAGGTGCGCCAGCGTCGTGCGTCGCGGGTTCGCGATCTTGTGGAACATCGTCGTCGTCTTCACTGTTTACTTGACCCTGTTCTGTGACGGGCGCCGGGAGGGCGCGGAGGACCCTCGTACGGGCGCGGGTTGTCGGTTCTGCCATCTCTGTAAAGCGTCAGGCTAAACATGGGATTCCCGGCGCAATCGCGGGGAGCTCATGATCGGCATGTGAGTTTTCTCACGAATCAATGGGCAAATCGGTCAATTCACACTTGCGTGCCACCCCAACGAATCGGACATTGAGCCACTGAAGCCCTCATTCCGATGCTGATCATGGCGACTGGGACACCCGCCGCACCTCGGCGACTCGCGGGCATACGTCCGAAATGGGCCAACTCACTTTCTACGTCCGGTGACCCGGTACTCACGTGGTGTCACCTATGTCACGGCCTGGCATACGAGCCTTGTTGGAGATCCTGTGCTGTGCTGGAATGCCACGGACCGCCGCAGGATCGAGCCGGCGCACAGGGGGCGCACAGACGCGCCGAGTGGCGGTGAGAAGGGGGAGCCAGCGCCGGTCACTCACGACCACCACGGGGGCGTACTCAGGGCGTCCCCAGAACGCCGACACCGTGCTCCGCCGCTCATGCGGCGGGGTGCCTGGTCCAGAGGTTGCGACGCTAGTGCAGGGACGTTTCAAGAGGGATGGCAGCGCTTCGGCGGAGCCGGAGCCGCACGGCGGGACCGACCGAGGTCCCTCGGCCCAGCACGCCCAGAACCAGGGCCCGGCGGGTGACGGCGGGGAACGCCCCGGGCGCCCCGGTGCGTCGGCCCCCACGGGGTCCGCGAGCCCGGCTCCGCCCCTGAAGCCGCCGGCCGGCCCGACGGGTCCCGGCCCGCGAATAGCGCTGCGCAACTGGCGCATCTCCACCCGTCTGGTCTCGCTGCTCGCCCTTCCGGTGGTCGCGGCCACCTCGCTCGGCGCGCTGCGCATCAACCAGTCCATGGACGACATCCAGCAGCTCGACAACATGAAGCTGCTGACGGACATGACCAAGCAGGCCACCGAGCTGTCCGCCGCCCTCCAGGAGGAGCGCGACCAGTCGGCCGGCCCGCTGGCGCACGGCGGCAAGGCCACCGACTTCACGGTCAAGGGCCTGCGTGAGAAGACCGACCGGGCGAGGAAGAACTTCCTCGACAGTTCCGAGCAGATCGACACCGCCAGCAAGGACGGCAACCTCAAGGGCGTCCGTGAGTACCTCATCCAGCTCGCCGGCGAGCTGGGCGACCTGGAGCAGATCCGCAAGGGCGCCTACGCCTCCGAGGACAACTCCACGCAGACGATCGAGGCGTACCACCGTCTGATCGAGAACCTGATCGACCTCTCCCAGGACATGGCCGAGGCGACCAGCAACCCGGACATGATCCAGCGCACGCGTGCCCTCGCGGCGTTCTCCTCCGCCAAGGAGTACTCCTCGATCCAGCGCGCGGCCCTCGCGGCGGCGCTGCCCGCGAGCAACACCACGACCGGCAAGCTCTCGCCGAACGACCGGCTCTACGCCGAGTCGGCCCTGGAGAGCCAGAAGTCCGAGATCCGCAGCTTCAAGAGCATCTACGGCGAGGACTCCGCCGCCGAGTTGCTCAAGCCCATCGAGGACGGCGGCAACTCCACGATCAAGGCGACCGACCTCTACGCGGGCCGGGCCCTGGTCTCCGCGAGCGGACTCGCCCAGCAGGACAAGCGGTCCTACCGCGACTGGCTGGACGACAGCTCCACCAAGATCCAGCAGATGAAGAACATCGAGCACACCCTGCTCGAGCAGATGGAACAGAAGGCCCGCGAGCTGCGCAGCGCCACCGAGCGCGACGCGATCATCTCCGGTGCGCTGATCCTCATCGTGCTCGGTGTGTCGCTGGTCGGTGCCTTCGTCGTGGCCCGCTCCATGATCCGCTCGCTGCGCCGCCTGGAGGAGACCGCGACCAAGGTCGCCTCCGACCGTCTGCCCGAGCTGGTCAAGCAGCTGTCCGAGTCCGACCCGCAGGACGTCGACACCTCCGTCGAGTCGGTCGGTGTGCACTCCCGGGACGAGATCGGCCGGGTGGCCGCGGCCTTCGACGACGTGCACCGCGAGGCGGTCCGCCTCGCCGCCGAGCAGGCCCTGCTGCGGGGCAACGTCAACGCGATGTTCACCAACCTCTCGCGCCGCTCCCAGGGTCTGATCCAGCGCCAGCTGTCGCTGATCTCCGAGCTGGAGTCCCGCGAGGCCGACCCGGACCAGCTGTCCTCGCTGTTCAAGCTCGACCACCTCGCGACCCGCATGCGCCGTAACGGCGAGAACCTCCTCGTCCTCGCCGGTGAGGAGCCCGGCCGCCGGTGGACCCGGCCGGTCCCCCTGGTCGACGTGCTGCGTGCCGCCGCGTCCGAGGTGGAGCAGTACGAGCGCATCGAGCTCTCCTCCGTGCCGACCACCGAAGTGGCCGGCCGGGTCGTCAACGACCTCGTGCACCTGCTCGCCGAGCTGCTGGAGAACGCGACCTCGTTCTCCTCGCCGCAGACCAAGGTCAAGGTCACCGGTCACGCCCTGCCCGACGGCCGGGTGCTGATCGAGATCCACGACACCGGTATCGGTCTGTCGCCGGAGGACCTGGCCGCGATCAACGAGCGGCTCGCCTCTCCCCCGACGGTGGACGTCTCCGTCTCCCGCCGCATGGGCCTGTTCGTGGTCGGCCGGCTGTCGCAGCGGCACGGCATCCGCATCCAGCTGCGCCCGTCCGACTCCGGTGGTACGACCGCACTGGTCATGCTGCCCGTCGACGTCGCCCAGGGCGGCAGGAAGCCCCAGCCCAAGCAGGGCGGTCAGCCGCCGGTCGGCGGCGGCGGTCCGGCCGCCGCGCAGGCGGCCGCCGGTGCGGCCGCGGCCCGGCGTGCCGCAGGTGCCGGCCAGAGTGGCGGTGCCCTCGGGGCCGGCGCGTCCGGTGGCGGCGGCTTCGGCGGCGGTGCGCCGTCCGGCGGTGGCCGGCTCGCTGCCGGCCAGGGTCCGCGGGCCGCGCTGCCCGGGCGGGACGCGGACGGTGGCCGGCCGGGCGGAGGGCGCGGACCGCAGGGTCCCGACACGTCCCCGTCGTTGTTCGAGCAGAGCGCTCCCCCCGCGCCCCCGCAGGGTCCGGCTCCCGCCGGTGCCGGATTCGGTCAGGCGCCGGGTGCCCCGCAGGGTTTGCAGGCCGCGGGTACGAACGGGCCGCAGGGCCGGGGCCGGGGCCGGCACCGCCCGGGCAACACCGAGCAGGGCCGGGGCCAGGGCCGTCAGCCGCAGCTGCCGCCGCGCGGCGGTCCGCGGGCCGAGCTGCCCGGCGGTGACCCGCAGCCCCGCGTGCCGAGCTGGAGCGACGAGAACGCCCAGCCGCCGGTGCCGCGTGCCTCGCTGGACACCCCGCGCGGGCACGAGGAGCCGGACGCCTCCCGTACCTCCGCCATGCCGCGGATCGACGACCGGCAGGGCCCGGGCTCGACGGCGGAGATCCCCGTCGTCCCGCGCGACGACGACCGGCAGGGCCCCGGCTCTCCGGCCGACTCCGGCGCGGGCGGCCCCCAGCACCCGGACCGGTTCGGCCTTCCCGGCACGGACGGCTCGCAGGGTTCGGGCCAGTTCGTCCGCCCGGACGTCTTCAGCACCCCGGCCGACCGCCGCGACCCGTCGTCCACGTCGGGCCAGTACCCGGCTCCGCAGTCCTACGACAACGGCTCCACCGGCCAGTACCCGGCGCCCCGGCAGGACGGCGGCTCGACCGGCCAGTACCCGGCGCCGCGCCAGGACGGCGGTTCCACGGGCCAGTACGGTGCGCCGCGGCCCGCCGGCGGCTCCACGGGCCAGTACCCGGCTCCGCAGTCCTACGACAACGGCTCCACCGGCCAGTACTCCGCGCGCCAGGACAACGGCTCCGGCCGGCCCACCCTCCCCGGTCCGGCCACCCCGGCCGACCCGGCGGGCACGGGCCGGTTCGATCGGCCGCAGGCCAACGGCGCCCGGGGCGGGTCCGACTTCGGCGCCCCGCGTCCGCCCGCCCCGCAGGCACGGCCCGCCCGGCAGGAGCCCGAGGCCCTGCCGCCGGCGACCGGTCCGGGCGACGGGCGCACGCCGCTGTACGACACGCTCGAGACCAACTGGTTCCACGGCCAGCAGGAACAGCAGCAGCCGCAGAGCAACGGCACCGCTCCGGCCCCCCAACAGCCGCAGGGAGCCGGCGGTCCGCAGCGGTCCGCCCCCGCCGGCTGGCGCAGCTCGCCGAACGACGACCTCGTCCGCCAGGCCGAGCGCGTCCGCCAGCCCGCCGCCGGCGGTGTCACCACCTCCGGCCTGCCGCGCCGCGTGCCCCGGGCGAACCTCGTCCCGGGCACGGCGCAGCAGCAGCCACAGCAGAGCGGTCCGCAGATCTCGCGTGCCCCCGATGACGTACGCGGTCGGCTGACCAATCTCCGCCGCGGTATTGCACAGGGTCGTCAGGCCGGGTCCACCCAGACCGGCAGCTTCCCTCGGCCCTCTCACCAGCAGGAGCGTTAGTTGAGTCCGATGAGCCAGGCGGCACAGAATCTCAACTGGTTGATCACCAACTTCGTGGACAACACCCCTGGGGTGTCCCACACCGTCGTCGTGTCCGCCGACGGTCTCCTCCTGGCGCTGTCGGAGGGCTTCCCGCGCGACCGCGCGGACCAGCTCGCGGCGGTCGCCTCCGGCCTGACGTCCCTGACGGCAGGCGCCTCCCGGATCTTCGAGGGGGGCGACGTCGCGCAGACGGTCGTGGAGATGGAGCGGGGATTCATGTTCCTGATGTCCATCTCGGACGGCTCGTCGCTCGCCGTCCTCGCTCACCCCGACTGCGACATCGGCCTCGTCGGCTACGAGATGGCGCTCCTGGTCGACCGCGCGGGCGCGGTCCTCACCCCCGACCTGCGAGCTGAGCTCCAAGGCAGTCTGCTGCATTGATCGGCCCCGGTTCCACCCGTCTCACCACATCACCGTCCGGCCGCCACTCACCCCACACAGGCCTCGTCAGACGGCTCGACTGACCGACTTGCTGTCCCGCCCGGAGGACCCATGACCCCGCCCCCCGCCTCTCATGATCCGTACGCGGAGCCGTACGAGGACGAGGGCGACCAGCCGCTGGTACGGCCGTACGCCATGACCGGCGGCCGGACCCGGCCGCGTTATCAGCTGGCCATCGAGGCACTGATCAGCACGACCGCCGATCCCGCGGCGCTCATGGGGCTGCTCCCGGAGCACCAGCGCATCTGCCACCTGTGCCGTGAGGTGAAGTCGGTCGCCGAGGTCTCGGCGCTGCTCAACATGCCACTGGGCGTGGCCCGGATCCTGGTCGCGGACCTGGCGGAGGCCGGGCTCGTCGCCATCCACCAGCCGGGCGGCGACGACGCCACCGGTGCGCCCGACGTGACACTGCTCGAAAGGGTGCTCAGTGGACTTCGCAAGCTCTGACGCGGGTCGCTCCACCACCTCCGCGAAGATCGTGGTGGCGGGCGGCTTCGGCGTGGGCAAGACCACGTTCGTCGGCGCCGTCTCGGAGATCAACCCGCTGCGCACGGAGGCCGTGATGACCTCCGCCAGCGCGGGCATCGACGACCTGACCCACACCGGGGACAAGACCACCACCACGGTGGCCATGGACTTCGGCCGTATCACCCTGGACCAGGACCTGATCCTGTACCTCTTCGGTACGCCGGGCCAGGACCGCTTCTGGTTCATGTGGGACGATCTGGTGCGCGGCGCGATCGGTGCCGTCGTACTGGTGGACACCCGCCGTCTCGCCGACTGCTTCCCCGCGGTCGACTACTTCGAGAACAGCGGCCTGCCCTTCGTCGTCGCCCTCAACGGCTTCGACGGCCAGCAGCCCTACGCCCCCGACGAGGTGCGGGAAGCTCTCCAGATCGGTCCGGACACCCCCATCATCACAACGGACGCCCGGCACCGGGCCGACGCGAAGAGTGCGCTGATCACGCTGGTCGAGCACGCCCTGATGGCACGGCTGAGGTAGCACCCAATTCAAAAGCGCCATACGGCAGTTGTCGTAGATGCACCGGAGCCGACTGTGTCCTTTGACACGGTCGGCCCCGGTGTTCATAACGTTTCGGCAGAGGAATCAGGTGGTACGGCCACGCGTCGCGCACAGCCGGTCTCGCTGCGCGCACAATCGCCCCGCCTTTTGGCGGGGCTCGCTCTTTATGACCGTTTTATCTGGGGCTTACATCCCCCGGAATCCGCACCCCGGACTGTTTGGAAGAGCGCAGGTCGTCGTGCTGGAATGCCTGAACTGCCCAATAGTCAAGGACGTACACCTCAGTCGAAGGCGTACCGGGCTCTGAGAAACTGCGGCACAACGTTGGTGCCGACCGCCGAGAGGTTGTTGGTCGAGTGAGGCGAAGCAAGAACAGTCCCGAGCCGTCGGCCCGGGGCAACTTCACCCCGCCGCCGCGCACAGCGGCGCCCGCCCCCGTGCCCGGTTCGGAGCCATCGGCCGCGCCCGCCCAGAGCGGCGGCCGTTTCTCCCCGCGCAACTGGCGTGTGGCGACCAGGCTCAACGCGATCCTGCTCATACCCGTGCTGGTCGGCCTCGTCATGGGCGGCATCCAGGTGAAGAGCTCGATCGACACCTGGCAGGAGGCCGAGGACGCGGAGAACACCGCGCGTCTGGTGCGAGCCTCCCTGCTGTACGCCAACGCCCTCTACAACGAGCGCGACACCTCCGCGGCACCCCTGCTCAAGGGCAGCGCCCAGACCTCCCAGGACAAGGCGACCGTCGCCCAGGTCCGCAAGACCACCGACGAGGCGGCCGACGCCTTCGACGCCGCGGCCCAGAACATGCCGGCCAAGCCCGGCCTGGAACGCCGCCTGAAGCTGTTCCGCGAGGCGGAGCCGAAGCTCCAGACCCTGCGCCAGGTCGCGTACACCTCCAAGCTCAAGGGCGTACAGACCGAGGAGGGCTACGTCGAGGTCGCCCACCCGCTGACGGAGTTCGCCAACGAGCTGGGCCTCGGCACCGGCAACATCACCAGCTACGGCCGGACCGTGTACGCCATCGAGCTCACCAAGGCGGCCCTGTCGCTCCAGCGCTCCATCGGCATGCACATCCTGACCAAGCCGGGCCCGGACGAGGGCAACCTCGCCAGCCAGCGCATCGCCCTGTCCTCGTACGCCTACCTCGAGCGCATCGCCGTGCAGGAGTACATCGGCGGCGGTACCGAGGAGGACGTGGCCAAGCTCAGGGCGGCCGAGGCGAAGATCAAGACCGACGGCGCCGCGATGGCCCGGGAGGCCAAGGCCAAGAACCCGGACTACGTCCCCCCGCCGTCCAAGCCGGAGACGATGGTCTCGGCCGTCGCGACGCTCCAGACCACGGACCCGAGCGCCCGCGCCGCCCTCGCCGAGCAGGGCATCACCGCCGACAACTGGTGGGCGGTCAACACGCTCAGGTTCAACGCCTACGAGAAGATCGAGGCGGACATGGCCGACAAGGCCGTGAGCGAAGCCTCCGACATCGCCGACGACGCCCAGCGCGACGCCTACATCACCGGTGCCGCCGTCGTCGTCGCCCTGCTCCTCGCCTTCATCCTGGCCGGCGCGGTGGCCCGCCAGATGAGCCGCTCGATGCGCCAGCTGCGCAACGCCGCCTTCGGCATCGCCGAGCAGCGCCTGCCGATGCTGGTCGACCAGCTCTCGCGCACCGACCCCGGCCGCGTCGACACCCGTGTCCAGGCCATCCCGATCACCACCACGGACGAGATCGGCGAGGTCGCCCGCGCCTTCGACCAGGTCCACCGTGAGGCCGTCCGGCTCGCCGCCGAGCAGGCCCTGCTGCGGGGCAACATCAACGCGATCTTCACCAACCTCTCGCGCCGCAACCAGTCTCTGATCGAGGGCCAGCTGACCCTGATCACCGACCTGGAGAACAACGAGGCCGACCCGGACCAGCTGGAGAACCTCTTCAAGCTGGACCACCTCGCGACCCGTATGCGCCGCAACGGCGAGAACCTCCTCGTCCTCGCCGGCGAGGAGCCCGGCCGCCGCTGGGACCAGCCGGTCCCGCTGGTCGACGTACTGCGCGCCGCCTCCTCCGAGGTGGAGCAGTACGAGCGCATCGAGCTCTCCGGCGTCCCGGAGGCCGAGATCCACGGCCGCGCCGTGACCGACCTCGTGCACCTGCTCGCCGAGCTCCTGGAGAACGCGACGACGTTCTCCTCCCCGCAGACCAAGGTCCGCGTGACCGCGACCCGTCTCCCCGACGGCCGCGTGATGATCGAGATCCACGACAAGGGCATCGGCCTGACCGCCGAGGACTTCGCGGACATCAACCACAAGCTGGCCAACCCGCCGACCGTGGACGCCGCGATCTCCCAGCGCATGGGCCTGTTCGTGGTCGGCCGGCTCTCCGACCGGCACGGCATCCGCGTCCAGCTGCGCCCCTCGGGCGAGCAGGCCGGCACGACCTCGCTCGTCATGCTGCCCGACGCGATCACCCACGGTGGTGGCGGCGAGCAGCACGTGGACCGCGACGAGTTCACCGTCTCCCAGATCATCCCGGAGCAGAACTTCGGC
This sequence comes from Streptomyces caelestis, assembly GCF_014205255.1. Lineage (GTDB taxonomy): Bacteria > Actinomycetota > Actinomycetes > Streptomycetales > Streptomycetaceae > Streptomyces > Streptomyces caelestis. Next base: position 6,139,902 of record NZ_JACHNE010000001.1, on the reverse strand, counting down.
GGCGAGAACTTCAACCAGCAGCCCATGCGCACGGCCGCGGAGCTGGGCTTCGACGACAGCCGCTACACCGACGTCCCCGACGACATACGCGAGCTGGACCCCGTCGGCCGCTCCCTGCTGCGCGAGGAGCGCCGGGCGGCCCTGGAAGCCCAGTCGCACCAGCAGCCCGCCCTGCCCGGCCAGAGCGCCCAGGAGCAGGGCGAGACGCCCGGCTACTCCGAGGAGTTCCACGGGCAGCAGGGCTACGACACCGGCCAGGGCTACGACACCGGCCAGAACGGCTACCCGGAGCAGCCCGGCGCGTACGATCGTCAGGCGCCGTTCGAGGAGCAGCGGCAGGCACCGTACGAGGAGCAGCGGCAGACGTCGTACGAGGAGCCGCAGCGGGCCGCGTACGACGAGCAGTACTACGCGCCGAACGGCGGTCTGCCGCAGAACGACACCTTCTCGCAGAACGGCGGCTACCCGGAGCCCTCCTCCTATGCGGAGCCGGCCCAGGAGGAGCACTCGGCGCCGCGTGCGGGCGAGCCCGGCGGCTTCCCCGCCTTCGAGCAGCGGCGTTACCAGGACGACTGGCCGCAGCAGGACGGTTACCAGAACGGCTACCCGAGCCAGTACCCTTCTCAGGCCCAGGAAACGGAATCTGCGCAGGCCGCTGACGCGAGTGAGCAGGACCGCGTAGGCTTCGACCGTCCGGGGCCGACCCACTCCGCCGCACCCTCGCTGACCGACGCCGGGCTTCCCCGCCGTGGGGCCGCCGCGAGTGGTGCGAACGGCGCGGGCGGCGCCCGGCACGCGAGCCAGGAGCCTCCGGCCTCCACCCCGGAGAGCAACGGCGACCGCGACTGGCGCTCGGCGAACGACGAGCGGTGGCAGCAGGCCTCGCAGCTCCGGAAGCCCAAGGCGGGCGGGGTCACCTCCTCCGGCCTGCCGAGGCGGGTGCCCAAGGCCAACCTCATCGAGGGTTCCGCCGAGAGCACTCACCAGGGGGGCCCACAGGTCTCCCGCGCCCCGGAGGACGTCCGGGGCAGGCTGAGCAACCTGCGTCGCGGCGTACAGCGCGGTCGCAACGCAGGCAGTGAAACGAACGGCCAGGGCTTCGGTCCTGACAGCACCTACAACCAGGAGCGTTAGTGTGAGCCCGATGAGCCAGGCGGCACAGAACCTGAACTGGTTGATCACCAACTTCGTGGACAACACCCCGGGGGTGTCCCACACGGTGGTGGTCTCCGCCGACGGACTCCTTCTGGCGATGTCCGAAGGCTTCCCCCGCGACCGCGCCGACCAGCTCGCGGCCGTCGCCTCCGGTCTGACGTCTCTGACGGCAGGCGCCTCCCGGATCTTCGAGGGTGGAAGCGTCAATCAGACGGTTGTGGAGATGGAGCGGGGATTCCTCTTCATCATGTCCATCTCCGACGGCTCGTCGCTCGCGGTACTCGCACATCCGGAGGCGGACATCGGCCTCGTCGGATACGAGATGGCGCTGCTCGTGGACCGAGCCGGTACGGTCCTGACACCGGACCTTCGCGCAGAGCTCCAGGGGAGCCTGCTCAACTAACAGACGGACGGTGCGTTTTGGCGTCCCGTGGCCGTAAGGTTTCGGGACGCGGCTCCACAGCGATGGGTGCCAGGCACAGTCGGAGGAGGAGAAAGTGGCAACACCCCCAGGCGGTTCGTCTTCGGGCAACTGGTCGTACGGCCCTGGCCAGGGTCAGGGCGACGGTGGACAGAACCCGAACCGTTACAACTTCCCCTCCGCACCGAGCCACCGGCAGCCGTACGCGCCCCAGGGCCCCGGCCCGTCGCCGTACGACCAGCCGCCGGCCCCGCGCATCCAGCCCGTGCAGCCGCAGCGCCGCAACCCCGAGCCGGCGCCCGGCGGGGCGTCGAACACCCACAACCCGTTGGTGCGTCCGTACGCCATGACCGGTGGCCGGACCCGCCCGCGTTACCAGCTCGCCATCGAGGCGCTGGTGCACACCACTGCGCAGCCGCACCAGATGCAGGGCCAGTTGCCCGAGCATCAGCGGATTTGCAACCTCTGCCGGGAAATCAAGTCGGTCGCCGAGATCTCGGCGCTCCTGACGATCCCTCTCGGCGTGGCCAGGATCCTCGTCGCCGACTTGGCGGAGGCGGGACTGGTCGCCATCCATCAGCCCGGCGGCGACGAGAACGCCGGCGGCCAGCCAGACGTGACACTGCTCGAAAGGGTGCTCAGTGGACTTCGCAAGCTCTAGCGGAGGGCCTTCCCGCTCCACCACGTCCGCGAAGATCGTGGTGGCTGGCGGCTTCGGCGTGGGCAAGACCACGTTCGTCGGCGCCGTCTCGGAGATCAATCCGCTGCGCACAGAGGCCGTCATGACGTCCGCTTCGGCGGGCATCGACGACCTCACCCACACCGGAGACAAGACGACCACGACGGTCGCCATGGACTTCGGCCGTATCACCCTGGACCAGGACCTGATCCTGTACCTCTTCGGTACCCCCGGTCAGGACCGCTTCTGGTTCATGTGGGACGACCTGGTGCGCGGCGCCATCGGCGCGATCGTGCTGGTCGACACGAGGCGGCTCGCCGACTGCTTCCCCGCTGTCGACTACTTCGAGAACAGCGGCCTGCCGTTCGTCATCGCGCTGAACGGCTTCGACGGCCAGCAGCCGTACACGCCCGACGAGGTCCGGGAAGCCCTCCAGATCGGCCCCGACACCCCGATCATCACGACCGACGCCCGCCACCGGGCGGACGCGAAGTCGGCGCTGATCACGTTGGTGGAGCACGCTCTCATGGCCCGCCTGCGCTAGCCGCCGCACCCCGAGGGGTGCTCGTCTCCTTCTCCCGGCCGCCGGGGCCCTTGTCGGGTCCCGGCGGCCGTCGTCGTACCGCGCCCCGGTCGGTCGGCCGTGTGCACGCCATCCGCACGGGTGAACGCGTGCGGTGTGCGGGTGGGTCAGGTCGTGTCGCCGACGTGGTGCCCGTGGCGTGGAAGGGCCGGCCCGTCGGACGCCGGAACGGCTGCACGCTCTGACGAGCTGGACCGGCGCGGGGCGATGCCGCGCACCGGTCGGAAGGAGCGTCCCCGATGCGAGAACCAGGATCCGCGCCGCGTACGACAAGGCCTGGCTCGTCGCGCGGAACGACGCGCGCGCCAAGACGCTGGCGCTGATCGGCCGGGAGATCTCCGGCGGCAGCAACGCGGAGGTCGTCGCCGCGGCCAGGGCCGCGCGTCCCGTGGTCAGATGCACCCGGACATGGTGAGACGCGGGATCTGCCACGCGCCCGGCACGTCCAAGACCGTCCGCGCCGGTTTCGGCCCCCGGGCCGCGTCGGCCGACGACACGACCAGCCGGACGGCCGCGACGGCCCTCGGCGCCGGAGGGGCACTGACGGCAGCCGCGGCCGCCTGGCACCTGCGGGCCCACCGCCGCGCCGCCACGGGCGGCCACTGACCACCGGGCCGTGGCACCGGTGCCGGGCGTGCGGGCGGAACGCGGGTGGGGCCCTTCGGTGACGGCGGGATGCGCGGTCGCCTCCCTGTTCACCACCGGGGTGCTGTGGCGGCAGGGCCACTGCCGTCGGTCGCGGGCCCACCCGCCGCGCCGGGCCGGGACACGGGCGCGCTGCCCGGCCGGGCGGTCGTCCCCGGCTCGACACACCGCCCGGGCCCGGCCGCCGACCCGGTACGACTGCGCGCAGCGGACAGCCTGGCGGCCCATCTCGTGCCGGTGGCGACCGGGACCGACGGGGCGCCGCATCCGCCCGCGGGCTGCGGGCAAGGCCGGCTGCTGGGCGCTGGGCGCGCCGGACGGGGCGGGGCGCGGAACGTTGCTCGTCGCGTGCCACGTCGGCACCGAGAGGGGGAGCCCGGCACCTTCGCCGTCCCTGGGCCGGCTGGACATGGGTGCCACGGTGGAGGTGACCGGCGCGGACGGCCGGATCCGCGCCTACCAGATCACCGCGTGCCGCGGATGCCGGCGGCAGCAGCTGCCCGCCGGCCTGTGCTCAGGGCACGGGCCGCACCGCCTGGCGCTGGTCACCTGTGGCGGCGCGTACGACGAGGCGGCCGGAGCGTACGAGGGGAACCTCGTCCTGTACGGCACCCCGGTCACCGCCCGCCCCGGGCCCTGATGTGCCACCGCCCCGTCCTCCGGAGGAGAACGGGGCGGTGAAGCGCTCGGCGGCCTCAGCGCCAGCTGTGCGGTGCCCTGAAGCCGGGCTCCCGCTCCAGGCGGCGCCAGCCTGCCTTGACGCGGCCGCGGTGGGCCGGCGTCGGGTCGGTGGGGCGGGCGGCGGCGCGGGCCAGGAGGATCGCCGTGATGGCGGCGACTTCCTCGGGCTCGGCGTGGCCCTTCTCGACGCGGATGTCAGGGGTGTCCATGGGTGTCAGTCTCCGTGAGAGAGAGGTCCGCGGGGTTGCCGCGATGGGTCCGCCGGATTACTGCGGAGGGTTGCCGTGCTTGCGGGAGGGCAGGTCGGCGTGCTTGGTCTGGAGCATCGCGAGGGACTTGATCAGCACCTCGCGGGTTTCCGCGGGGTCGATGACGTCGTCGACCAGGCCGCGCTCCGCGGCGTAGTAGGGGTGCATCAGCTCGGACTTGTACTCCTTGACCATGCGGGCCCGCATGGCCTCGGGGTCCTCGGCCTCGGCGATCTGGCGGCGGAAGATGACGTTGGCCGCGCCCTCCGCGCCCATGACGGCGATCTCGTTGGTCGGCCAGGCGTAGGTGAGGTCGGCACCGATGGACTGGCTGTCCATGACGATGTACGCACCTCCGTAGGCCTTGCGCAGGATCAGCGAGATCCTCGGCACGGTCGCGTTGCAGTAGGCGTAGAGGAGCTTCGCGCCGTGGCGGATGATGCCACCGTGCTCCTGGTCGACGCCCGGGAGGAAGCCGGGGACGTCCAGAAGAGTGACGATCGGGATGTTGAAGGCGTCGCACATCTGGACGAAGCGGGCCGCCTTCTCGGAGGCCTCGATGTCCAGGACACCGGCGAGCACCTGCGGCTGGTTGGCGATGATGCCGACGACCTGGCCGTCCATCCGGCCCAGCGCGCAGATGATGTTGCGGGCCCAGCGCTCGTGGACCTCCAGGTAGTCGCCGTCGTCGACGATCTCCTCGATGACCTTGGCCATGTCGTACGGCCGGTTGCCGTCCGCCGGGACCAGGTCGAGGAGGACGTCGCTGCGGCGGTCGGCGGGGTCCGCCGACTCGGCGCGGGGCGGGTTCTCGCGGTTGTTCTGCGGGAGGAGGGACAGGAGGTAGCGGACCTCGGCGATGCACGTCTCTTCGTCGTCGTAGGCGAAGTGGCAGACGCCGCTCGTCTCGGCGTGGACGTCCGCGCCGCCGAGGCCGTTCTGTGTGATCTCCTCGCCGGTGACCGCCTTGACGACGTCCGGGCCGGTGATGAACATCTGCGAGGTCTCGCGGACCATGAAGACGAAGTCGGTGAGGGCCGGGCTGTAGGCCGCGCCGCCCGCGCAGGGGCCGAGCATCACCGAGATCTGCGGGATGACCCCGCTCGCCCTGGTGTTGCGCTGGAAGATGCCGCCGTAGCCCGCGAGCGCCGAGACGCCCTCCTGGATACGGGCGCCCGCGCCGTCGTTCAGCGACACCAGCGGGGCACCGGCCGCGATGGCCATGTCCATGATCTTGTGGATCTTCGTGGCGTGGGCCTCGCCCAGCGCGCCGCCGAAGATGCGGAAGTCGTGGGCGTAGACGAAGACCGTCCGGCCCTCCACCGTGCCCCAGCCCGTGATCACACCGTCGGTGTACGGCTTCTTGCCCTCCAGGCCGAAGCCCGTGGCCCGGTGCCGGCGCAGTTGCTCGACCTCGCGGAAGGAATCCGGGTCGAGGAGAAGTTCGATGCGCTCCCGCGCGGTCAGCTTGCCCTTGGCGTGCTGCGCCTTGGTCGCCTTCTCGCTCGGTCCGGCCACCGCCTGCGCACGGATCTCGTGCAGTTCGGCCACGCGTCCGCGCGCGTCGGTCGGCTCACCCGGCGCCTCATCCAAAACGGTCATGTAGTGACCTTACGAAGCCGACCGAGGATTACGGGCCGTCGACTCCTCACAGTCTCCGGCGTGTTTTCCTGGTACCCCTGAACAGAACCATGGCGCGGTGCAGCCATTCTGACTGCTCAGGGGGCGTGTGGCTTGTAGAGGTCGCACAAAGCCGTCAGCCGAGAGTCATCTCACAGACGTGGGTGGCGCATGCCTCCCCCGGAGTGACGCGCACGCGCAGTCGGCGGCCTGTGGAGAGTACTTCGACCGTCTCGTCGGCGTGGCCGACCCGGCGGACCGGGCGGTTCCAGATGATCTCCAGTGGTTCACCCGTGCGGGGCGGTTCGCTCACGCAGAGGGTAGCGGTACGGCCCCGGCGGACGGTCAGCACGCCGGCGCCGGCGGAGGCGGTGAGCGGGCCCGCCGTGCCGGCCTGCCAGAAGTTCGCGGCCGTGAGGCCGAGGGAGGGCACGCTGACCCCCTGGCGGCCGGCGTCGTTGGCGAGGACCGACATCCAGTGCCGGTCGGCGGCGCGGCGCGCGACCGCGCGGCGGGACGCGCCGGGCATGAGGAGGTAGCCGTAGGTGGCGTCCTCGGGGTCGGTGCCGTGGTCGAGCCAGAGGGTCTGCCAGCGGCGGGTGCGCCGCTCCGGCGTGCTGCCGGTGTTGATGTCGGACCAGGCTCCGGTGCGGTCCTCGCGCAGCGCTGTCGGCTCGCCGTCGAGCAGCACCCAGCCGCCGTGGTCCTCCAGATGGGCCCAGCCCGGGCCCCGTACGAAGGTCTGGGTGCCGGATTCGCCGAGGTTGCGGTTGTCGACGACCGTCTCCACCGGGACGCCGTCGGCGCAGCTGATCCCGGCACCCAGGCAGATCACCGCGTCCGCGACGCAGAACCAGGACTTGCGGGCCTGGAGGGTGGAGCCGAGGCCCTTGAGGTGCTGGCCGAGCGCCGCGTACTCCCCGTCGGTGGTGCCGCCGACCCAGCGCGCGTCCGGGCGGGCCGTGCCCCACTCGCCGCCTTCCCGGTCGGCGAGGCGCTTGGTGGAGACGGTGGTGCCGGGCAGGCGGTACCAGTCGACGGTCGGCCAGTACCAGTCCGTGTACTGGTCGCTCGCGCCGGCCCACCAGCTCACCATGCCGGCGCCGGTGTGCCAGCCGCGTGGGTTCTCGCCGTTGCCGCACTCGTAGTGCGCGATGCGGTCGCTGGCCATGGCGATGTTCACGGTGAAGGCGGGGCGGCGGTGGACGGCGCGGTCCATGGCGGCGAAGAGGCGGTGGCCGGTCGGCTCGGGTGCGGCCGGGAGGGGCGAGGCCGTGATCGCGTGCAGCCGGGCCAGGTCGGCGACGCCGAACTGGCGTGCCGTCAGGACCGGGGTGACCGTGTCCCGTTCGATCCAGCCCTTGATACGGGCGTGCCAGCGGTCTCGTTCCGCCGGGCTCGCGGCGGCCGCGAGGAGGGCGATGGCCGCGATGAGCTGCTGGCCGTGGAAGTGGTCGCTGCGCATGACCTCGCGGTCGTCGGCGGTGAGGCGACCGCGGCTGATGGCCCGGCCGTTGACGCTGTCCATGACCAGGCCGTCGTGGATGAGCGGTGCGTAGGCGTGCTCGACGCTGTCGAGGACGGTCTGCCGGTTGGGGTCGGTGACCTCCCAGTCGGATCCGGCGAGCAGGGCGAAGAGGCGGCCGAGGCCGTCGAGCATGACCTGGCCGTACGTGCCCGAGTAGGCGACCCAGGTGTGCTGCACGAAGGAGCCGTCGGCGTAGAGGCCGTCGCCCCGGGTGACGTACGGGAAGACCGGGGAGAGCGCGTCGCGGGCGAGGGAGATCTTGGCCGGGTCGCGGCCGAGGATGCCGCGCAGGGCGACGGAGCGGCACAGGTCGACGCGGTTGGCGCCGGTGGACGTGCCGGAGTAGTCGCCGAGGGCCGAGTCGGGGACGAAGTGGTCGACGGCGGCGCAGGCCGCGGTGACGCGGGTGCCGCCCAGCTGCTCGTACAGGGCGGCCGTGATGTCGGTGAGCAGGCGGGGGCTGCCGATCTGCCATTCCCACCAGTTGCCGTAGCGGGTGGTGGCGGGGTGGTAGACGGTGGCGGAGAGGTGGTCGAGGCCGCGCAGGATGCCGGCGAGGAGGTCGGGGTCGGCGGTCGAGCCGGTGCCCTGCTGGACGTAGGCCTGGGCCATGGTCCACAGGCGGCCGTAGCTCAGGGTGATGCCGGCCGGCGGGTCGAAGGGGTGGCCGGGCCAGAGGGAGCCCGCCGCCGGGGCCATGGTGGAGTGCAGGGCGCGGGCGAGTTCGCCGGTCTCCGCGAGGCGGGAGGCGTACGGCGGCGCGGCCGGGTCGTAGCCGGTGCCGAGAGCGATGCCGAGCCAGCGCCGGCGGAGGGTCTCGTACGGGTCGGCGCCGGGGTCCTGGGCGTCGGCGTCCCGCGTCCGCGCCACCGGCCCCGGCGTCGTGCCGCCGGTCGCCGCCAGGGCCGCGGCGGCGAGCAACAGGGCGCGGCGGCCGGGGCGGGGGGCGGACGCCTTGGCCGTACGGCGGAAGGAGACGCGGCGCTGGGGAGTCATGCCCATGCCCTACCACGGGGAGGCGGTCACCTGAACGAAAGGATCCGGCCGGAGTGACCGGAACGGCGGAACGGCCCGGAGTACGAGGCCGGGTCAGCCGAAGCGGTTCAGCAGGTGTCCGAACACCCTCGGGGCCAGGGTGCGGAGGCGGTCCGGGAGGGCCAGCCAGGCGGGGACGTACACCTGGTCGCGGTCCTCGCGTACGGCCTCCCAGACGGCGCCGGCGACGCAGCCGGGGGAGATCTTCCGGGAGTGGGGGCGGTCGTAGGGCCTGCCGCGGCGGGCGGAGAAGGCCGTGTCGACGGGACAGGCCACCACGAAGGTCACGCCCACGCCCGTGCCGCGCAGTTCCTGGCGCAGCGCCTCGGCGAAGGCGGCCAGAGCGGCCTTCGCGGCGGAGTACACCGCTTCCTCGCGTACCCCCACGCGGCCCGCGATCGAGCCGAGCAGCACCACCCGGCCCCGCCCGGCCGCGATCATGGAGGGGAGCACCTCACGCACGAGGTGGAGCGTGGCGTTGAGGTCCAGGGCCAGCACGCGGTCGATGTCGGTGTGCGGCATGGCGGCGAACGGGCCCGCCCAGCCGATGCCCGCCCCGGCGACCAGGACGTCGACCCGGCCGGTCGTGTGCAGCGCGGACTGGGCCAGCAGGCGCGGACCGTCCGGGGCGGCGAGGTCGGCGGGCAGCACGACGGCCGAGGTGCCGGACGCCGTCTGCTCCAGGCGGTGCCGGTCACGGCCGTTGAGGAGCAGCTGCCAGCCGTCCATGGCGAACCGCCGGGCCGTGGCCGCCCCGATGCCCGAGGAGGCCCCGGTGACGAGGGCCACGCGTCGGTCCAGCCGCCGCGGCGGCCCGTGCTCGGCCGCCGGGGAGGGGGCCGCGGGACGGCGTGGGGCGGCGCCCGCCGGTGGGTCGTGGGCCGAGCCGGAGCCGGTGAGTGTCATCGGTCGGTCTCCCTGCGCTGTCCGTCCGCCGTGGTCTCGGCTGTCTCCGTGGTTCCCGGGGAACGGAACCCCGTCTGCGTCCATGCCGGTCCCTTGAAACGGAACCTTGTCTTCCAGGACACCGCGACTGCGGGGTCCCGCGCCAGTGCTGAGGCCGTTCCGGCGGTCCTGGCTCACCCGGTCCGGCGGGCGCCGTGCCGTGGGCGGTCTGTGGGCCGGGCCCCCGCGCAAGGGATGTGACAGGACCACCCCTGCGTGCCGCCGGGTGCCGCCAGGCGGCGGTATGGGCGGCACCCGGGCCGGCCGCGCCGGTTTACGAAGGGGGCGCCCGTATCCCGTGCGGCCCATGACGAGGTGACCGTGCGTGTGCTGCTCGCCCATCCCAGCGCCCTGACGCACTCCGAGACCTTCCTGCGGCTGGAGCCCCTGGGCCTCGAACGGGTGGCGGGCGCGGCCCGCGAGGCCGGTCACGAGGCGCGGGCGTGGGCCTCGCCTTCGTCGACGACGTGGCCTTCATCCGGCCCGAGCACGGGGACGCCATCGCCTCGGGGGTGGAGCGGCGCGGCATCCGCAAGCGCTACTACCTGGAGATCCGCAGCGACGTCCTGCTGCGCCACCGACGAGCACGTCCGTGCCCTCCGGACAGCCCGCCGCCTCGGCGTCAAGGTCGCCGTCAACCTGATCGTGGATCCGTCCTGGGACGAGGAACCCTCCCGGGTGGTACGGGAGTTCGCACCGGCGGCGCCGCAGATCGTGCACTTCACGGCGATGACCCCGTGCCCCGGTACGGAGATGGTTCGACCAGGCCCACAACCCGCGCCGGCAGTTGGCCGACCACGGCCGGCCGGTGCGGGCGGTCGTTCCGGGAGGCGGGCGGCGCTCTCCGCGAAACGCGCCCGGCCCTTCACATGGCCGCCCGAGGTGCCGCTGCGCAGCAGCTCGGCCAGGCCACTCGCGCCGCGGACGCAATCGCGACACGCCCCGAATAATGTTGAACGTTGAACGGAATAGGTCTACGGTGGGCCGCGTTACATAGTTAAACGTTCAACATTCATCGCAGGAGGCGTACATCATGAGCATCTTCAGCCGCAACGACATCGAGACCGTCACGACCGGCGCCGTGACCCCGGACCTGGCCGCCCTGACCGGCGACTACACGATCGACCCCGCGCACTCGACGATCGGCTTCGTCGCCCGGCACGCCATGGTCACCAACGTCAAGGGCGGCTTCCAGGACTTCACGGGCGCGCTCCACCTCGACGGCACCGACCCGTCGCGGTCCACGGCCTCCCTGGACGTCGTGATGGACAGCATCGAGACGGGCAACGCCGACCGCGACGGGCACCTCAAGAGCGCGGACTTCTTCAAGGCGGACGAGTTCCCGACGATGACGTTCCGCTCCACGAAGGCGGAAGCCCTCGGCGGCGACGACTACCGCATCACCGGCGACCTGACGATCCTCGGCACGACCCGCCCCCTCACCATCGACCTCGAGTTCAACGGCGCGGCGAAGGACCCCTTCGGCAACGAGCGCGTCGGCTTCGAGGGCAAGGCGGAGATCCTGCGCTCCGCGTGGGGCCTGACCTGGAACGCCGCCCTGGAGACCGGCGGTGTCCTGGTCTCCGACAAGATCAGGCTCAGCTTCGACATCTCGGCGATCAGGAACGCGTGAGCCCGCGCGGCCGGCCCGGCGGCGTACCGCCGGGCCGGTCTGGCCGAATCGCACCCCTTGTGGACGGACCGGCGGCGTTCTCATAATCCAGCAGCAGATTCTTGACCAGTCCATGCCAGCACATGGACCTTTCTTTTTGCCTTGCTGCTGTCATGCGCCCGTCAATTTGATGCTTCGGTTGCACCCTCCCCAGTCAACCCCCACGGAAGGCATCACGTTGAAGAGACTCCTCACCGCCCTCAAGAGATGCGCGGCCCTCGGGGCCGCCGCGCTCGCGATCGCCAGCCTCCAGCCCGTCTCCGCCGCGCAGGCCGCCCCGTCGCCCGTCGTCGGCGGGACGCGGGCCGCGCAGGGCGAGTTCCCGTTCATGGTCCGGCTCTCCATGGGCTGCGGCGGCGCGCTCTACACCCAGCAGATCGTGCTCACGGCCGCGCACTGCGTGGGCGGTTCCGGCAACAACACCGGCATCACCGCCACCGCGGGGGTCGTCGACCTCCAGTCCACCAGCGGCCGGATCCAGGTCCGCTCCACCAAGGTGCTCCGCGCGCCCGGCTACAACGGCACCGGCAAGGACTGGGCGCTGATCAAGCTCGCCCAGCCCATCAACCTGCCGACCCTGAAGATCGCCACCACCGCGCAGCACAACACCGGCGACTTCACCGTCGCGGGCTGGGGCGCGAACCGCGAGGGCGGTTCCCAGCAGCGCTACCTGCTGAAGGCGACCGTGCCGTTCGTCGGCGACGCCGCCTGCAAGGCCTACGGCGGCCTCTACAGCGGCCTCGTCGCGAACGAGGAGATCTGCGCCGGCTTCGACGCGGGCGGTGTCGACACCTGCCAGGGCGACTCCGGCGGCCCCATGTTCCGCAAGGACAACGCCGGCGCCTGGATCCAGGTCGGCATCGTCAGTTGGGGTGAGGGCTGCGCCCGGCCCGAGGCCCCCGGCGTCTACACGGAGGTCTCGACGTTCGCCTCCGCCATCGCCTCGGCGGCGTCGACACTCTGACCCGCCCCACAGCTTGCGGGCCCGGTGCCGTACGGCGCCGGGCCCGTCCCCGTCTCATCGGGGTCCATGGGATCCCCCCGGGGGTCCTGGGGGGCCTCTGGGGGTCCCGTAGGAGTCATATGGGGTCCTATCGGCCCTTCCGGCCGGCCTCCAGCCTGGCGATCGCCGCCGCGACCTGCGCCGCCCGGCTCCGCGGGGTCCGGGCGCGCAGCACGCCGAGCATCGCCAGGTACCGGTCCGTCCGTCCGAGCGCCTCGAAGGCCGCCGCGGCCCGCGGGCTGCGCTCCAGTGCCGCCGCGAGGTCCTCCGGGACCTCGGCCTCCTGCTGGGACGCGTACGCCGCCTCCCACCGTCCGTCCGCCCGCGCCGCCGTCACCTCCGCGAGTCCGCCGGGCCGCATCCGCCCGGCGGCGGCCAGCTCCTCGACCCGCCGGACGTTGACCATGGACCAGAGACTGCCGGAGCGCCGCGGGGTGATCCTCTGGAGGTAGGACGACGCGTCGAGTCCCTTGCGCTGCCCGGTGATCCACCCGTGGCACAGCGCCACGTCGTTGACGTCGGCGGCGCTGACGGAGGGGATGCCCGACCCCTTCTTGGCGACCTTGACCCAGAGGCCGGGATGCGGGCCGGGGTGCGCCGTCAGCCAGGAGTCAAGGTCGGCGGCGGTCGCGAAGAAGAGCGGGTCTCCGGAGTCGGTCATGACACCACCGTAGGGAGCGAGTAGGACAGGTGCTGTCCGCTACGCGAGGAGCGCGCGTGCCTGTTCGCGGGCGTGGGCGACGGCGTCCGGGAAGATGCCCAGGCCGTGCGCGACGAGCGCGCCCTCGTGCAGCAGCATCAGCGCCCGGGCCAGGGCGTCGGCCCGCTCGGGGGCGATGTCCGAAGCGAGGCGGGTGAAGAGGGCGAGCATCCACTGCTTCTGCCCGGTGATGACCGGGTGGGCCGGGTGGGCGGGGTCGCTGATCTCCGCGTGGGCGTTGACCATGCTGCACCCCTTGGGGCTGAGCTCGGCGGCCCACGCGCGCGAGGCGTCGAAGACCGCCAGGACTCGCTCCCCCGGCTCCGGCCGGGCCGCGTCGAGGCGTTCGGCCAGGAAGGCCCGCCAGCGCTCGTCGCGGTCCGCGAGGTACTCCACGACGATCTGCTCCTTGGAGCCGAACCGGTCGTAGAGGGTCTTCTTCGTGACCCCGGCCTCGGCGGCGATGAGGTCGACTCCGACGGCGTGGATGCCGCGCTCGTAGAACAGCCGGGCGGCCGCGTCCAGGGCGCGACGGGCCGCGGGCGTCATCGTGATCCGGCGCGGGGTCTCGGCGGTGGTACCCATGACCCCGAGTATACCGATCTGTATAGTCGGCGGGGAACGGGTATACCGATCTGTCTACTGGTGGTGATGTTCGTGAACATCCTGCTCTCCGTCGCCTTCGTCCTCTGCTGGAGCTCCGGGTTCATCGGGGCCAAGCTCGGTGCGGGCAACGCGTCCGCGATCACGGTCCTGATGTGGCGGTTCCTGCCGCTGGCCGTCGTCCTCGTCGCCGTCGCCGTCGTCGCGCGCACGGCCTGGCGGGGGCTCACCGCCCGGGACGTGACCCGGCAGGCCGTCATCGGCGTGCTGTCGCAGAGCGGCTATCTGCTCAGCGTCTACTACGCCATCCAGCTCGGCGTCTCCAGTGGCACGACGGCCCTGATCGACGGTGTCCAGCCCCTCGTCGCCGGGGCCCTCGCGGGGCCGCTGCTGGGGCAGTACGTCTCGGGCCGGCAGTGGATCGGCCTGGGTCTGGGGCTGAGCGGCGTCGCCGTGGTCACCCTGGCCGACGCCGCGGCCGGGACCGGCGTGGCCTGGTGGGCGTACGTCGTCCCGCTGATCGGCATGCTGTCCCTGGTCGCGGCCACGTTCCTGGAGAGCCGGTCCCGCTCGCGGGTCGCTCCCTCGGTGTCGCTGACCGTCCACTGCGCCACCAGCGCCGTCCTCTTCTCCGTGCTCGCCCTGAGCACCGGATCCGCCGCGCCGCCCGCGGAGAGCGGGTTCTGGGTGGCCGTCGCCTGGCTCGTGGGTCTGTCCACGTTCGGCGGGTACGGGCTGTACTGGCTCATCCTGAAGCGCTCCGGGGTGACGAAGGTGAACACGCTGATGTTCCTCATGGCCCCGGTCACGGCCGTCTGGGGCGCGATGGTGTTCGGTGAGCCGTTCGGCGTGCAGACCGCTCTCGGCCTGGCCGTCTGCCTGGCGGCCGTGGTCGTCGTCCACCGCGGTGGGGGCCGGAAGGACCGGAAGGACACGGCTGTGACCGCCGCACGGGGCGAGCCGGAGGAAAAGCGGTGGCCCCGGGCCCCCGGGAGCGCCTAACGTGTCCGCCGTGTCCAGCCCCGAGGCGTCCAGAGTGCGGCCACCGGCTCTCCGGTGGCTGCTCGTGATGCCGGGCCGCTGAGCCCGCTCGCTCCGCTGCCGGAAGCCGTCCGACCTGTCGTGTCCGACGTCGACTTCGGGGTGCGGAATTTTTCATGCCGTTCGCTCTACTTCTGCTGGGCCTTGCCGTGTTCGCGCAAGGGACGTCCGAGTTCATGCTGTCCGGTCTGGTGCCGGACATCGCGCGGGATCTGGGGGTGTCCGTTCCCGCGGCGGGGGCGCTGACCTCCGCCTTCGCGGTGGGGATGGTGGTGGGGGCGCCGCTGGTGGCGGGCCTCGCGCGGCGCTGGCCGCGGCGGGGTGCGCTGCTGGCGTTCCTCGTCGTGTTTCTCGCCGTCCATGTCGCCGGTGCGCTCACCGGCAGTTTCGAGGTGTTGCTCGCCACGCGGGTCGTGGGGGCGCTCGCCAACGCCGGCTTCCTCGCCGTCGCTCTCGTGACCGCCGTGGACATGGTCCCGGCGGACGCGAAGGGGCGGGCCACGTCCATGCTGCTGGGCGGGGTGACGCTGGCCTGTGTGGCCGGCGTGCCCGCCGGGGCCCTGCTGGGCGGGCTGTGGGGCTGGCGTGCGGCGTTCTGGGCCGTGGCGCTGGTGTCGCTGCCCGCGCTGGCGGCGGTGGCGAGGTCGGTGCCGGGCGGTGCGGCCGGGGGTGCGCCGCCCGCGCTACGTGGTGAGCTGCGGTCGCTGCGCAGCCCTCGGCTGGTCGTCACGCTGCTGCTGGGCGCCCTGGTGAACGGCGCGACCTTCTGCACCTTCACCTATCTCGCGCCGCTGGTCACCGAGGTGACGGGGCTGGGCAGCGCCTGGGTCCCCGGAGTGCTCGCGCTGTTCGGGGCCGGGTCGTTCGCGGGGGTGACCGCAGCGGGGCGGATCGCCGACCGCCGCCCTGTACCCGTCCTGGCCTTCGGGGGCATCACCGTCTGCCTGGGCTGGTGCCTCCTGGCACTCGGGGCCGGGCACCCGGCCCTGGCACTCGGACTCGTCTTCGCCCAGGGGGCGCTGTCCTTCGGCGTCGGCTCCACGCTCATCTCCCAGGTGCTGTACGCGGCACCGGGCGCGCCCACGCTGGCCGGGGGTTTCGCCACGGCCGCGTTCAACGTGGGCGCCGCGCTGGGCCCTTGGGCCGGTGGCATGGCGATCGGCGCGGGGTTCGGGTACCGGTCGCCGGTGTGGGTCAGCGCGGCGCTGGTCGCACTGGCGGGCGTGGTGGCCGGGGTCGTGTGGCGGCAGCGGAAGCGGGTGCTGGACCGGGGCGGGGCCGGGCGCTGACGCCTGGTACGGGGGCGGATGCTGGACGGGGACTCGGGTAGGGACCGGCCACCGGCACCAGGGCCCGGGTGCCGGACCGGGGCGGGGCCGGGCGCTTACTCCCCGTCGGACGCCGGCGGCCTGGGCCAGGAAACGGCCGGGTGCGACCTCCGGCACGGAGGCCCAGGTCCTCGACCAGGACGCGCCCGGGCGCCGGCCTCTGGTCAAGGGCCAGGCCGAGGGCAGCGACCAGAGCCGGGTCCCGCTCGGGGGCCGGATCCTCGACCGGCACGCGGCCGGGCGGTTGACCCTGGTCGGATGCCCGGGGGCCTGAGCCGGGAAGGGGCCAGGCGCTGACCTCCCGCTCTGATGACGGGGGCTGCGGGCAGCGGCCGGGGCCGGACCTGCACGGGCCCGGGTCCTCAACCGGCAGGCAGCCGGGCGCCGACCTCCGGCGCGGGGCCCGGGTCCCCCAGCCGGGACGCGGCCGGGTGCCTACCCGGGGCCCTGGTCCCGGGCCCCGCGTCGCGCTCGGGCTGTTCGCTCGGAGGGAGGGCTCGGGCGTGTCGGTCGTGGGTCTCCGGGGGAGGGCGAACGGCACTCCCGTCAGAAGCCGCCCCCGAAGTCCCCTCCCCCGCCGAAGTCGCCGCCACCGAAGCCGCCGTCGCCGAAGCCGCCCCCGAAATCGCCCGTGTCGAAGTCCGCGCCGGAGACGTCGCCGCCCTCGTAGCCGCCGAAGTCGCCGTAGCCGGAGCCGTAGTCGGCCCCGTAGGCGGGGGTGGCCATCATGCTGCCGAGCATGGTGCCGATGAGGAGGCCGGGCAGGATGCCGCCGCCGAAGTAGCCGCCGGCCCAGGGGCCGTACGCCGGGCCGGCCTCCCAGTACGGGCGGCGGCCGTACTCGGTGTCGACCTCGCGGATCACCGGGTCGCGGCCCTCGGCGAGCCGGGTCCGGTCGGCCGCGCAGACGGGGACGTCACGCGTGGCACCGCCCGGCGGCGTCCAGCTCACGTCGGCGACCGAGGGGCCGTGGCGGGGGTCGAAGAAGCAGGGCGGGCGCCGCTCCGGCAGCGGGGCACGCTCGCGGCGGGCCACGAGCCGCGCCAGGGAGAACCGGCCGTCCTCCACGGCCCGCGTGACGGCCCGCACGTCCTCCGGTTTGGTCGCCGCCGCCATCAGGGACTTCGCCTGCTCGTAGGCGTCCAGGGCGTGCTCGTAGTCGGCGCGCATCGCATCGTCGGCGCCGGGTTCGCCGGGGTGGAAGTCGAGGCGGTCGAGTTCCTCGCCGAAGGCGGTGATGTCCTCGTCGACCACCACGCGCAGCTTCTCCAGCGCGGCCCGCTGCTCCTCCTCGTGGCGGCGGCGGTTGCGGCGGGCCAGCGCGTAGGCGCCCGCGCCACCGGCCGCGATCAGCGCGCCGACCGTGACCAGGCCGCCGACCGGCACGTCGGTACCCGAGCCGTCGCTCCAGCTGCTGGGGGCCGAGCCGCCCACGTTGCGCAGGGCGTCGTCGACGAAGTCGTTCAGCTGGGCCTTGACGTCACCCGCGTCGCGCACGGCCGTGACCAGGTTGGACACCGCCTGGGGGCTCATCACCGAGCTGTCCGCGCGGGCGTCGAACTCGTCTCCGAGGCGGATGCCGTACAGGCCGGTGACGCCGGTCTCGGTGCGGAGGTTCCGGAAGAGGTCCTGCGTGGGGAAGTCGGCCGGGAGCACCGCCACGAAGACGGGCTTGTCGGCGTCCTTGATCTTGTCGGCGAGCGCCTCGGCGTCCGACGCGGCCAGCTGCCCGGAGGCGGCCGGATCGACGTAGACCGGGTTCTCGCGTAGTTCCTCGGCGACCTTCGAGAGGTCGGTGGCCGCGTGCGCACCGGGCGCCCCGACCATCAGCGCCGCCAGTACGGCGACGACCGGCACGATCAGCAGACGTACGAGAGTACGCACCAGTGCGGCCTTCATATGTTCGAAGCTACCCGAATCGGCACAGAATCGACACAGAAAGGGATATCGGTCGGGCGCGGATTTCGCGGACGCCGCGCACGGACAGCACGGACAGCACGGACAGCACGGACAGCACGGACACAGACGATCGGCTGACGGCGACGGCGCGGAAAGCGCCGTCGCCACCCGCCTACTCGGCCGGGGTCACTCCCGCCCGCAGCAGCCCGTACGTGTACGCGTCCTCCAGGGCCTGCCAGCTCGCGGCGATGACGTTGTCGGCGACGCCCACCGTCGACCACTCGCCCGTGCCGTCGGACGTGGAGATCAGCACGCGCGTCGTCGAGTTGGTGCCGTGCTTGCCCTCCAGGATGCGGACCTTGTAGTCGACCAGTTCCAGTTTGGCGAGCTGGGGGTAGATCTTCTCCAGGCCCACGCGCAGGGCCCGGTCCAGCGCGTTGACCGGGCCGTTGCCCTCAGCCGTGGCGACGATGCGCTCGCCCTTGGCCCAGAGCTTGACCGTGGCCTCGTTGGCGTGGGAGCCGTCGGGGCGGTCCTCGACGATGGCGCGCCAGGACTCGATCTCGAAGTAGCGCAGCGGCTTGCCCTGGACCTCGGTGCGCAGAAGGATCTCGAAGCTGGCGTCCGCCGCCTCGTAGGTGTAGCCCCTGAGTTCGCGTTCCTTCACCCGCTCGACCACCCGGCCGACCAGCTCCCGGTCGCCGCCGAGGTCGATGCCGAGTTCCTTGCCCTTGAGCTCGATGGAGGCGCGGCCGGCCATGTCGGAGACCAGCATCCGCATGGTGTTGCCGACCTGCTCGGGGTCGATGTGCTGGTACAGGTCCGGGTCGACCTTGATGGCCGAGGCGTGCAGGCCGGCCTTGTGCGCGAAGGCCGAGACGCCGACGTAGGGCTGGTGCGTGGAGGGCGTGAGGTTGACGACCTCGGCGATGGCGTGCGAGATGCGGGTCATCTCGCGCAGGTGCCCCTCGGGCAGGACCCGCTTGCCGTACTTGAGCTCCAGGGCCGCCACGACCGGGAAGAGGTTGGCGTTGCCGACGCGTTCGCCGTAGCCGTTGGCGGTGCACTGGACGTGCGTCGCGCCCGCGTCGACGGCGGCCAGCGTGTTGGCCACCGCGCAGCCCGTGTCGTCCTGGGCGTGGATGCCGAGCCGGGCGCCCGTGTCGGCCAGGACCGTGGCGACGACCGCCTGGATCTGCGCCGGGAGCATGCCGCCGTTGGTGTCACAGAGGACCACCACGTCCGCTCCGGCCTGCGAGGCCGCACGGACGACCGACTTCGCGTACTCGGGGTTCGCGCGGTAGCCGTCGAAGAAGTGCTCGCAGTCGACGAAGACGCGGCGGCCCTGGTCCTTCAGGAACGACACCGTGTCGCGGACCATCGCCAGGTTCTCGTCCAGGGTCGTGCGCAGGGCGAGTTCGACATGGCGGTCGTGCGACTTGGCGACCAGCGTGATCACTGGCGCGCTGGATTCCAGGAGCGCTCTGACCTGCGGGTCCTCTGCGGCGGTGGTGCCGGCGCGGCGGGTGGAGCCGAACGCGACCAGCTGGGCGTACCGGAAGTCGATCTCCTGCTGGGCACGGGCGAAGAACTCGGTGTCCCGGGGGTTCGCGCCCGGCCAGCCGCCCTCGATGAAGCCCACGCCGAAGTCGTCCAGGTGCCGCGCGATGGCCAGCTTGTCCGCGACGGTGAGGTTGATGCCCTCCCGCTGGGCGCCGTCGCGCAGGGTGGTGTCGAAGACGTGGAAGGAATCGTCGAGTTCGCTGGGTGCGGTCATGGTGTCAAGGCTCCTGAGGATGGGATCTCGGTCGTACCGGAATGACCGGCTCCACCGCCCTCACATACTCCCTCGCGCTCTCGCCTCCGGCTGTGGGTGGGCCAGAAATGCGAAAAACCTCTCGCGGGTGCGAGAGGTCTGCGCGCGGGTCGAGGACGACGGTGTCCGCCCGTACCTGGTCGTACATGGCGGTCACTGCGGACCGGCGCGCCTGCTGCCAATAATCATGGCGAACGAGAGCACGGGGGCAGTCTGGCACAACCTCCGTGCTTCGCTCACGGGTGTCTCAGGATGCGGTCGGTCACCTCATGTGACGGACGTGGACGTGCGAGGTGTCGTACGTGTCGCCGGGCACGAGGTCGGGCGAGGACCTGCTGAAGGCGACCTGGCGGCCGTGCCGGTCGAGCACCCGGGGCGGACACGCTCTGATCGTTCGGGCCGCCCTCGGCGTCCGGGCCGGCCAGGACCGTGCGCCCGGTGCGCAGGTCACGTACGTACGCGCGCGTCGTACGGTCCGGGTCGCCCGGGTCGGCCGAGACGAACGCGAGGTACCGGCTGTCGGCGCTGAGCTGCGGGGAGGCGGTGAAGGCGGCCGGGTCGGCGGCGTCGATCCGGCGCAGCTCGCCCGTCCTCAGGTCACGGACGAAGGCGTGGTGGCCCTTGTTGGTGTCGCCCGGGGTCAGCTACGAGTCGGGGGAATTGCAGTCGATGACGTCCTTCGTGCTGCTGCGGACCGCGATCGGCACGCCCTGGGCGCTCATCACCCTCAGCGGCTTCGCCCGCTGCGGCCGGGTCTACGACGCGGACGCCCTCCAGGTGTTCAGTGGAGTGCAGCTACCTGCTGTCGGGGCCGGTGGGAGGGGTGGCGTATGCGCTGTCGGCCCCGGCGGCCGGGACGACGGGGTCCGGGGGCGAGGCAGCAAGCCCGGTTTCCTGCCGCACAGGCCGGAGGTCCGGGGGCGGAGCCCCCGGTGAGTCCGGCACCGACGCCGAGTACTGCCTCATCCCAGCTGGTGCATCCAGCCGTGCTTGTCCTCCGCCGTACCCCGCTGGATGTCGAGCAGGGCCTGGCGGAGACGGAGCGTGACCTCGCCCGGCTCACCGCCGCTCTGCTTCCACTCGGCCCCGGCCCGCTTCACCGTACCGACCGGCGTGATCACGGCAGCCGTACCGCAGGCGAACACCTCCGTGAGCGACCCGTTCTCCGAGTCCCGCTGCCACTGGTCGGCCGAGACCCGGCCCTCCTCGGCCTCGTAGCCGAGGTCACGGGCGACGGCGAGCAGGGAGTCGCGGGTGACGCCCTCCAGGATGGAGCCGGTGAGGGACGGTGTGACGATCTTGTTCCCGTACACGAAGTACAGGTTCATGCCGCCCAGCTCCTCGACCCACTTGTGCTCGACGGCATCGAGGTAGCAGACCTGGTCGCAGCCCTTGGTCGCGGCCTCGGCCTGCGCCAGCAGGGACGCCGCGTAGTTGCCGCCCGTCTTGGCGTCGCCCATGCCACCGGGGACGGCGCGGACACGGTCCTCGGAGACCCAGATGGAGACCGGCTTGACGCCGCCCGGGAAGTACGCGCCGGCCGGGGAGGCGATCACCAGGAACAGGTACTCGTTGGCCGGCTTCACGCCCAGACCGACCTCGGTCGCGATCATGAACGGGCGCAGATAGAGGGACTCCTCCCCGCCGTGCGCCGGCACCCACGCCTTGTCCTGCCTCACCAGGGCGTCACATGCCTCGATGAACGTCTCGACCGGCAGCTCGGGCATCGCCAGCCGCCGCGCGGAACGCTGGAAGCGCTCGGCGTTCTTCTCCGGGCGGAACGTGGCGACCGAGCCGTCGGGGCGGCGGTAGGCCTTCAGCCCCTCGAAGATCTCCTGCGCGTAGTGCAGGACCGTGGTGGCGGGGTCGAGGGAGATCGGCGCGTACGGCACGAGCTGGCCGTCGTGCCAGCCGCGGCCCTCCGTCCACTTGATCGTCACCATGTGGTCGGTGAAGTGGCGGCCGAACCCGGGGTCGGCCAGGATCGCCTCCCGTTCCGCGGCGGAGAGCGGGTTGGCGGACGGCTTGAGCTCGATCGTGGGCGTCGTCATGCGTTGAAGTCCTTCACCGGTTGTAGTGACGGGCCGCGCTCGGTACAGGTCTGATGGTGACCAGTGCTAGGACGTCCGAGCATTCCCTCGTTGCGCGGCCTCGCGTTCGATTATCGCCCGGGGGCGACGGAGGACGGAACGGGGTGAATGCGGCCCGGTGGTCGATGGTGACACCCGGCGGGAACATGCGGAAGCCGCCGGGCGCGGATGCGACCCGGCGGCTTGGGATAAGCAGCGGCGGGTCAGCCGGCTACTCGTACGGCGAGCGCGTCGCCGATCTCCGAGGTGGAGCGGGCGGGCTTGCCGGTGCGCTCCGACAGGTCGGCGGAGACCGCCTCGTCGATACGGGCGGCCTCGGCCTCGTAGCCGAGGTGGCGCAGGAGCAGGGCGACGGACAGCACCGTGGCGGTCGGGTCGGCCTTGCCCTGGCCGGCGATGTCCGGGGCCGAGCCGTGCACGGGCTCGAACATCGAGGGGAACTCTCCGGACGGGTTGATGTTGCCGGAGGCCGCCACGCCGATGCCGCCGGAGACGGCCGCGGCGAGGTCGGTGATGATGTCGCCGAAGAGGTTGTCGGTGACGATCACGTCGAAGCGCTCGGGCTGGGTCACCAGGTAGATGGTGGCCGCGTCGACGTGCATGTACTCGGTGGTGACCTCGGGGAACTCCTCGGCCACCTTGTTGAAGATGTTGGTCCACAGGTGACCCGCGAAGGTCAGCACGTTGTTCTTGTGGATCAGTGCCAGCTTCTTGCGCGGGCGGGCCTGGGCACGCGCGAAGGCGTCACGGACCACGCGCTCGACACCGAAGGCCGTGTTCACGGAGACCTCGGTGGCGACCTCGTGCTCGGTGCCCTTGCGGATCGTGCCGCCGTTGCCGGTGTACGGGCCCTCGGTGCCCTCGCGGACCACGACGAAGTCGATCTGCGGCTCGCCGGCCAGCGGGGTGGCGACACCCGGCAGGAGCTTCGACGGACGCAGGTTGACGTGGTGGTCGAAGGCGAAGCGCAGCTTCAGCAGGAAGCCGCGCTCCAGGACGCCGGACGGCACGCTCGGGTCGCCGATCGCGCCGAGCAGGATGGCGTCGTGCTTCTTCAGGGCGTCGAGGTCGGCGTCGGTGAGGGTCTCACCGGTGGCGTGGTAACGCTGGGCGCCGAAGTCGTACTCCCTGGTCTCCAGCTTCACATCCTGCGGAAGGACGGCGGAGAGGACCTTCAGGCCTTCGGCCACGACTTCCTGGCCGATGCCGTCACCGGGAATCACTGCGAGATTGATGCTGCGAGACATGCGGGCACCCTACTCCTCGTCCCATGGGATGACACAGGGTGTCCGTGATGCGGACAGGCGAACGGCACCCGCCCGGGGGACGCACTCGGCCGACGGTTTCCGTTCACCCGGACGTGGGGCGGACGTTGGCGTTCGCTGGGAAGTTGACCCGACATGGAGATCCCCCACTTCGGCATCCCGCCCGAGCTCGCGCGCCGGATGAGCATGGCGGAACAGCACGAGTACCTGCGCACGCGCCTGTCGCGGCGCCGCACGCTGGTGACGGCGGGTGCGGTCGCGGGCGGCCTGCTGACCGGCTGTTCCGGCTCCGGACCGGGCAGCGGTACGGCGACCAGGAGCCCGTCGCCGAGCACGTCGAAGGCGCCTGGCTCCTTCATCACCCCCTTCGGCCGTCATCTCGCCTTCGGCGCCGATCCGAAGACGCAGATGCGGATCTCCTGGCAGGTGCCGCTGGCGGTGCGCAGGCCGTACGTCCGGGTGGGCCTGCGCCCCGACGACCTCGGCCGCAGGATCGAGGCGGAGCTGCGCGACCTGCACACCCCGGAGCTGAAGGGCGTACGGCCGGCCGTCGAGCAGTACTACCTGCACGCGGCCCTGGACGGCCTGCGCCCGGACACGACGTACTACTACGGCGTCGGCCACGAGGGCTTCGACCCGGCGTCCCCGCGGCACCGGTCGTCCGTCACGTCCTTCCGCACGGCACCCGCGAGCGCGCCGGAGCGGTTCGTCTTCACCGCGTTCGGCGACCAGGGCGTCGGCGAGGAGGCGGCCCTCAACGACCGTCTGCTGCTGCGCCGGAGCCCCGCGTTCCACCTCCACGCCGGCGACATCTGCTACGCCGACCCGACCGGCAAGGGCAAGGAGTCGGACGTCTTCGACGCCGGGCAGTGGGACCGTTTCCTGAAGCAGACCGAGCCGGTGGCCAGGTCGGTGCCGTGGATGGTGACGACCGGCAACCACGACATGGAGGCCTGGTACTCGCCGGACGGCTACGGCGGCCAACTCGCCCGCTTCTCCCTGCCGGACAGCGGCTTCGACGCGCGCACGGCACCGGGGGTGTACGCCTTCACGTACGGCAACGTCGGCGTGGTCGCCCTGGACGCGAACGACGTGTCGTACGAGATCCCCGCCAACTTCGGCTACACGGAGGGGCGGCAGACCACCTGGCTGGACAAGAAGCTCGGCGAACTACGGGCGGACGCCTCGGTCGACTTCATCGTCGTCTTCTTCCACCACTGCGCCTACTCGACGTCCACGCACGCCTCCGACGGCGGGGTGCGCGCCGAGTGGCTGCCGCTGTTCGCCAGGCACCAGGTGGACCTGGTGATCAACGGGCACAACCACGTCTACGAGCGCACCGACGCCATCCGGAACGGCGAGGTGGGCAGGCCGGTGCCGGTCGGCGGGACGACGGATCCACGGCGGGACGGGATCGTGTACGTCACGGCGGGCGGCGGCGGCAAGGAGCTGTACGGCTTCCCCGACGGTGTGCGGGAGAGCTACGAGGGGAACACCGCCGACCGGGAGTCGGTCGACACGTTCCGGTGGACGAAGTCCCGGGACACCAGGGCCGAGTCGGTGCAGTGGTCGCGGGTGCGCTACCGGGGGTTCTCGTTCCTCTCGGTGGAGGCCGTGAGCGGCGCCGCGCCGAGGCTGAAGGTGTCGGCGCTGGCGTCGAGCGGTGAGCGGATCGACCATTTCGAGGTGCGGCGCGGGGCGTGAGCCCCGCACCGCGCCTCGTCGGGTGCGGCTCCCGGATCTGGGTGTTACGGCTCGGTGGCCGGTGGATGCGCTCAGTGACCGCTGGATCCGCCGTTGTCGCGGCGGTCGAGGGCGCGCTGGAGCGCCGCGGCGGCGTTCTTGCGGTCGGACTCGCTCGTACGGGAGACGTGACGGACTCGGCGGCTGACGGTCGTCTCGGCCATGGGAAATCGACTCCTTCGACAGCACGGAGTGCAAAGGGAGGGTTACGAGACGCCGGATGGGGCGGGGAGCGGGGCCGCAGGGGTTGCCTGCACGGGGCCCGGCTCACGACCGCCATTCGCTTGGTCGAGCGAGACGTTCGGCTCCTACAAAACTAAGGGAGTCCGGAGCGTCTGTCTCCACAATTACTCGGACTTCCTACTATCTGAGACGGTGGACTCTGTCACACCGCGCTGACCTGCGGTGATTCCTAGAGCACATCTCCGTCGCGCCAGTCGAAGAGCAGTTCCTGCGCGGGGTCGAGCGGGCCGGCGAGGGCGGGCCGGACGTAGGTGCTGTCCTCTTCCTCCGGCAGGCGGACGACACCGTCCCGCGGGCTGAGTGCGTGCACCTGGCCGCGCCAGAGCCGCCAGCCGCGGGAGGTGTAGAGCCGGGCGCCGTCGTCGCTGGCGGAGAGAGCGCCGAAGTCGTAGGCGCGGTCGACGACGCGTTCCAGTTCCGCCATGACCTGCCCGCCGAGGCCGGTGCGGCGGGCGTCGGCGCGTACGGCGACGTTCTCGACGTACCCGGCGCGCAGCCACCGGCCGCGGTGCCGCACCCGGCGCATCACGACGGCCCCGTGCGCGGCGAGCCCGGAGGCGTCGTGCACGAGGGCGTGCAAGCCTCCGAGGCCGTGGTCCCAGTCCTCGTCACTGAAGTCGCCGTCGAAGGCGGCGTCCAGCAGGGCCCGTACGGCGTCGAGTTCGGCGGGGCTGAGGTCGGCGGTGTGGGCGGTGCGCGCGCGGGTGGTCGTCCGGGAGGTCATCCGCCCAGTATGTGAGCGGGCCGGATGTCCCGGACACCGTCGACGATGAGCACGGGCACGTCCGGCGCCCGGCAGGCGGCGTCCGGGGCCGAGGTGCCGCAGACGCCGGCACAGCACCAGCGGCGTGCCGGACGGGGAAACGCCGACGGGCCGGGTCGTGCGACCCGGCCCGTCGGCGTGGCGAGGGCTCAGCCCATGTGCGGGTAGGTGTAGTCGGTCGGCGGGACCAGCGTCTCCTTGATGGCGCGGGTCAGGGTCCAGCGCATCAGGTTCTGCGGGGCGCCGGCCTTGTCGTTGGTGCCGGAGGCACGGCCGCCGCCGAAGGGCTGCTGGCCGACGACGGCACCGGTCGACTTGTCGTTGATGTAGAAGTTGCCGGCCGCGTAGCGGAGCCTGTCCGCCGTGTAGGCCGCCGCCGCGCGGTCGTTCGCGATCACCGAGCCGGTCAGGGCGTAGTCGGAGACGGACTCCATCTGCGTCAGCATCTCGTCGTACGCGTCGTCCTCGTAGACGTGCACGGCGATGACCGGGCCGAAGTACTCGGTGCGGAAGACCTCGTTCTCCGGGTCGGTGCACTCGATGACGGTCGGGCGGACGAACCAGCCCTCGGAGTCGTCGTAGGTGCCGCCCGCGACGATCGTGCAGGAGGGGTCCTCCTTGGCCCGGTCGATGGCGGCCTTGTTCTTGGCGAAGGCACGCTCGTCGATGACGGCGCCGATGAAGTTCGACAGGTCGGTGACGTCACCCATCCTGATGCCGTCGACCTCGGCGGCCCACTCCTCCTTGAAGCCGGAGTTCCAGATCGAGGCGGGGACGTACGCCCGGGAGGTGGCGCTGCACTTCTGGCCCTGGTACTCGAAGGCACCTCGGGTGAGCGCCGTCTTCAGGATCGCCGGGTCGGCCGACGGGTGGGCGACGAGGAAGTCCTTGCCGCCGGTCTCGCCGACCAGACGCGGGTAGGTGCGGTACTTCTCGATGTTGTTGCCGACCGTCTTCCACAGGTACTGGAAGGTCTTGGTCGAGCCGGTGAAGTGGATGCCGGCGAGGTCGCGGTGGACCAGGGCGACC
The DNA here is from genome assembly GCF_014205255.1 of Streptomyces caelestis. Classification (GTDB taxonomy): domain Bacteria; phylum Actinomycetota; class Actinomycetes; order Streptomycetales; family Streptomycetaceae; genus Streptomyces; species Streptomyces caelestis. The sequence continues at coordinate 6,113,167 of NZ_JACHNE010000001.1, read as the reverse complement.
TTGGAGACCTCGATGCCGTCGCCGGTGACGAGGTTGATGACGCCCTTGGGCAGGCCCGCCTCCTCCAGGAGCTGCATGAGCAGCACGGCGGCGTGGGTCTGCGTCGGGGACGGCTTCCAGACGACGACGTTGCCCATGAGGGCCGGGGCGGTCGGCAGGTTGCCCGCGATCGCGGTGAAGTTGAAGGGCGTGATCGCGTAGACGAAGCCCTCCAGCGGGCGGTGGTCCAGACGGTTCCACACACCCGGGGAGTTGGCCGGCGGCTGCTCGGCCAGGAGCTTGCGGGCGTAGGAGACGTTGAACCGCCAGAAGTCGATCAGTTCGCAGGGCGTGTCGATCTCGGCCTGCTGGGCGGTCTTGGACTGGCCGAGCATGGTGGAGGCGGCGAGCGTCTCGCGCCAGGGGCCGGACAGCAGCTCGGCGGCGCGCAGGATGATCGCCGCGCGGTCGTCGAAGGACATCGCACGCCAGGCGGGCGCGGCGGCCAGGGCCGCGTCGACGGCGTCCTGGGCGTCCTGCTGCGTGGCGTTGCGGTACGTGCCGAGCACGGCCTGGTGGTTGTGCGGCTGGACGACCTTGAAGGCCTCACCGCCGCCCATCCGCTTCTCGCCGCCGATGGTGCAGGGCAGGTCGACGGGGTTGTCGGCCAGCTCCTTCAGCCTGGCCTCCAGCCGGGCCCGCTCGGGCGAGCCGGGGGCGTAGCCGTGCACCGGCTCGTTGACGGGGGTGGGGACCTGGGTCACAGCGTCCATGTTTTCCGTAACTCCTTTGTGAGCGGTGTTCCGGGCTCAGCCCTTGGTGATCATGCTGCGCACGAAGAAGCGCAGGTTCGCCGGCTTCTCGGCCAGGCGCCGCATGAAATAGCCGTACCAGTCGGTGCCGTAGGCGGTGTACACCCGTACGCGGTACCCCTCGGCGGTCAGCCGCAGCTGCTCCTCGCCGCGGATGCCGTACAGCATCTGGAACTCGTACTCGTCGGGCTTGCGCCCGGCGTGCCGTCCGAGCTCCTGGGCGATGGCGATCAGGCGCGGGTCGTGGGACCCGATCATCGGGTACCCCTCACCGTCCATCAGCGTCCTCAGGACGCGGACGTACGCCTTGTCGATCTCGTGCTTGTCCTGGTACGCGACGGACGCGGGCTCCTTGTACGCCCCCTTGACCAGGCGGACGCGGCTGCCGTTCGCGGCGAGGCGGCGGGCGTCGGCCTCGGTGCGGAAGAGGTACGCCTGGATGACGCAGCCGGTCTGCGGGAAGTCCTTCCGCAGCTCCTCGTGGATGGCGAACATCGAGTCGAGGGTGGTGTGGTCCTCGGCGTCGAGGGTGACCGTCGTGCCGATCTCGGCGGCGGCCTCGACGACCGGGCGGACGTTGGCGAGGGCCATGTCGTGGCCGCCGTCCAGCGCCTGCCCGAACATCGACAGCTTCACCGACATCTCGGCGCGGGTGCCGAGCTCCAGCGGCTTCAGGCGGTCGATCAGCTCCAGGTAGGCGTCCCGTGCGGCGGCGGCCTGGGCGGGGTTGGTGATGTCCTCGCCGACGACGTCCATCGTCAGCTCCAGGCCCCGCCCGGTGAGCTTCCGGACGACCGGCACGACGTCGTCGACGTCCTCGCCCGCGATGAACCGGTCGACGACCTGTTTGGTCACCGGGGCCGCCGAGATCAGGCGTCGCATCCGGTCGCTGCGCGACGCGGCGAGAATCACGGGACCCAGCACGGGGCACCTCCAGAGCACAACCAACGGATGGCCGGAACCGGGGCGGACGACGCCTCGGGTACGACGCGGAGAACCACCGTGAAACCTAAGGATCCCTCCGATCGTCGGCCATCGACAGGTGTCACGCATCCGTGCCGCAGATCTCAGACAGATGTATGAAGGGTCCTGTGGAGTGCGGGACAATGCCCGGATGACGTCGGAACACAGGGGTGACTACGAGGAGCTGGTCGACGAGATCTCGGAGCTGCTCGGGGCGCCCGCGACGCTGGAGAACCGGGACTTCGAGCTGATCGCCTTCGGCGCGTACGACAGTGAGGGCGACCTCGATCCGTCGGCCCTGGACCCGGTGCGCACCCGCTCGATCCTCACGCGCCGCTCGACGGCGGCCGTCCGGGCGTGGTTCGAGGGCTTCGGCATCACGCGCGCGACCGGCCCGGTCCGTATCCCGCCGACACCGGAGGCCGGGGTGTACCGGGGCCGGATCTGCCTGCCCGTCCGCCACCGGGGCGTGGTCCACGGCTACGTCTGGCTGCTGGACGACGATCCCGGCCCGAGCGAACGCCAGCTGTCCGCCGCCATGCAGGTCACGGCCCGGATCGGCGCGCTGCTCGCGGACGAGGCCCAGCACGGTGCCGACCTCAGCCGCGAACTGCTTGCCGTCCTCACGGCCGACCGCGACTGGCAGCGCGACATGGCCATCGCGGAACTCCGCACCGCCCTCGGCCCCCGCGCCGACGGCCTCCACACGGTGCTCTGTGTCGCCCCCTGGCCCACGGCCGACCCCGACGACGCCCCGTCGGTCCGCACGATGCCAGGCGCGACAGCTCTGTGCACGCTGCCGTGGGGGGCTTCTTCCCAGTGTGTGGCCGTCCTGATCCGCCTGCGCTCCTCGGACGTACTGACTCCGGCGACGACGGCGGCAGCCCGCCTGCTGGAACGGGCGGGCGGAGGAAGCGGTCCGGGCTCCGCCGCCGTGCCGACCGCGACCGGCACGGCCTCGCGGGGGGCGACCGGCAGCGTTTCGGGCGGGGCAGTCGGCAACACCCCAGGCGGGGCGACCGGCAGCACCCCGGGCACAGCGACCGGCACCACCCCCAGCAGGGCGACCGGCAACCCTTCCGGCGCAGCGACCGGCAGCACCCCGGGCGGAACAACCGGCAGCACTTCGCGGGGAGCGAAGGGCAGCGCTTCGGGCGGGCCGGCTGCCGGCACTCCGTCGCCCGGAGCACCCGGAGCACCCGGAGCACCCGGAGCGATAGGAGCAGCCGGAGCAGCGGGAGCCCCCGGAGCGGCCGGCCCGCCCCCTCACGGACCGGCCGGCGGCCCCCGCAGCGCCACCGCCGGTGCCCGGGCCGGACAATCGGGGGCTTCTTCCCCCGGGCCGACCGGCACCGCCGCGTCCGGCCCGGCCGGCAGACCCCCGCGCGGAGCGGGCAGCCCCGCCGCCGGCATCGCGACGCCCCGCTCCGGCCTCGCCGAGCTCGGGACGGCCTGGCGGGAGGCCTCGGCAGCCGCACGGGCGGCGTCGGCCGAGCCCCGGCTGGGGCCCGTCGCCCAGTGGGCGTCGATCGGGCCGTTCCGGCTGCTCACCGCGCTGCCGCCGGAGGTGGCCCGCGACCCCGCGGTGCACGCCCTGCTCTTCCCCGTCCACCAGGAACTCGCCCGTACCGCCGAGGTGTACCTCGACTGCGCAGGCCAGGCCGCCCGGGCTGCCGCCGAACTGGGCATCCACCGCCAGACCCTGTACTACCGCCTGTCCCGGATCGAGAAGCTCACCGGTCTGGACCTGGACGACGGCGAGGACCGCCTGCTCCTGCACATGGCGTTGAAGGGGGCCCGGCTCGCACACGGTCAGGACATCGGGCCGTCCGGGTGAGTCCGTCGCCCGCAGGCCGGGATGAGGACGGACCCACGCGCCGCCGGACGCCGGGCCTGGTCACGGTTCTCGTGGTGTGCCATCGACTGGCGACCACGCCACCCGGCACGGATTCGACATCGCCGAGACGGCACGCTGTACGCGGCGGCCAACACGGCCCAGGCCGACGCCGTCATCACCGCCTGGGACGCCGATCTCCACTACGGCACCTGGCGGCCCGTCACCGCCGTCCGGGAGGCGGACACCGACGGCAACCCGACGACCCGGGCGGACCGCCACTGGGAGCCGCTGCTCGTCACCCCGTGTCCATCCCGACTGTCTCAGCGGCCACACCACTACCGCTACGCCCACGAGTACGAGCAGGACGTCCTCGACGCCCGCGTCCCTGGCGGGATCCACACCCGCACGGCCGACGAGGTGGGCAACGCCACCGGTCGCCGACTCGCCGTCTGGGCGCTGCGGACGTGCTTCCGCCCCGCCCCCTGAAATCGGCCACTTCAAAATCGGCCACTTCTGAAAACGATTGTCATCATGCTACGGTCATGGCGCGTTCAACCATTTACCAGGCCTTGACCGAGGTGTCCCGTGCGCGTCCCCGCTCGACTCATTCCCCTTGCCGCCGTCACCGCGGCCTCCGCCCTGCTCACCGGCTGCTTCTCCGGTGGGCAGTCGGCCACGGACGACTCCGGGGCGGGGGGCAAGCGCATACGCCTCGCCATGATGCAACCACCGCGCTCGGGCCTGTCCCCGCTGTCGGACGACGCCTTCAAGCTGTCGCGCTGGTCGACCGCGGAGACCCTGGTGAAGCTGGACGCGGACGGTGACGCCGAGCCCGCGCTGGCCACCGAGTGGGCCCAGTCCGGCCGGAACTGGACCTTCACCCTGCGCGACGGCGTCACCTTCCACGACGGCACGAAGCTCACCGCCGAAACCGTCGTCAACTCCCTCACCAAGGCCGCCGCCGCCTCGCCCAAGCCCCGCATCCTCGACGGCGTGGACCTGACCGCGAAGGCCGACGGCGACAAGGTCATCGTCACCACCGCCACCGAGGACCCCCTGGTCCCGCAGCGGCTCAGCTCCCCGCAGCTGTCGATCCTGGCCGCCAAGGCCTACGAGGGGAAGACCGTCAGCCCCGTCGGCGCGGGCACCGGCCCCTTCGAGCTGACGAAGGTCAACGGCACCTCCTCCGCCGCCCTCGACCGCTACGACGGCTACTGGGGGAAGAAGGCCAAGGCCCCCGGCATCGACGTGCGGTTCGTGCCGGACGGCACCGCCCGCGCCGCGGCCCTGCGCAGCGGCGAGGCCGACATCGTCGAGGCGGTGCCGGTGTCGCAGGCCGCCGTCCTCGACCAGGACCTGATCACCGAGGTCCCGATGCCGCGCACCAACACCTTGTACCTCAACACCGAGAAGGGGGCCTTCAAGGACGCCGCGGTGCGGGCGGCGGCCCGCGAGGCGATCGACGCGGAGTCGATCGTGAAGGGCGTGTACGAGGGGCGCGCCGACGTCGCCGAGGGCCTGCTCGGTCCCGCCCTGCCCTGGGCGGCCGAGCTGCGCAAGCCGGTGCAGCGGGCCAAGGCCGGCGACCCGGCCGGCAAGACGGTCACCATCGGCACCTTCACCGACCGCGCCGAGCTGCCCGAGGTCGCCGCCGCGCTGCAGCAGCAGCTGCAGAAGGCCGGGTTCAAGGTGAAGCTCGACGTCCGCGAGTACGCCAACATCGAGTCCGACGCGCTGGCGGGCCGGTTCGACGCGTTCATCCTCTCCCGCGCCACCGTCCTCGACTCCGGCGACCCGGCCGCCTACCTCTACAGCGACTTCGCCTCCGGCGGCTCCTTCAACATCGCCCAGCTCGCGGACCCGGCCGTGGACAAGGCCCTGCAGAAGGCCGGTGAGACGCCGACCGGCGACGCCCGGCGCAAGGCGGTCATCGCCGCCGAGGCCGCCGTACTCGGCACCGACGCGGCCGTGCCCATGCTGCACGAGCGCGTGATCCAGGGCGACGCCGCCGGCGTGACCGACGCCGCCCACGACCCGCGCGAGCGGGAGCTGGTCACGGCGGACACCTACGTCAAGTGAGGGCCCGTATACGGAGGTTGGCCGGCGCCGCCGCGCTGACCCGCCTGTTCTGCCTGATCGCCGTCCTGGCCGCCGTCGGCCTGCTGCCCTGGCTCTCCGGCAGGGACCCTGCCCTGGCCGTGCTGCGGGCCCGCTCAGCCGAGCAGGACCCGACCGAGGAGGCGCTGGACTCCGTACGGCGGGACCTCGGTCTGGACGCCGGGCCCCTGTCCCTGCTGGGCGGCTGGGCCTCGGACCTGCTGCGCGGCGACCTCGGCACCTCCTGGGTGTCGGGCACCGAGGTCCTGCCCTCCGTGGTCTCCGGGCTCCAGGTGTCGCTGGCCCTGATGGGCGCCTCGCTCGGCGTGGCGCTGCTGCTGGCGTGCACGCTGGTCGCGCCGGTGCTGGTGCGGGGCCGGGCCTCGGCCGGGGCATGGGCCGCGATGCTGGCCGCCGTACCCGAGTTCCTGCTGGCCACGGTCGCGCTGCTGGTGTTCGGGGTGTGGCTGGGATGGCTGCCGACATCGGGCTGGGTGGGGCCGGAGAACATGGTCCTGCCCGCCGTGGCCCTCGGCGTCCCCGGCGGCGGTCTGCTCGGCCGGCTGGTCGCGGACGCGCTGCCCGCCGTGCTCGACGAGCGGTGGGTGGAGCTGTGGCGGGGTGCCGGGGTGAGCCGGGCGCGGATCGCCGGGGCGGCGCTGCGGCGCGTCCTGCCGCCGCTTGTCCCGCAGTTCGGGATGGTCGCCGTGGGGCTCACCGGCGGCGCGGTCGCCGTGGAGACGGTCTTCGCCGTGCCGGGCATCGGCCGTACCGCGCTCGGCGCCGCCAAGTCACAGGACCTGCCGCTGCTCCAGGGCTCGGTGCTCGCGCTGCTCGCACTGGGCCTGGTCACGGGCGCGCTGGCGGCACTCGCCCGGCGGCGGCTGCTGGGCCCGGCCCTGCGTGACGCCTCGCTGGCACTGCCTCCGGCACGCCCGGTGCGCGCACGTCCCGCGATCCCGTTGACGCTGTTCACCGTCCTCGCCGTGGCGATCGGCTGGGGCCTGCTGCGCGACCCGTACGCCGTGAACACCACGGTCCGGCTGGCCGCGCCCTCCTGGTCGCACCCGCTGGGCACCGACGGCCTCGGCCGTGACGTGCTCGCCCGGCTCGGTCACGGCGCCGCCTCGACGGTCGGCACGGCGGCGGCCGTCTGCCTGCTGAGCCTGCTGGTCGCGCTCGCCCTGGGCTTCCTCCCCCGGATCGCGGAGGGCGCGGCGGACATCGCCAACGCCCTGCCCCCGGTGATCGTCGGCATCCTGGTCGCGGCGGCCGCCGGCCCGGGCACCGGCGGCGCGGCCCTCGCGGTCGCGCTGATCTCCTGGCCCGCCCTGTCCGCGCACGCGGCGGCGCTGGTGCAGGAGGTGCGGGCGTCGGCGTTCCTGACCGCCCAACGGGCCATCGGGGCAAGCCCGTTCTGGATCCTCACCCGGCACGTCCTGCCATCCGTGGCCGCCCCGGTCGCCCGCCACGCCCTGCTGCGCCTGCCGGGCATCGCCCTGGCCCTGGCCTCGCTGGGCTTCCTGGGTCTGGGCGCCCAGCCGCCCGCTCCCGAGTGGGGTCTGCTGCTCGACGAGTCCCGCGCCTATGTGGAACGCGCCCCGTGGGCGGCCCTCGCTCCGGCGGTGGCGCTGGCCCTGCTGGCGGGCCTCGCGGTCTCGGGGGCGGCGCTCACGCAGGGCCGGAGGATACGGCGCGTCACCCCGGCTCCGGTCAAGAAGGAGGCCCCCGTTGGAGTCTGAGCCACTGCTGTCGGTGCGCGAACTGCGGATCGCCTTCGACGGGGTCGAGGCCGTGCGCGGCCTGTCCTTCGACGTCCGCCCGCGCGAAGTGCTGGCCATCGTCGGCGAGTCGGGAGCCGGCAAGTCCCTCACGGCACGCGCTCTCCTCGGCATGCTGCCGCGCGGTGCGACCACGAGCGGCACGATCCTGCCCGACCTCTCCGCCCACCGGGGCCGCCGCATCTCCCTGGTGCCGCAGGACGCCCTGTCGGCCCTGTCCCCCGTGCACCGGGTGGGCGACCAACTCGCCGCCGCCCTACGGTCGGTGACCGGAGTCTCCCGCAAGGAGGCCCGGGCCCGGGCGGTCGCCGCCCTGGACCGGGTCGGCATCCCGGACGCGGCCCGCAGGGCGCGGGCGTATCCGCACGAGTACTCCGGCGGCATGCGGCAGCGCGCGGTGATCGCCATGGCCACCATCAACGAACCGGACGTCGTGATCGCCGACGAACCCACCACCGCCCTCGACGAGGAGCGCCGCGACCAGGTGCTGCGGCTGCTCGCCGAGCAGCGGGAGGCGGTCGGCGCCGCGCTCGTCCTGGTCACGCACGACATGGACGTCGTGCGGGGCCACGCGGACCGGGTGCTGGTCATGTACGCCGGACGCCTCGCCGAACTCGGCGCCGCCGACGAGGTCCTGGCCCGCCCCCGCGCCCCCTACACGGCCGGCCTGCTCGCTTCCCTCCCGCAGAACGCGCCCCCGGGCCGCCGTCTCCCCGCCCTGCGCGGCACCCCGCCCGCCCCGGGCGCGCTCCCGTCCGGCTGCGCCTTCGCCCCGCGCTGCCCGCTCGCGGCGGACTCCTGCCGCACGGCGGAACCGGAGCCCCGCCAGATACCCGGCCGCCTGGTCGCCTGCCACCGCTGGGAGGAACTCCCCCACCCGGCCGCCGAGTTGTTCCTGAAGGAGCGGCAGCCCGCATGAGCGAACCCCTGCTCGACGTCCGCGACCTGGTCGTCCGCTACGGCCAGGTCACCGCAGTCGACGGCGTCTCCTTCGCCCTGGCCGCCGGCGAGACCCTCGCCCTGAACGGCCCGTCCGGCTGCGGCAAGTCCTCCACGGCTCTCGCGGTGCTCCAGCTGCGCCGCCCGACGGCCGGTGAAGTCCATTTCGAGGGGCGGGAGTTGACGTCCCTCACCGAGCGCGAGCTGCGCCCGCTGCGGCCCCGTATGCAGCCCGTCTTCCAGGACCCGTACGGCTCGCTGAGCCCCCGCCACCACATCCGCGACGCCATCGCCGAACCTCTGAAGGTCCAGGGTCGCTGGCATCCCGCCGACGGCCCGGCCCGGGTCGCCGAACTCCTCGACCGGGTGGGCCTGGACCCCGCGTACGGCGACCGGTACCCGCACGAGCTCTCCGGCGGCCAGTGCCAGCGCGCCGGCATCGCCCGCGCCCTGGCGTCCGACCCCCGCCTGCTGGTGCTCGACGAGCCGGTGTCGTCGCTCGACCCGTCGGTACGCGCGGGCGTACTGAACCTGCTCGCCGACCTCCAGGACGACCTGGGCCTCGGCTACCTGTTCATCTGCCACGACCGGGCGGTCGTACGGCACTTCGCGGACCGGGTCGTCGAGATGCGCGAGGGACGCGTCGGCGTCACTTCCGGGTAGCGGCCTCGATCACCTGGCGGAGCCCCGCGGCGAGCTGCCCGGCCTCGGGCGCGGTCTTCGGATCGAAGGTCCACTGCGCCATGACCCCCATCATCAGGGTCAGGTAGAAGGAGCCGAGGGTGTCGACCTTCTCCTCGGGGACGTCCTCCTCGTTCCCGCCGTGGAAGAGCGTGATGATGCCGCGCGCCCCGCCCCGCTGGGCCTGCGCGAGATGCTCCCGCACCTCCGGCAGCTGGTCCCCCAGAGCCACGATCTCCATGCTGAGGCGCCACAGCGAACCGGGGTCCCGCATCGTGGAGATGATGTTCGCCCACACGTCGGCGAACCGCTCCAGCGACCCCGGCTCCCCGCGCAGCTCACCGCCACCCTCGAAGGCGTCGGACATCCCCTCCACCATCTCGACGTACGCCCGCGCCAGCAGCGCGTCCTTCGAGCCGTAGTGGTAGCCGATCGAGGCCAGGTTGGTCCCCGACTCCTTGACGATGTCGCGCGCGGTCGTGCGCACGAACCCCTTCGCCAGCAGGCAGCGCTTGGCGCCTTCGAGCAGATCCTCACGGTGTCCCATGGCATCTCACCCTACCCCCACATCCATACACACGTCCCAGACGCACGTCTTAAACGAGCGTACTAGACAAGCGTATAAGACGCTCGTACAGTCCTGCCCATGACGACGAACCCCAACGCCCCGGCCCGCGCCGGCCGCCGTGAATGGACCGCTCTCGGCGTGCTGATGCTGCCGCTGCTGCTGGTCTCGATGGACGTCTCGGTCCTCTACTTCGCGGTCCCGCAGATCAGCGCCGACCTGGAGCCCACCGGCACCCAGCAGCTGTGGATCTTCGACATCTACGCGTTCGTCCTGGCCGGCCTGCTGATGACGATGGGCGCGGTAGGCGACCGGATCGGCCGCCGCACACTGCTGCTGATCGGCGCCGCCGCCTTCGGAGCCGCCTCGCTGGCCGCGGCGTACGCCGACAGTGCCGAGGCCCTGATCGCGGCCCGCGCGGTGCTCGGCATCGGCGGCGCGACCCTGATGCCGTCGACGCTGGCGCTGGTCCGCACGATGTTCACCGACCCCGCGCAGCGCGCGAAGGCGATCGCCCTGTGGTCCGGCGTGATGACCGGCGGCGTCGCGCTCGGCTCGGTGATGAGCGGCGTGCTCGTCGAGTACTTCTGGTGGGGCTCGGTCTTCCTGGTCAACCTGCCCGCGATGGCGCTACTGCTGGTCCTCGGCCCGATCCTGCTCCCCGAGTCGAGGAACCCCGCTCCGGGCCGCTTCGACCGGCTGAGCGTGCCGCTGTCGATGGCGGCGGTGCTGCCGGTGATCTACGGCCTGAAGGAGATCACGTCGGACGGCTGGAACGTCCGGTACGTCGTCTCGATCACCGTCGGCCTGCTCTTCGCCGTTCTGTTCGTCCACCGCCAGCGCACGTCGGCCTCGCCCATGATCCCGCCCGCGCTGTTCCGCGGCCGGGGCTTCGGGCCCGCCGTCGTCCTGAACCTGCTCGCGCTGTTCGGGATGATGGGCTCGGCGTTCTTCACGACGCAGTACATCCAGTCGGTGCTCGGCAAGAGCGCGATGGAAGCCGCATTGTGGGGCCTGCTGCCGTCGGTGCCGATCGGCATGGCGGCCCCGCTGGCGGCCTGGCTGGTCCAGAAGGGCGTCGCCCGCGCCACCGTCGTCGCGGCGGGCTTCACGATCTCCGCGAGCGGTTACGTCCTGCTGGCCGTCGCCGGTACGGAGTCGATGTGGCTGGTGCTGGCCGCGTGCGGGGTCCTGGCCTTCGGGGTCGTCATGGCGACGACCCAGATCATGGACCTCGCGATGGGCGCCACCCCGGTGGACCGGGCCGCGACCGCCTCCTCCCTGATGGAGACCGGCGCGGAGTTCGGCGGGGCCCTGGGGATGGCGGTCCTGGGATCGATCGGTACGGCGGTCTACCGCCGCGAGATCCCCGCCTCGGCACCGGCTCCCGCTCATGAGACGCTCGGCGCCGCCCTGGCCCTGGCCGAGCAGCTGCCGGGACGCGCGGGGGACGTCCTGGCGGCGGCGGCACGGGAGGCGTTCACCAGCGGAATGCGGGGCGCCGCCCTGGCGGGGGCAGTGACGCTGCTGGGCGCGGCCGTACTGGCGGCGGTCCTGCTGCGGCGGGTGCCCGCGCACGACAACGCCGGACGAGCCGATCAACTCAGCCCGTCCGGCGTTTGAACGGCAACCTCAGGCCAGGTTCACCGAACGAGCCGACGTCGCACCGATCTCCGCGGCCACGTCGGCCAGCACACCGGAGGTCACCGTGTCGTCCACGGTCAGCACCGCCAGCGCCTCGCCGCCGGCCACGCTCCGCGACACCTGCATGCCGGCGATGTTGATGCCCGCCTCGCCGAGGATGCGGCCGACCGTGCCGACGACACCCGGCCGGTCCTCGTACCGCAGCACCACCATGTGGTCGGCGAGCGCGAGGTCGACGTCGTAGTCGCCGACGGCGACGATCTTCTGGAGGTGCTTGGGGCCGGCCAGCGTGCCGGAGACCGACACCTCCTCGCCGTCGGCGAGGGTGCCGCGCACGGTGACGACGTTGCGGTGCTCGGTCGCCTCCGAGCTGGTGGTCAGCCGCACCTCGACGCCGCGCTCCTGGGCGAACAGCGGGGCGTTGACGTAGGACACCGTCTCGTCGACGACGTCCTCGAAGACACCCTTGAGGGCGGACAGTTCCAGCACCTTCACGTCGTGCTGGGTGATCTCGCCGTAGACCTCGACGTCGAGGCGGACCGCGACCTCACCGGCGAGCGCGGTGAAGATCCGTCCCAGGCGCTCGGCGAGCGGCAGGCCCGGCTTGACGTCCTCGGCGATGACACCGCCCTGGACGTTCACCGCGTCCGGCACGAGCTCGCCGGCGAGCGCGAGACGCACGGAGCGGGCGACGGCGATACCGGCCTTCTCCTGCGCCTCGTCGGTGGAGGCACCGAGGTGCGGGGTGGCGACGACCTGGTCGAACTCGAACAGCGGGGAGTCCGTGCAGGGCTCCTTCGCGTACACGTCGAGACCGGCACCGGCGACCCGGCCCTCCTTGAGGGCGGAGTACAGCGCCTCCTCGTCGACGATCCCGCCGCGCGCGGCGTTGACGATGCGCACGCTCGGCTTGACCTTGCGCAGCGCCTCGTCGCCGATCAGGCCGAGGGTCTCGGGGGTCTTCGGCAGGTGGACGGTGATGAAGTCGGAGACCTCCAGCAGCTCGTCCAGCGACAGCACCTTGACGCCCATCTGCGCGGCCCGGGCGGGCTGCACGTAGGGGTCGTAGGCGACGACCTTCATGCCGAAGGCGGACATGCGCTGCGCGACGAGCGCGCCGATGCGGCCGAGGCCGACGACACCGAGGGTCTTCTCGGCCAGCTCCACGCCCGTGTACTTGCTGCGCTTCCACTCGCCGTTCTTCAGCGCGGCGTTGGCCTGCGGGATGTTGCGGGCGGTGGCGAGGAGGAGGCCGCAGGCGAGCTCGGCGGCGGTCACGATGTTCGAGGTGGGGGCGTTGACGACCATCACGCCGGCCTTGGTGGCGGCGGAGACGTCCACGTTGTCCAGGCCGACGCCGGCTCGCGCGACGACCTTGAGCTTCTTCGCGGCGGTGATCGCCTCGGCGTCGACCTTGGTGGCCGAACGGATCAGGATCGCGTCCACCTCGGCGATGGCCGGGAGCAGCTCGGCCCGGTCCGCGCCGTTGCACTGCCGGATCTCGAAATCCGGGCCCAGCGCGTCGACGGTGGCGGGCGACAGCTCTTCAGCGATGAGTACGACTGGTTTCGAGCTCACGTGAGTCCTCACAAGTCCAATGCTGCGGACGGCCGTCCCGACGGCCGCAGGCGGTGGAGGGGGGAGCGGCGCCGGCGAAGTGCGGGTGCGTTCCCGCGTCGTTCGGTGCGTGCTCTCGGCGTGCCGGGCGGAGATCCTCGTAGCGGAGCTACCAGGGCCTTCGGCCGGTCGCGCCGAGAGTGCGTGCCGGGCGGCGTGGGGACGTGCCTGCACTTCTCCGGTGTCGCTTGGCCGCGTGGAAGACGCACGACGCTGTGGGCCTGACGCGTATGTAGTGCAGCAGTCTAGTGGCGCCGAGGGCGTCGTCTTGCGCCGCTGCGGAAGGATCACCCGTCCGTGGCCGGACGGGTGGGACAACGCCGTACCTCCGACGTTACCCCGGGTTGGCCGAAGGGGCCGGAGCCTGTCGCTCCGGCCCCCGGCCGTGAGGCTTTACGCCTCCTCGTCGACCCAGCTCATGAGCTTGCGCAGCTCCTTGCCGGTGGTCTCCAGCAGGTGCTCGGAGTCCTGCGTCTTGTACTCGTTGTACTTCTTCAGACCGCCGTGGTACTCGTCCATCCAGGTCTGGGCGAAGGTGCCGTCCTGGATCTCGGCGAGGACCTTCTTCATCTCGGCCTTGGTGGCGTCCGTGATGATGCGCGGGCCGGTGACGTAGTCGCCCCACTCGGCGGTCTCGGAGATCGACCAGCGCATCTTCTCCAGGCCGCCCTCGTACATGAGGTCCACGATCAGCTTCAGCTCGTGCAGGCACTCGAAGTACGCGATCTCCGGCTGGTAGCCGGCCTCCGTCAGCGTCTCGAAGCCTGCCTTGACCAGCGCGGCGGTACCACCGCAGAGGACGACCTGCTCACCGAACAGGTCGGTCTCGGTCTCCTCGGTGAAGGTCGTCTTGATGACGCCGGCGCGGGTGCCGCCGATGCCCTTGGCGTACGACAGGGCCAGCGCGAAGGCGTTGCCCGTGGCGTCCTGCTCGACGGCGGCGATGCAGGGAACGCCGCGGCCCTCCTCGTACTGGCGGCGGACCAGGTGGCCCGGGCCCTTCGGGGCGACCATGCAGACGTCCACGCCGGCCGGGGGCTTGATGAAGCCGTAGCGGATGTTCAGGCCGTGGCCGAAGAACAGCGCGTCGCCGTCCTTCAGGTTGGGGGCGATGTGCTCCTCGTAGACCTGGGCCTGGATCGGGTCCGGGACGAGGATCATGATGACGTCGGCCTCGGCGGCGGCCTCCGACGGCGTCACCACGCGCAGGCCCTGCTCCTCGGCCTTGGCCTTGGACTTGGAGCCCTCGTGCAGACCGACGCGCACGTCGACACCCGAGTCACGGAGCGACAGCGCGTGGGCGTGGCCCTGGCTGCCGTACCCGATGACCGCGACCTTGCGGCCCTGGATGATGGACAGGTCGGCGTCGGCGTCGTAGAACAGCTCGGCCACTTTGGGTTCTCTCCTCGGGAGTGCAGGTGTTGCGTCCCACCGTATGACGGGGGGCGGAAGGGAAGCTTGAGGGTCTCGGAATACGGGCGGCCGACGGCGCGCCGACCGCCCGTTCTCCGTCTTACGCCGACCGGTCCAGGGCGCGCAGCGACCGGTCCGTGATGGAACGGGCGCCGCGGCCGATCGCGATCGTGCCGGACTGGACGAGCTCCTTGATGCCGTACGGCTCCAGCATCTTGAGCATCGCGGACAGCTTCTCGCCGGAGCCGGTGGCCTCGATGGTCACGGCCTCCGGGGAGACGTCGACGGTCTTGGCGCGGAACAGCTGGACGATCTCGACGATCTGGGAGCGCGTCTCGTTGTCGGCGCGCACCTTCACCAGGACGAGTTCGCGCTGCACCGCCTGCGACGGCTCCAGCTCGACGATCTTCAGCACGTTGACGAGCTTGTTGAGCTGCTTGGTCACCTGCTCCAGCGGCAGGTCCTCCACCCCCACGACGATGGTGATGCGGGAGATGTCGGGGTGCTCGGTGACACCGACGGCGAGCGAGTCGATGTTGAAGCCGCGGCGGGAGAACAGCGCGGCGATCCGGGCGAGGATGCCGGGGGTGTTCTCCACCAGGACGGAGAGCGTGTGCTTGGACATGATCTCTTCGGTCTCTCTCGCTCAGTCGTCTTCGTTGTCGCCGAAGTCGGGGCGAACGTCCCGGGCGGCCATGATCTCGTCGTTGGAGGTGCCGGCGGCGACCATCGGCCAGACCATCGCGTCCTCGTGGACGATGAAGTCGACGACGACCGGGCGGTCGTTGATCGAGTTCGCCTCCTCGATCACCTTGTCGAGGTCCTCCGGGTTCTCGCAGCGGATGGCGTAGCAGCCCATGGCCTCCGACAGCTTCACGAAGTCGGGGACGCGGGTGCCGCGGGCCTGCGGGTTGACGTCGTCCGGGCCGGAGTGCAGGACGGTGTTGGAGTACCGCTGGTTGTAGAAGAGGGTCTGCCACTGGCGGACCATTCCGAGGGCGCCGTTGTTGATGACGGCGACCTTGATCGGGATGTTGTTCAGGGCGCAGGTGGCGAGCTCCTGGTTGGTCATCTGGAAGCAGCCGTCGCCGTCGATCGCCCAGACCGCCTTGTCCGGCGCGCCGGCCTTGGCGCCCATGGCGGCCGGGACGGCGTAGCCCATCGTTCCGGCGCCGCCGGAGTTCAGCCAGGTGCCCGGCTTGTCGTACTCGATGTAGTGCGCGGCCCACATCTGGTGCTGGCCGACGCCCGCCGTGAAGATCGTGCCCTCGGGGGCGAGCTGTCCGATGCGCTCGATGACCTGCTGCGGGGAGAGTGAGCCGTCACCGGGCTGGTCGTAGCCGAGCGGGTAGGTCTCGCGCCAGCGGTTCAGGTCGTTCCACCACATGCTGTAGTCGCCCTGGTGGCCCTCGCTGTGCTCCTTCTGCACGGCCTGGACCAGGTCGGCGATGACCTCGCGGGCGTCACCGACGATCGGCACGTCGGCGGCGCGGTTCTTGCCGATCTCGGCCGGGTCGATGTCCGCGTGGACGATCTTGGCGAAGGGCGCGAAGCTGTCCAGCTTGCCGGTGACGCGGTCGTCGAAGCGGGCGCCGAGGGCGACGATCAGGTCGGCCTTCTGCAGGGCGGTGACGGCGGCCACCGAGCCGTGCATGCCCGGCATGCCCAGGTGCTGCGGGTGGTTGTCGGGGAACGCGCCGAGCGCCATCAGGGTGGTGGTGACGGGCGCGCCGGTGAGCTCGGCGAGGACCTTCAGCTCGGCGGTGGCGCCGGCCTTGATCACGCCGCCGCCGACGTACAGCACGGGCCGGCGGGCCTGGGTGATCAGCTTGGCGGCCTCGCGGATCTGCTTGGCGTGCGGCTTGGTCACCGGGCGGTAGCCGGGCAGGTCCATGGCCGGCGGCCAGGAGAAGGTCGTCTTCGCCTGGAGGGCGTCCTTGGCGATGTCGACCAGGACCGGGCCGGGACGGCCGGTGGAGGCGATGTGGAACGCCTGCGCGATCACCCGCGGGATGTCATCGGCCTTGGTGACCAGGAAGTTGTGCTTGGTGATCGGCATGGTGATGCCGACGATGTCCGCCTCCTGGAAGGCGTCCGTGCCGATCGCCTTGGAGGCCACCTGTCCGGTGATCGCGACCATCGGCACCGAGTCCATGTGCGCGTCGGCGATCGGCGTGACGAGGTTGGTCGCGCCGGGGCCCGAGGTCGCCATGCAGACGCCGACCTTGCCGGTGGCCAGCGCGTACCCCTCGGCCGCGTGACCGGCGCCCTGCTCGTGGCGCACCAGGACGTGACGCACGCGGGTGGAGTCCATCAGCGGGTCGTACGCCGGAAGGATGCAACCACCGGGAATGCCGAATACCGTGTCGGCCCCGACTTCCTCGAGAGAGCGGATGAGGGACTGCGCGCCCGTCACCTGCTCGGGGACGGAGTGCTGTCCTCCGGATCGGGGCCGGGGCTGCGGGTGATGGGCCCCGGTGGCCTGCTCGGTCATCGGCATTCTCTTCTCAGATGCTGAGGGTTTTTTGCGAAGTTTGTGCGATTTTCGACTGCTGCACGGAAGGCGCCCGTGCAACAAAAAACCCCTCGTGCCATAAGGCAAGCGAGGGGAGCGCGCCGGGTGGGGTCGCTGAGCGGTCGAGGCTCAGCGTCAGCCGACGCGCTTTCCAAGTACGAGAATTCGGGTGCGCATGGCACAGACCCTCCCCCCGGCACGCACTCACTGTCAAGTGGGTGGGACGGGAGTCTCATTATGTGAGCGGAGGGCCGTACCGCCTCCGATGACGGCGGACACATCCGAGCTGTACACCCGCGGGGCGCCGCCCGCGAACGCCGGTTCGGCCGGTCCGTGCGGCACCGGATAGTGACCGGAAGCGAGCGCCCGGCGCAGCCGGTACTCGTCGAGCGGCCCGGAGAACGCCATGCCCTGCCCGTGCGTGCAGCCCATCGCGCGCAGGGCGACGACCTGCTCGGGCAGGTCCACCCCGTCGGCCACGGACTTCAGCCCGAGGTCGCCGGCGATGCGCAGCAGCCCACTGGTGATCTTGTGCAGGCGCGCGGACTCGACGACGCCCTCGACCAGACTGCGGTCGAGCTTCAGCACGTCGACGGGCAGCCGCCTGAGGGCCGTGATCGCCCCGTAGCCGCTGCCGAACCCGTCGAGGGCGATCCGGACACCGACCCGCCTGAGGGCACCCAGCCGCCGCTCCAGCTCGTCCAGGCCGGTCCTGGGGTCGGTGTCGGACAGCTCGATGATCAGCGACCCGGACGGCAGCCCGTGCCGCGTGAGCAGCGCCTCGATGGTGCCGAGCGGCATCGACTTGTCCAGCAGCCGGCGGGCGCTCATCCGGACCACGACCGGGGCGGACAGCCCGGTCGCGTGCCGCTCGGCGGCCTGCTCGACGGCCGCCTCGATCATCCACCGGCCCAGCTCGGCGATCTTGTCGCTGTCCTCGGCCACGCGCAGGAACTCCGCCGGGGTGAACAGCACCCCCTGGGGTGAGCGCCAGCGCGCCTGTGCGGACACCGACGAGATCCGACCGTCCTCCAGGCACACCACCGGCTGGTGCAGCAGGGCGAACTCGCCGTCGTGCAGCGCGGCCCGCAGGCGCGTGGCCAGCTCCGCCTTCCGTACGACGTCCTGCTGCATCTGCGGCTTGTACAGCTCGACGCGGCCCTTGCCGCCGGCCTTGGCCCGGTACATCGCCAGGTCGGCGTTGCGCAGCAGCTCGCCCGCGCCGAGGCCCGGTTCCGCGAAGGCGACGCCGATGGAGGCGTTGACACGGACATCGTTGCCGTCGATGGCGTACGGCTGGGACAGCGTCTTCCTGAGGCGGTCGGCGAGCTCCAGTATGTGCCGCTGCCGGGCCTCGCGGTCGCGGGTGTTGTCCCCGACGATCAGGGCCGCGAACTCGTCTCCGCCCAGCCGGGAGGCGGTGTCGCCCTGCCGGACGGAGTCCTGGAGCCGGCGGGCGGCCTGGACGAGCAGCTCGTCCCCGGCCTGGTGCCCGATCGTGTCGTTGACGGCCTTGAAGCCGTCGAGATCGATGAACAGCACGGCCGTGTTCCGCAGGGCCACGCCCCGGTCGGAGGCGCGGCGGCCCGAGAGGGCGTGCTGGACGCGCTTGGTGAACAGTGCCCGGTTGGGCAGGTCCGTGAGCGGGTCGTGCTCGGCGTTGTGCTGCAACTGGGCCTGGAGCCGGACCCTTTCGGTCACGTCCCTGCTGTTGAAGATGAGGCCGCCGTGATGGCGGTTGACGGTCGACTCGACATTCAGCCAGCCTCCGTCACCGGAGCGGAATCGGCACTCGATGCGCGTAGTGGGTTCCTCGACCGGGTCGGCGGCGAGGAAACGCCGCACCTCGTGCACGACGCAGCCCAGATCCTCCGGGTGGATGAGACCGGCCAGCTCCGTACCCACCAGCTCCTCCGCCGGGCGGCCGTACACACCGGCGGCGGCCGGGGAGACGTACCTCAGGACGCCGCTGGGTGCGGCGATCATGATGACGTCGCTGGAGCCCTGCACCAGGGAGCGGAAGTGGTTCTCCTTCTGCGCCAGTTCCTGGGTGAGGGTGATGTTGTCGAGCAGCATGATGCCCTGGCGCACCACGAGCGCGAGCACGACCGTGCCCCCGGTGAGCAGGACCACGCGGTCGACGCTGCGGCCGTTGAGGACGTTGTAGAGGATCCCCAGGGTGCACACGGCGGCCGCGAGGTACGGCGTGAGGGCGGCGAGGGAGCCGGCGATGGGCCGGGCGGCCGGGTACCGGGCGAGCTCGCCTCCGGGCAGGGGCGGAGGATGGTGCGGGCCGCTGCGCTGGCCGGGCACGTGCTCGTGCACCACGCGCGTGTGCCCTGCCGTGCTCTGCCGGCCCGGGCCGTGCCGGTCGGTGTCCGGTGTGCGAGGCCCGGCCCACGGGGCGTAGGCCAGGAGCAGCGAGCCGGCGAACCAGCCCGCGTCGAGCAGCTCGCCGGAGCGGTAGTCGTGGTGCATCAGCGGTGAGGCGAACAGAGCGTCGCACATCACGGTCAGCGCGAGCCCGCCGATGGCGGTGTTGACCGCGGAGCGGTTCACCGCGGACCGCCTGAAGTGCAGCGCGAGCACCATGCTGACCAGCGCGATGTCGAGCAGCGGGTACGCCAGCGACAGCGCGGTGTGTGCCACGCTCGGCCCTTCGGACTTCGCGGCCTGGGCGAGGGCGAGGCTCCAGGCCAGGGTGAGCAGCGAGCCGCCGATCAGCCAGGCGTCAAGACCGAGGCAGACCCAGCCGGCCTTGGTGACCGGCCGCTTGGCGAGCACGAGCAGCCCGACGATCGCGGGCGGCGCGAAGCACAGGAAGAACAGGTCGGCGTAGCTGGGACTGGGCACGGGCTGACCGAGGACGACCTCGTACCACCCCCAGACCAGGTTGCCCAGGGACGCCATGACCGAGGAGAGGCCGAACAGCAGCCAGGCGGGTCGAAAGCGGGTGTGGCGGCGGCGGGCGTAGAGGAAACAGGACATTGCGGCGGTGGCCGCCGCGGCACTCAGCCCGAAGTCGCCCATGATCAGGGCCATTTCGTACGAACCCCAGCCGCACGCGGAACCGACGGCGTATCCCGCGCAGACCAGGGCGAGGACGAGTTGGAGGGCCGGGCCCGGCCGGGGGCCGGGGGCCGGCGTGCGGGGCAGGAGCGCCCCGGGGGACGGAGGCTGCGCCCGCAGCACTCCGTCGAGCGTGGGGGTGGGGGTCGGCGGCGCGCTCACCGGACCCTCCCGGTGCGTGCCGCTCCCGGGTCCCGCGGGCCCCGGTGTGCCGGCGGGGCATGCCTGCGGCTGCCGGGCCTGCGGTGGCGATGGCTGTGATCGGTGTGGTGGTGGGTGTGCCGCCCGCCGTGATCGGCGTGGTGGCCGCGTCTGCTCGCGGCCGTCCGCCAGGGTCGTCGCCGGCAGCCCCGCCCCGTCGGATCGCTCGTCCATAGGCCGTGCATCGCCTGTCGCCCCCCTCACAGTCGAAATGTCCATCCCCGGCGCCGAACGGTCCGCGGCGCAGCCCCTGTCGGGACGATACACCAGCCTCGTCACTCAGGGACATAGGTCATCTACTCTCAGTAACGATCAACGGATATATGAGTACCCACCGCACCCGAAGGATTGCGGACGGTACCCGAATTTCCGGTCAGCGGGTTGATGCACCCGTCGTAAGGATCACGTTGCGCAGCGGCTCCCGGTTCACATAACGGTTCAACTGGTCCGCCAGGAGCCGCTTGGCGCGCGGCAGGAACGCGGAGGTGGGTCCGCCGACGTGCGGGCTGATGAGTACCCCCGGCGCACGCCAGAGGGGATGTTCGCGCGCCAGGGGCTCGGGATCGGTGACGTCGAGGGCGGCGGTGATGCGGCCGCTCTCCAGTTCCGCGAGCAGCGCCTTGGTGTCGACGACGGGGCCGCGGGCGACGTTGACGAGGAGCGCGCCCTCCTTCATCCGGGACAGGAAGTCGGCCCCGGCCAGGCCACGGGTGGTTTCGGTGAGCGGCGTGGACAGGATGACGACGTCCGCCTCCGGGAGCAGCGCGGGGAGTTCGGTGAGCGGATGCACCGGCCCGCGCGCCGTGGTGCGCTCGGAGCGCGCGACGCGCGCCACCCGCGCCACCTCGAACGGAACGAGCCGGTCCTCGATGGCGGCGCCGATCGACCCGTAGCCGACGATGAGGACGTTCTTGTCGGCGAGCGCGGGCCGGAACCCGGCGAGCCACTCCCCCCGGTCCTGTGCGCGGACGAAGTCGGGGACACCGCGCAGCGAGGCCAGGATCAGCGCGAGGGTGAGTTCCGCGGTGCTGGCCTCGTGCACGCCACGCGCGTTGCACAGCCGCACGCCCGGAGGCAGCTGCCGCAGCCCCGGCTCCACGTGGTCGATGCCGGCGGAGAGGGTCTGCACGACCTGTACGTGGCTCATCTCCGGCATGGGACGCACGCACAGCGGGCTGGGCTTCATGTAGGGGACGGCGTAGAAGGCGCAGTCCGCCGGGTCCGCGGGGAAGTCCTCCTCGCCGTTCCAGAAGCGGTAGGCGGGGCCCTTGGGGAGTCCCTCGATCTCGTCCGGCGGGATGGGCAGCCACACGTCAGCAGTCATGCTCTGGAGGCTATGTCAGGAGGGTGCGACGGCAGAGGTTAGGTTGGGGTGGCCGGAACAGGGAGGGTCACGACCAGGTGGAGCGCAGGACGATCGGCGCGGCGGCGCTCGCGGTGGGGGCCGTCGGACTCGGGTGCATGCCGATGAGCTGGGCGTACAGCGCGTCGCGGCAGCGTGGGGACGAGTCGCTCAGGGCGGTGCACCGGGCGCTCGACCTGGGGTCGTCCCTGCTGGACACGGCCGACATGTACGGCCCCTTCACCAACGAGCTGCTGGTGGGGCGGGCGTTGAAGGAGCGGCGGTCGGACGCGTTCGTGTCGACGAAGGTCGGGCTGCTCGTGGGCGACCAGCACATCGTCGCCAACGGCCGCCCGGGGTATGTGAAACGGGCCTGCGACGCGTCGCTGCGGCGCCTCCAGACGGACGTCATAGACCTTTACCAGCTGCACCGGGCCGACCCGGAGATCCCCGTCGAGGAGACGTGGGGCGCGATGGCGGAGCTCGTCCGGGCCGGGAAGGTGAGGGCGCTGGGCCTGTGCGCGGTGGGCGCGCGGGCCGGCCGCCGCTCCGGGGCCCGGCTGCACGACGCGACGATCCGGCAGCTGGAGCGGGTGCAGCAGGTGTTCCCCGTGAGCGCGGTGGAGGCGGAGCTGTCGGTGTGGTCGCCGGAGGCGCTGGAGACGCTGCTGCCGTGGTGCGAGACGCGGGGCGTCGGCTTCCTGGCGGCGATGCCGCTCGGCAACGGCTTCCTGACCGGCAGGCTGCGGCCCGGCGCGGGCTTCGAGGCGGACGACATCCGGGCCCGGCACCCCCGCTTCACGGCCGAGATGATGGCCGCGAACCAGCCTGTCGTCGCCGGTCTGCGCCGTGTGGCCCGCCGCCACGGCGAGCACGTCACCCCCGCCCAGGTCGCCCTCGCCTGGGTCCTCGCCCAGGGCCGGCACGTGGTCCCGGTCCCCGGCACCAAGCAGGAGCGCTGGGTCACGGAGAACGCAACCGCGACGACCCTGCGACTGACGCCCGAGGACCTGCGAGAGGTGGCGGAACTACCACCCGCGCAGGGCTCCTGGGACTGATCCGGAACCGGGCCGCGACGACGCGCGGCAGGCGCAGCCACCGGCCCACCCAACCTGCCCGAGGACTGACGCCGCAGCGGCATCCCCGACTGCCCGAAGGTCGCACCCGACGGCAGTCCGCGGAAGGGGCGATGCCCCGTCGCGCGGAGGGATCCGGACCAGACCCCGGAACCACCGCCCGCCCAGGGCTCCTGGGACTGACCCGGAACCCGGCCGCGACTACCCGCGGCAAGCTCGGCCACCGCCGCATCCCACCTGCCCAAAAACTGGCCCCGCAGCGGCATCCCCGGCTGCCCGAAGGTCGCACCGTCGGCCGACGGCGGTCCGCGGAAGGGGCGATGCCCCGTCGCGCGGAGGGAACCGGGCAAAAGCCTTGAGGGTTCGCGTTGGCGGTTCGGGGTTGGGTGATCGGGAACTTCGGAGGCGTGGGAGGTGTATGACAGGTAGAACCCGCCGCCGCTCGAAGGGACCATGATCGTGCAACGTCGAGCCGTGCCGGCCGTTTTGGCCGCCGCCGCGCTCCTGCTGACGGCCGGCTGCTCCTCCGACGGCGGAGGATCGTCCGGCACGGACGGGAGCGCTTCCCCGAGCCGTACGGCACCGGGGTCGTCCGCACCGGCGGGGCAGGCCGCCGAGGAGACACCGCCCGCCAAGGGCTCGGTGAAGGTGGTGCGCACCGTCGCCGAGGGCCTGGACTCCCCCTGGGGCCTCGCCCCGCTGCCCGGCGGCGGCCTGCTCGTCTCCTCCCGGGACGACGGGACGATCGTCCGGATCGACGAGAAGACCGGAAAGAAGACGGAGCTCGGCGAGGTGCCGGGCGTATCGGCCGCCGGCGAGGGCGGGCTGCTCGGCATCGCCCTGTCCCCCGACTACGCCTCGGACCACATGATCTACGCGTACTTCACCTCGGCCTCCGACAACCGCATCGTCCGCATGCTGTACGACGAGAAGAAGCCCTCCGGCGAGCAGCTCGGCGCTCCCGACACGGTCTTCCGGGGCATCCCCAAGGGCTTCGTCCACAACGGCGGCCGGATCGAGTTCGGTCCGGACAAGATGCTGTACGTCGGCACGGGCGAGAGCGGTGACACGGGCCTGTCCCAGGACAAGGAGTCCGTGGGCGGCAAGATCCTGCGCCTGACACCGGAGGGCGAACCGGCACCGGGCAACCCCTTCCCCGATTCCCCCGTGTACTCGTACGGCCACCGCAATGTGCAGGGCCTCGCCTGGGACAGCAAGCAGCGCCTGTTCGCCTCCGAGTTCGGCCAGGACACCTGGGACGAGCTCAACGCGATCAAGCCGGGCGACAACTACGGCTGGCCGGAGGCCGAGGGCCGGTCCGACGACTCCGGGTTCCACAATCCGATCGACCAGTGGACCACGGCCGAGGCCTCGCCCAGCGGGATCGCCTACGCCGAGGGGTCGATATGGATGGCCGGCCTGCGCGGCAAGCGGTTGTGGCGCATCCCGCTGAACGGCACGGAGGCGTCGGCCGAACCGCAGGCGTTCCTGGAGGGCGAGTACGGCCGGCTGCGCACGGTCGTCCCGGCGGGCGGCGACCGTTTGTGGCTCGTGACCAGCAACACGGACGGCCGGGGCAACCCGGAGGACGGGGACGACCGGATTCTCGAACTGCGGGTGACGTGACCCGGGCTCAGTCCTCGGGGTCTTCGGCCTCCGGCTCCTGCGGCGGGCGTACGACGACCTTCCCGGACGACAGGTCTATCGGCCCATGTCCGGGATCACCGTCTCCGACGTCCTCGCGGGTCAGTTCCAGGCGGTTCTGCTCGTCACGGGTGTGTTTGCGCCCGGGTGAGAACAGTTCCTCGAACATGTTGAACACGAAGCCTCCCTGGGCCGCGACTCCCCGGCGTCCTTTACAGCGTATGCCTCAGCCCGCCGACCGGGAGGTGAGGGATTCGGCGGGGAACAGCCCCAGCCGGTGCGCCATCGCCGCCGCCTCGCCGCGTCCGGAGACGCCGAGTTTCGCCAGGATGTTGGAGACGTGGACGCTCGCGGTCTTCGGCGAGATGAACAGCTCCTCGGCTATCCGGCGGTTGGTGTGCCCGGCGGCGACCAGGCGCAGCACGTCCCGTTCCCGGCTGGTGAGGCCGAGGGCCTCGGCGGGGTCCGCGGGGGCGGGGGCCGGTTCCGCGGCGGGCGTGAGCGGCAGGCGGGCGCGCTGGGCGAGCGCGGTGGCGGCGTCGGCGAGCGGCCGGGCCCCGAGATGGCGGGCGACGGCATGGGCGAGGCGGAGCAGTTCCGTGGCACGGTCGCGCTCGTCGATCTCCCCGCCCCCCGTCAGCAGCGACTCCGCCAGGCGGTACCGCACGCGGGCGAGGTCGTAAGGGCGCTCCAGGGGTTCGAAGGCGGTGACCACCTCCGCCCAGGTGTCCGGGGTGCTCCGGCTTTCGGCGCGGTGGAGTTCGGCGCGGACCCACCTCTCGTGGGCGAGCCAGACGGGGGCGTTCGTGGTGAGACGCTTGACGGCCTCGAAGATCCTCTCCAGGACCTCCGTACGGCCGTCCCGCGCCGCCGGCAGCGCCCGGACGTCGGCCTCGGCCTCGGCGGCTTCGAGCAGCAGCGGCCAGGCGTAGCGCTGGGTGCCGAGCGGGAAACCGGACTCCAGGATGCGGGCCAGTTCGGCGCGGGCGTCGGGGAGGCGGCCCTCGGCGACGGCGACCTGGATGGTGAGTCGGGAGATCGGGAGGTCGTGCTGCGGCATGGGGTCGTGCGGGCCGTAGGAGGCGCGGCCCTCGGCGAGATGGCGAGCCGCCTCGGGCACCTGGCCGCGGGCGAGCGCGAGGAACGCCAGGCTGATGGCGCCGGACCCGTACGGCGCGGCCGTCTGCCCACGCCGCTGGGCGTTGACGGCCGCCTCGGCGGCCTCGTCCCAGCGGCCCAGGGAGATGAGCGACTCGGCGAGGTTGGCCCAGACCCAGCCCTCGGCGTCCCGCAGGCCCATCCTGCCGGTGAGGCGCAGGCCCTCGTGAAGGACGCCGACGGCCTCCTCGGAGCGTCCGATGCCCTCCAGGGCGGAGGGCATGTTCACATGGCTGCGGCCCACGACCGCCGGGCGCCCCCGGGCCACGACCTCGTCCCTGACCTCGTACAAGTGGGCCAGCCCGGCCTCGATCTGCCCGGCGTCGATCATGAGTCCGCCGAGAGTGAGCCGGGCGTTGGACTCGATGTCCTCCGCGCCCACCATGCGCGCGTACTCCACCGCGCGCTCGGCGGCCGTCAGGGCGTCCGGGCCCGGCTGGTGGAGCATCGACCAGTGGGCGACCGTGGCGAGCACCTCGGCGTGCACCTCGGACGGCGGCAGGCCGCGGACCAGCTCCTGGGCCGTGGCGATCTCCTTCCAGCCGTCGCCGCGGGCGAGCTGCTGCACCAGCCGGGAGCGCTGGATCCAGAACCAGGCGGCGCGCAGCGGATCATCCTCCTCGTCCAGGAGGCGCAGCGCCCGCTTGGTGATCTTCAGGGCGCGCTCGCGCTCCCCGCCGAGCCGTCCGGCGACGGCCGCCTCGGCCAGCAGGTCGAGATGGCGCAGCGCGGTGGTCTCCGGGTCGCCGTCGCCGGGGGCCCCCTCACGCCGTTCGGGCAGGGGCGGAGGGTAGACCTCGGCGTAGTCGACGGGGCGCAGGGTCCGGCGTACGGCTTCGGGGGCGGTGTCCCACAGTTCCATCGCCCGTTCCAGCAGCCGCAGTTGCTCCGAGTAGGCGTGGCGGTGGCGGGCTTCGACGGAGGCGTCGAGGACGGCGGGCAGTGCCTTGGCCGCGTCGTGGGCGTGGTACCAGTAGCTGGCCAGTCGGGTCGCGCGCTGGTCGGCCGGGACGAGGGTCGGATCGGTCTCCAGGGCTTCGGCGTAGCGGCGGTTGAGGCGGGAGCGCTCGCCGGGCAGCAGGTCGTCGCTGACGGCCTCGCGGACCAGGGAGTGGCGGAAGCGGTAGCCGTCGCCGCCGGGCGCGGGGGTGAGGATGCTGGCGTTCACGGCCGCCCGCAGCGCCTCGATGAGGTCGTCCTCGGCGAGCCGGGCGACGGCGGCCAGCAGCGGGTACTCGACGGTGGAGCCGCCCTCGGCGACGATCCGGGCGACCTGCTGGGCGGTCTCCGGCAACCCTTCCACCCGGACGAGCAGCAGGTCGCGCAGGGAGTCGGTCAGTCCCGTGCGGCAGCCCTCGTGGGCGGTGACGGCGAGTTCCTCGACGAAGAAGGCGTTGCCGTCGGAGCGTTCGAAGATCGCGTCGATCCGGTCCGGGTCGGGTTCCTGGGCGAGGATGCCGGCGACCTGGCGGCACACCTCCTCGCGGTTGAAACGGGCCAGTTCGAGGCGGCGGATCGTGCGGAGCCGGTCGAGTTCGGCGAGCAGGGGCCTGAGCGGGTGGCGGCGGTGGATGTCGTCGGAGCGGTAGGTGGCCAGGACGACGAGGCGGCCGGTGCGCAGGGTACGGAAGAGGTAGGAGAGCAGGTGCCGGGTGGAGGCGCCGGCCCAGTGCAGGTCCTCCAGGGCGAGGACGACGGTGTGCTCGGCGGTGACGCGCTCCAGGAGGCGTGCGGTGAGTTCGAAGAGGCGGGCCATGCCGTCCTCGTCGTGCCGCCCGGTACCCGACTCGCCCAGCTCGGGCAGCAGCCGGGCCAGTTCCTCCTCCTGTCCGGAGGCCGCAGCGGCCAGCTCGGCGGGAAGTTCGGAGCGCAGGGCGCGCAGCGCGGTGGAGAACGCCGCGAAGGGCAGTCCGTCGGCGCCGATCTCCACGCAGCCGCCCAGCGCGACCACCGCCCCCCGGTGACGGGCGGCGGCGGCGAACTCCTCCACCAGGCGGGTCTTGCCGACTCCGGCCTCCCCGCCGATGAGCAGTGCCTGCGGCTCTCCCCCGCGGGCGCGTGCGAGTGCGTCTTGAAGCGTGCCCAACTCCTCGGCACGGCCGACGAACACGGGGCTGACGGACCTGGTCTCCACGGACCCGAGCATCGCATGCGCGCCGGGCTGCGCGGCACCGGTTCGGCCACGGCGGGCCATGGGACCGGCAACCGCCTCCGTACGGAAGGCCACCGCGTCAGCGGCCGCTTCCGTACGGAGGCTCACGGCCCCGGCCGGTCCCGCCCCCCTGTTCACGCCGCCCGGGCGGACCCGGGCCTGCGGAAGCGGCGGCTATGGCTCTCGTGCTCGGCGGAGCTCTCGGCGGCTTGGCGACGGGCGGCGCGGCGGGCCAGGGCCGCCTCACGGACCTGGCGCTCGTGGTCGGCACGGCGGATGAGGTCGGCGGCGCGCAGCTGCTGGAACTCGTACTCGTACATGGCGTGTCCTCGGGGAGATGTCGGGTGCAAGGGCTTCGCTTTCTGCGATGCCTCCACCTTCGTCTCCCAGGCGGGGCTGCCACATCGGGAGAGTTCCGCATCTTCGGGGGCGGTCGGGGCCTTAGACACGGCTGAGGGGCCTCAGGGCCTCCGTAAGGTGCTCACGGATGCCCTAAGACCCCTCAGGAGCTGCGGTGACTCAGCTCGCCGACGGCAGTCCGAGCAGGATGCCGGTGTACTTGAGGACGGCCAGGAACAGGCCGATGACACCGAGCGCGGCACCCGCCCAGGCGACCGACTTGATCCAGGGGGCCTGGATCCTGCCGGGCGTGCCGAACGCCGGCCGGGCCAGCACGAAGACGCCGACGACCAGAGCCGTCAGCGCGAAGAAGCCGCCCCACAGGGCGGTGGTCTGCCAGGCGTCGCCGTAGACCGCCTGGATCTGCTGGGCCACGCCCGCGTTCTGCGCGGTCTCCAGCTGACCGATGAGGTTCTGGCGTGCGGCAGCCACCGTGCCGAGCCAGCTGCCGGTGAGCGAGACGACGCCCAGCGCCGCGGAGACCACGGCGGCTGCGCCCTGGCCGACGCCGGACGGGCCCTCCTCCTTGGTCTCGGCGGTCTCGGCCGGGACCTCGGTCCGGGTCACCTCGTCGGACTTGGTGGTGTCCACCGCCTTCTCGTCGGTCGTGGCCTCGGTGGCCTCGGTCTCGTCCACTGCGTTCGTTGCCATGTCTCGCACCGTAGGGTCGCTGTCTGAGAAGTCTCTTAATGATCGTCGTGAGCGGCACGCGCGCGTGCCGCTCGCCACTCGGGCGCCAGCACCGACCAGACTTCGAGATCGTGCCGTACGCCACCATAGGGGTGGGCCTCGCGCCGCACACCGTCGCGGGTCATGCCGAGGCGACGGGCCACGTTCAGGCTCGGCTGGTTGCCCGCGGCGGCGACCCACTCGATCCGGTGGATGCCGCGCTCTTCGACCGCCCAGTCGATGAGGACGCGCATCGCCCGGGTGACCAGACCACGCCCGGTCCCGGCGGGCTCCAGCCAGCAGCCGACCTCGCAGTTGCCGTTCGCGGCGTCGAAGTTCAGGAACAGCACGCCGCCCACGAGCTTGCCGTTCAGCCACAGCCCGTGCAGCGAGCGGGAGTCGGCGGCGCGCAGGTCGGCGTACCGCTGGAGCAGGGCCCGCGCGGACTCCACGTCCGTCTCCTGCGACCCGAAGTTGATGAACCGCCCGATGAACTCCCTGCCCCGCTCCAGGTGCGCGAAGAACTCCTCCGCGTGCCAGGGCTCCAGGGGCCGCAGTTCCGCGCCGTCGTCACCCAGGGATATCGCGTACATCCCGCTGCCGCTCCTCCTCGGCCAGGACGTCCGCCACCTCGGCGTCCGTCGCGGCGGCCAGCCTCTCATGGGCGGCCCGGGCCTCGGGCGGTTCGATGCTGATCCGCGGCAGGCGCTTGTCGAGCCAGCGCGGCAGCCACCAGTTGGCGCCGCCGAGCAGGTGCATCAGGGCGGGCACGAGGAGCGTGCGCAGGACGAAGGCGTCCAGGGCGACGGCGGCGGCCAGGGCGATGCCGAACATCGCGATCACGCGGTCGCCGCTGAGGACGAAGGCGAGGAAGACGGAGATCATGATCACCGCCGCCGAGTTGATCACCCGGCTGGTCTCGGCGAGGCCGACCCGGACGGCACGCCGGTTGTCGCCGGTCTCCAGCCACTCCTCGTACATCCGGCTCACGAGGAACACCTGGTAGTCCATGGACAGGCCGAAGAGCACCGACACCATGATCACGGGCAGGAAGGGCTCGATGGGCCCCGCGCTGCCGAGGCCGAGCAGTTCGCTGCCCCAGCCCCACTGGAACATCGCGGTGACCACCCCGAATGCGGAGGCCACGGCGGCGACGTTCATGGCGGCGGCCTTCAGTGGGATGCCGATCGACCGGAAGGCGAGCAGGAGCAGCAGACAGCCCAGGCCGATCACCACCCCGATGAAGACGGGCAGCTTGGAGACGATGACGTCGGCGAAGTCGTCGTAACCGGCCGTCATGCCGCCGACCAGCGTGTCGAGCGAGGTGCCCGCCTCCGCACGGGGCAGCACCTCGTCGCGCAGCCGGTCGACGAGGTCGCTGGTCTGCTTCGACTGCGGCGAGGACTCCGGTACGACGGTCAGGTACGCGGTGTGGCCGCCGGAGTCGAAGGTCACCGGCGTCACCGAGGCGACGCCCTCGGTGGCCCGGAGCGTGCCGTCGAGGTTGTCCAGGGCGAGCTTGTCGTCGGCTCCGTCGACTTTCGTGACGAGGGTGAGCGGGCCGTTGACGCCGGGGCCGAAGCCGTCGGCGAGGAGGTCGTATGCCTGGCGGGTGGTGGACGTCTTCGGGTCGTTGCCCTGGTCCGAGGTGCCCAGGTGCAGGGAGAACGTGGGCAGTGCGAGGACGGCCATGACCACCAGCGCGACCGCGCCGAGCACCTTGGGGTGGCGCTCCACGAACGCCGACCAGCGGGCGGCGAAGCCGGTGGGCAGTTCGGGTTCGGGCCCGTGCTCCGCCAGACGGCGGCGCTCGCGGCGGCTGAGCGCCCGCATGCCGATGAGGGACAGCAGTGCGGGCAGCAGGGTCACGGAGGCCGCGACGGTGAGGATCACGGTCAGGCCGGCGGCTATGGCGACGCCGTTGAGGAAGCTCAGCCGCAGGATCAGCATGCCCAGCAGGGCGATGCAAACGGTGGCACCTGCGAAGACGACCGCCCGTCCCGTGGTCGCGACGGCGTTGGTGGCCGCCTCGGTGACGGACAGCCCGCGTTTGAGCCCGCGCCGGTGTCTCGTCACGATGAACAGCGCGTAGTCGATGCCGACGCCGAGCCCGATCAGCATGCCGAGCATGGGGGCGAAGTCGGCGACGGTCATGACGTGCCCGAGCAGCACGATCCCGGCGTAGGCGGTGCCGACGCCGACCAGGGCGGTGGCGATGGGCAGCAGGGACGCGGCGAGCGAGCCGAAGGCCAGGAACAGCACGACCGCGGCGACGACCACGCCGACGACCTCGGCGACATGCCCGCCGGAGGACTCGATGAGTGCGACGGCACTGCCGCCCAGCTCCACCTGGAGCCCGCCGGTCTCCGCGCTCTTGGCGGTGTCGACGACCGCCTGCGCCTCGGACCGGCTGATGTCCTGCGCCTGCTCGTCGAAGGTGACCGTGGCGTACGCCGTACGGCCGTCCTCGCTGACCCGTCCCGCGCCCGGCCCTTCGTAGGGGCTGGTCACGGAGGCCACGCCGGGCAGGTTCTCGACGCGTTCCAGGGCGCGGGTCATCGTCTGCTCGACGTCGGCGGCGCGGACGCTGCCGGACGTGGTGTGCCAGACGACGGTGTCGCTGTCGCCGCCGAGCTGCGGGAAGTCCTCGTGCAGCAACTCGGCGGCGCGGCCCGACTCGGTGCCGGGGACCTGGTAGTCGTTCGAGTACGCGGAGCCCGCGGCCGCGGAGCCCGCGGCCACCCCCGCGAAGGCGAGGAGCCAGAGCAGAACGGTGACCAGACGGCGTCGGACACACCAGCGTGCGAGGGCTGCCACGAAACGTGCTCCCAGAGTGACTTTTTGTGGATCTTTGACCGGGAACAGTCGTCCATGAACTGAACAGCCCGCAAAGAACGCATGAGTAATGCAAAGCCACTCTTACAGGCGCACGAGATCATTTGTCGCATTCGTGGGCTTATTCACAACAGTGGGAGGCTGCTCACAGGACAATCATGTGAAACGTGTCGCCCTAGTCGAACTGGTCCCCCACGGCCATCACCATCACGCCCGCGATCAGCAGCCACAGCGCCCGCCGTGTGCGTCCCCGGGAGCCCAGCACGGCGGCGCCCGCGCAGACGGCCGCTCCGCCGGCGTACGCCGCAGGGACGAGCACCGGTGCGGAGCGGTTGAGGCGGAGCAGTGCCGCGGCCAGACCCGCGAGGGCCAGGACGGCGCCGGTGCCGGCAGCCGTCCAGCGGGCCCGCCGCGCGCCCTCCGCCGGATCGTCGGCGTCGTCCGGCTCGTCGTCCGGCTCGTCGTCCGGCTCGGCATCCGGCTCGGCATCCGGTTCGTCCGGCACGGCATCCGGCTCGGTGTCCTGCGCGGCGGCTGCCTCCGGGTCCGTTATCTCAGGATCGGTGTCGGAATCAGCGCGTCCACTCATGGCCGAGACGGTAGCGCGTCGGGTGGAAAACCCGGGTGCGGGGCCGACGGACCGGCTGCTAGCGTCCGCTGGTCCGAGGAACGCCCGCGGCAGCCCGCCGCCCGGCCGAAGCAGGTGCATTGTTTGACGGTCCGACCGAGCTCCGACGCATCCCCCTTTTTCCTCAAGGACTCAAGGAGCCCGTTCACCGATGTCGGACATCACTTCCCGGACCTCGAACGACCCCCTCAC
Organism: Streptomyces caelestis; assembly: GCF_014205255.1. GTDB lineage: Bacteria > Actinomycetota > Actinomycetes > Streptomycetales > Streptomycetaceae > Streptomyces > Streptomyces caelestis. The sequence goes on along the minus strand of NZ_JACHNE010000001.1, from coordinate 6,080,959 downwards.
TGACCGTGTGAGCCACCCGGGCTACCCGCGCAGCAACGGCTACGACGCCCGCTGGACCGTCGAGAACCAGATGGGCCCGCACGCGCTGTGGCTGCTGGAGTGGCTGGCCCCGGCCCTGGGGCTCGACACCCTGAGCCCCGGCTCCCGCGTGCTCGACCTGGGCTGCGGACGTGCCATGACGTCGATCTTCCTGGCCAAGGAGTACGACGTCCAGGTCACCGCCGCCGACCTGTGGGTCAAGCCCGACGAGAACGCGGCCCGTATCGCCGAGGCCGGCGTCGCGGACCGCGTCCTGCCCGTGTTCGCCGAGGCGCACGACCTGCCGTTCGGCGAGGGCGGCTTCGACGCGATCGTCTCCGTCGACGCGTACCAGTACTTCGGCACCGACGACCTCTACCTGCCCACGCTGACCCGGCTGCTGAAGCCGGGCGGGCGGATCGGGGTCGTCGTACCGGCGCTGCGCGAGGAGATCGACGGCGCCGAGCCGCCGGAGCACCTCAAGCCGTACTGGGAGCCGGGTTTCTGGAGCTTCCACACGGCCGCCTGGTGGCGGCGCCACTGGACCCGCAGCGGGGCCGTGGAGGTCGAGACGGCCGACTGGCTGGAGGACGGCTGGCGCGACTGGCTGCGGTGGTGCGAGGTCGTGGCCGAGGAGCACACGGACGAGTTCCACATCCGGATGGCCGGACAGTGCGCCGAGATGCTGCGCCTCGACCAGGGCGGCACGCTGGGCTTCGTCCGTGTCGTGGGACGCCGCCCGTAGGTGACTGAGAGGGGGATGCACCGGGTTCGGTGCATCCCCCTCTCTCGGTCCGCGAAGGGCTCAGCCCTCGCTGACGCCGAGCTTCTCCAGGATCAGCTCCTTGACGCGCGCCGCGTCGGCCTGGCCACGGGTCGCCTTCATGACCGCGCCGACCAAGGCGCCGGCCGCCGCCACCTTGCCTCCGCGGATCTTGTCCGCGATGGCCGGGTTGCCGGCGATGGCCTCCTCGACGGCGGTGGTGAGGGCGCCCTCGTCGGAGACGACCTTCAGACCGCGCTTGTCGACGACCTCGTCCGGGGTGCCTTCGCCCGCGAGGACGCCTTCGATGACCTGACGGGCCAGCTTGTCGTTCAGGTCACCCTTCGCGACCAGCTCCGTGACCCGGGCCACCTGCTGCGGCGTGATCGCCAGCTCGTCGAGCGCCTTGCCCGACTCGTTGGCGCTGCGGGCCAGCTCGCCCATCCACCACTTGCGGGCGGATGCGGCGTCGGCCCCGGCCTCGATGGTGGCGACGATGGGCTCCAGTGCACCGGCGTTGAGGATCGCCTGCATGTCGGTGGCCGAGACGCCCCACTCCTCGCGGAGCCGGTTGCGGCGGACCAGCGGCAGCTCGGGCAGCGCGGCCCGCAGCTTCTCGACCCACTCGCGGGACGGGGCCACCGGGACGAGGTCGGGCTCCGGGAAGTACCGGTAGTCCTCGGCCTCCTCCTTCACGCGGCCCGAGGTCGTCGACCCCGTGTCCTCGTGGAAGTGCCGTGTCTCCTGGATGATCGTCCCGCCGCCGCTCAGCACGGCCGCGTGCCGCTGGATCTCGAAGCGGGCCGCGCGCTCCACGGACCGCAGCGAGTTGACGTTCTTCGTCTCGGACCGCGTGCCGAACTTCTCGGTGCCGTTCGGGCGCAGCGACAGGTTCACGTCGCAGCGCATCTGGCCCATCTCCATACGGGCCTCGGAGACGCCGAGCGCCCTGATGACCTCGCGCAGCTCACGGACGTACGCCTTCGCCACCTCGGGGGCACGCTCGCCCGCGCCGACGATCGGCTTGGTGACGATCTCGATGAGCGGGATGCCGGCGCGGTTGTAGTCCAGCAGCGAGTGCGAGGCGCCGTGGATACGGCCCGTCGCACCGCCCACGTGCGTGGACTTGCCGGTGTCCTCCTCCATGTGGGCGCGCTCGATCTCCACGCGGAAGGTCTCGCCGTCCTCCAGCTGTACGTCGAGGTAGCCGTTGAAGGCGATCGGCTCGTCGTACTGGGAGGTCTGGAAGTTCTTCGGCATGTCCGGATAGAAGTAGTTCTTCCGGGCGAAGCGGCACCACTCGGCGATCTCGCAGTTCAGCGCGAGGCCGATCTTGATCGCGGACTCGACGCCGGTCGCGTTGACGACCGGGAGCGCGCCGGGCAGGCCGAGGCAGACGGGACAGGTCTGCGCGTTGGCGTCCTGCCCGAGGGCGGTCGAACAGCCGCAGAACATCTTGGTCTTGGTGCCGAGTTCGACATGGACCTCAAGGCCCATGACGGGGTCGTAGGAGGCGAGTGCTTCCTCGTACGACACCAGGTCTGTCGTGGTGGTCACGGTGAAACTTCCCTCTCAGCCCAGCAGGACGTCGTCGTCGCCCAGCCGCTTCAGCTCGCGATAGAGAATGGCCAGGTTGGTGACGACCGCGGCACCGGTCACGACGGCGTCGAGCAGCCGCAGCGTGTCGTTGTCTCCGCGGGCCTTCTTGATCTGCTTGTAGACGCCGACGGCGCCGAAGGCCGACGTGGCCATCGAGATGTACAGACCGGACTTGGAGCTCTTGAAGCCCTTGGCCTTGGACAGTGCGCTCACAGCGACGGAGCCTCCTCGATCAGCGGGTGGCCCCACTTTTCCACGAAGGCGGCCTCGACGGCGGCGCCGACCTTGTAGAGGCGGTCGTCCTTCATGACCGGGGCGATGATCTGCAGCCCGACCGGGAGGTTGTCCTCCGGGGCGAGGCCGCACGGCAGCGACATGGCCGCGTTGCCCGCCAGGTTGGTCGGGATGGTGCACAGGTCGGCGAGGTACATCGCCATCGGGTCGTCGGCGCGCTCGCCGATCGGGAAGGCGGTGGTCGGGGTCGTCGGGGAGACGATCACGTCGACCTGCTCGAACGCCTTGTCGAAGTCCTGCTTGATGAGCGTGCGGACCTTCTGCGCGCTGCCGTAGTACGCGTCGTAGTAGCCGGAGCTCAGCGCGTACGTGCCGAGCATGATGCGGCGCTTGACCTCGGGGCCGAAGCCGGCCTCGCGGGTCAGGGAGGTGACCTCCTCGGCGGAGTGCGTGCCGTCGTCACCGGCGCGCAGACCGTAGCGCAGGCCGTCGAAGCGGGCGAGGTTGGAGGAGCACTCGGACGGCGCGATCAGGTAGTACGCCGACAGCGCCAGGTCGAAGGACGGGCAGTCCAGCTCGACGATCTCGGCGCCCAGTTCCTTCAGCAGCGCGACGGACTCGTCGAACCGCTGGATGACACCTGCCTGGTAGCCCTCGCCGCGGAACTGCTTGACGACGCCGACGCGCATGCCCTCGACGCTGCCGTTGCGGGCGGCCTCGACGACCGGCGGGACCGGGGCGTCGATCGACGTGGAGTCCATCGGGTCGTGACCGGCGATCACCTCGTGCAGCAGGGCCGCGTCCAGGACCGTGCGGGCGCAGGGGCCGCCCTGGTCGAGGGAGGAGGAGAAGGCGACCATGCCGTAGCGCGACACCCCGCCGTACGTCGGCTTCACACCGACCGTGCCGGTGACGGCGGCGGGCTGGCGGATGGAGCCGCCGGTGTCCGTGCCGATGGCGAGCGGGGCCTGGAAGGAGGCGAGCGCGGCGGAGGAACCGCCGCCGGAGCCGCCGGGGATCCTGGTCAGGTCCCAGGGGTTGCCGGTCGGCCCGTAGGCGCTGTTCTCGGTGGAGGACCCCATGGCGAACTCGTCCATGTTGGTCTTGCCGAGGATGACCACGTCGGCGGCCTTGAGCCGCTTGGTGACGGTCGCGTCGTACGGCGGGATCCAGCCTTCGAGGATCTTCGAACCGACGGTCGTCGGGATCCCCTCGGTGGTGAAGATGTCCTTGAGCGCCAGGGGAACACCGGCCAGCGGACCGAGCTTCTCCCCCTTGGCCCGCTTCTCGTCGACGGCACGGGCCTGGGCGAGCGCGCCCTCGCGGTCGACGTGCAGGAAGGCGTGCACCTTCTCGTCGACGGCCTCGATCCGGGCGAGGTGGGCCTCGGTGACCTCGACGGCCGTGAGCTCGCCGGAGGCGATCTTCGCGGCGGTCTCGGCGGCCGTGAGCTTGATGATGGGGCTGTCCGTCATGGCGGGTTACTCCTCCCCCAGGATCTGCGGCACCTTGAAACGCTGCTGCTCCTGGGCGGGGGCTCCGGAGAGCGCCTGCTCGGGGGTGAGCGAGGGACGGACCTCGTCCGGGCGCATGACGTTCGTCAGCGGGAGCGGGTGCGAGGTCGGCGGTACGTCTTGGTCGGCGACCTCGCTGACGCGGGCCACCGCGCCGATGATGTCGTCCAGCTGTCCCGCGAAGTGGTCGAGCTCTTCGGGCTTCAGCTCCAGACGCGCCAGCCGGGCGAGGTGGGCGACCTCCTCGCGCGTGATGCCAGGCATGCAGCGATCCTCTGGGGTGAGTGTGTGTGGTTTGGGCCTAGGACCTGGCGTCACATTCCCGTCGTCCGCCCGGAGGGCGGGCCGTGCGGCGTCCGGCGCGAGCGATCGCAAGGCGCCGGAGCGTCCTCGTGGCACAGCCACGTGGGCGATTCGGCAACGCGGCGAGCGTGCGTGCCAGGCGTCGCACGGCAGGCGGGAATGTGGCGCCAGGTCCTAATCCTATGGGGCGGGCAGCTGTGACCGTGAAACGGTTTCGCCGGGCCCGGTGGCCCGGCCCTGCCGGAGTGGCCCGGGAAGGGAAACGGAACAGGTCCGGTCCGGGATCTAGGCGATGCGGCCCGAGTCGTCCGCCGTCGCCGCCGGGAGGGCGGCCCGGGGGCGTTGCCAGCCGCGGGAGCCCCGGGCGCGGAGCCAGGCCGTGGTCTCCTCGGGGGGCATCGCGGCGGCGACCAGCCAGCCCTGGACGGCGTCGCAGCCGAGGTCGCGCAGACGCTCCCAGGTCTCGTCGTCCTCGACGCCCTCGGCGACGACCAGCAGGCCGAGGGAGTGCGCCAGGTCGACCGTGCAGCGCACGATCGCCGCGTCCTCGGTGTCGACGGCGAGCCGGGCGACGAACGAGCGGTCGATCTTCAGTTCGCTGACCGGGAGCTTGCGCAGGTGCACCAGCGACGAGTACCCCGTGCCGAAGTCGTCCAGGGACATCTTCACGCCGTGCCCGGTCAGCCCGTTGAGGGTGTCGGCGGCGCGCTGCGGATCCTCCAGGAGGACGTGTTCCGTGATCTCCAGTTGGAGCGCTCCCGCCGGGACGCCGTGCCGGGCCAGCCGCGCGGCGACCGAGCCGGCGAAGCCGGGGGTGTGGACGTCACGCGGGGAGACGTTGACCGCGACCGGGACGAACAGTCCCTGGGCCCGCCACCGCGCGACCTGGGCGAGCGCGGTCTCCAGGACGTACTCGGTGAGATGGGGCATGAGGCCGGAGGACTCGGCGATCGCTATGAACTCGTCCGGCGGCACCTTGCCCCGCTCGGGGTGCACCCAGCGGACCAGGGCCTCCAGACCCGCGACCTGTCCGTCGAAGCGGACCTTGGGCTGGTAGTGCAGCTCGACCTCGTGGGCGTCCAGCGCCCTGCGGAGGTCTCCCAGCAGACCGAGCCGGTCCGGGGTGTTCGAGTCGCGCTTGGACTCGTAGACCTCCACGCCCGTGCGGTCCCGCTTCGCCTGGTACATCGCCACGTCCGCCCGCCGCAGCAGCCCTTCGGCGTCCAGCGCGTGGTCGGGGAAGACGGCGACCCCGGCGCTGGCCTCCAGGACGAGGGTGAGGCCGTCGAGGTCGAGCGGGCAGCTGAGCGCCGCGACCAGGTTGCGGGCGATCCGGGTCGCGGACGTCGTGGAGTCGGCGACCGGCAGTAAGACGGCGAACTCGTCCCCGCCGAGCCGTGCGGCCTCCGCGCCCCGCGGCAGCGCCACCTGCAGCCGGTCGGCGATCTGGAGCAGCAGCCGGTCACCGGCCAGATGACCGAGCGTGTCGTTGACCGACCGGAAACGGTCCAGGTCGATCAGCATCAGGGCGGCGCGCGCATCGATCCGCTCGGCGTCGTCCAGCGCGGTCCAGATGCGCTCCAGGAGCCACTGACGGTTGGGCAGCCCGGTCAGCGGGTCGCGCAGCTGCTCCTCGGCCCGGGCCCGGGCTATCCAGAGCGTGGAGTCCAGGGCGATGAGGGGGATGGAGAACAGCGGCAGCAGGATCGGCTTGGCCACGGCCACCACGCAGACCAGCGGCGCGATCCCCAGCAGCGCGACCGCGACCAGGCCCTGTCTGACCAGGGCGGTGCGGGCGACGGTGGGCAGGCCGGAGCGCGGGGCGTGCAGGTACCACAGCAGGACGCGGCTGACCGCCAGGTAGGCGACGGCGACCATGACCACCTCGGACGCGGTGTACAGCGTCCAGCTGTCCGGATCCGAGGGGGACTCGACGGACGGTATGGATCCGAAGACGCCCAGCACCAGGGCGCCGGCGCCGATGCCGAGGAGGTCGACCGCCCCGTGCAGGATGCCCTGGCGCCAGCGGTTGCGGCGGGCTATGCCGACCAGCACGACGACCGTGAGGCTGACCATGCCGGCCGGTACCCAGCCGTACAGCAGCAGCACGGCGAGCGTGAGGGCGGCGCCCGAGCCGGTGCCGCCCCACCAGCGGGAGCGGCCGAGCATCACGAGGTGGCCGACGATGATGCCGGTCAGCACGGCCAGCGCCCAGCCGGCCGTGCCGGACGGGAAGAGCGCGTGGTCGCCGGTGAAGGCGCGGTAGAAGCCGGCGCCCAGGACGAACCCGGCCGCCGCGACGACCGCCGCGGGCAGCGCGGGCCAGGACAGGTGCCGTTCCGTGTCCCCGTCCTCGCCGGTCAGGCCGGACGTGTGCTCGGTGACCGGCTGTGCGGCGCCGCGGCCGTCCGCCGCGGCGCGCCCCTCGGAGGCGCGCCCGTCCGCGGTGTACTGTCCGAGGGCGCGCGCTTCCGCGCCCGGACGCCCCGCCGGCCGGCCTGTCCCACGGACTGCACGCCATACGACCGCCATGCGGCGCAGGCGCAGCCGTGAGCCCGGCACGGCGCTCTCGGTCGGTTCCATTCCCGTCCCTCTCACAGCCGGCGGTGCCCACGCCCCGCGGCCCGGTGCCCGACAACCCTTGGGCGGCCCGCGTTGGAAAACCCTTCCCCGTGCTCCGCGAACACGAAGATGCCCCGACCGCAGCTGGGCACGGCAGGCGCACATCTCAACAGTAGGCCGCAGAAGGCTTCCACGGGCAGCGGTCGCCGACGGTTGCCCGAATGCGCCCCAGCCACCCGTATGCATCTGGTATGCGCCGAACGGGTGGCCTTCAACCGCTACTCCTCGGCCGAAAGAGCGACTTCGGCCGCCGCGTCCGGTCCTTGTTCCAGCAGGACCCCGAAACCCTCCTCGTTCAGGACCGGGACCTTCAGCTGCATCGCCTTGTCGTATTTCGAACCAGGACTGTCACCCACGACGACGAATGACGTCTTCTTCGAAACCGAACCGGTCACTTTCGCTCCGCGGCTCTGCAACGCCTCCTTGGCGCCGTCCCGCGTGAAGTGTTCGAGGGTGCCCGTGACGACGACGGTGAGCCCTTCGAGCGGGCGCGGCCCCTCGTCCTCGCCGGTGCTCTCCTCCTCCATGCGGACGCCGGCGGCCTTCCACTTTCGGATGATCTCGCGGTGCCAGTCCTCGGCGAACCACTGCTTGAGGGAGGCGGCGATGGTCGGGCCGACGCCCTCGGTGACCGCCAGCTCCTCCTCCGTGGCCTGGTCGATGCGCTCGATCGAGCGGAACTCGCGGGCCAGTGCCTCGGCGGCGACCGGTCCGACGTGACGGATCGACAGGCTGGTGATGATCCGGGCGAGGGGGCGCTGCTTGGCCGCCGCGATGTTCTCCAGCATGGCAAGCGCGTTCTTCTTGGGCTTGCCCTCCTGGTTCGCGAAGACGGTGACGACCTTCTCCTCGCCGGTCTTCGGGTCGCGCTTGGGCAGGCCGCTGTCCTGGTCGAGGACGTACGCCTTGATGGGCAGCAGCTGTTCGACGGTGAGGTCGAACAGGTCGCCCTCGTCCGCCAGGGGCGGCTCCTCGGGCTCCAGCGGCTTGGTGAGGGCGGCGGCGGCGACGTAGCCGAAGTTCTCGATGTCCAGCGCCTTGCGGCCCGCGAGGTAGAACAGGCGCTCGCGCAACTGGGCGGGGCAGGTGCGGGCGTTGGGGCAGCGCAGGTCGACGTCGCCCTCCTTCATGGGCCGGAGCGGCGTGCCGCACTCGGGGCACTCGCTCGGCATGACGAACTCCTCCTCGCTGCCGTCCCGCAGGTCGGCGACGGGCCCGAGGATCTCCGGGATGACGTCACCGGCCTTGCGCAGCACCACCGTG